>JAKLID010000099.1 GCA_022709795.1 Patescibacteria group bacterium | reverse complement strand
CAGTCAAAGAAGCGGCCTCAGTAGACACCTCTACTGTCAGGGTACCGCTGTCACCCGGTTGTTTATCGCCGAGTAACCAGGTAATTTTTCTGGTTACGTCATCATAAGTACCACCATTGGAAGCTGAGACAAATGTCACGTTGCTTGGCAAGGTATCAGTCACCGTCACGTCTGGGGCGGTTTCATTGCCCGTCACACTCCAAGTCAATGTATAGGTGATACCATCACCAGCGTTGATACTGGCTGGCGCTGATTTCTCAATATTGACATTGTGATCAGTGCTCCCACCTTTATTCACTGTGGTATTGGCTGTCGCAGTATCGGTTTTGACACCGCTTCTGATTTCCACGTTGTTAGTGATTGTTTCGCCATTAGAAAGCGTACTAGCATTGGTTGAGACGACTACCGTCAAGGTGCCGTTATCGCCATTCTGCTTGTCGCCCAATTGCCAGACGATCTGTCTGGTTGTGGCATCGTAAACACCACTGTCAGAAGCTGAGA
>JAKLID010000098.1 GCA_022709795.1 Patescibacteria group bacterium | reverse complement strand
TATTTTATCAGTATTGCATTTAACTTGAGTTTGAGAAGGAGGGAAGAAATGATTAATGAAAAAAGTTTAAGCGATCATTTTTGCGTCAATCCGAACACTTGTGACATTTGTCGTGGAGTTTTGCCGGCACAGACTGAAGGCGGCAAGGGAGAAATTAAAAATAATTCTCCAAAAAAGCGTAGTGAGAAGGGACCATATTTTGTTCCTCACACAACTTGGCAAATATGATCTTTCATGTTTGCAAACAAAAATAGCAGGATTTTGAAAATAAAATTCTGCTTTTTTTATTGCCTAAGTTCTGTTATGCTTGAATTATATCGGGGCATATCTCGTTAGAAACAAAAATCGGGGTATAGTATAACGGTAGTACGCAAGGCTGGGGGTCTTGTAGCTGGAGTTCAACTCTCCATACCCCGACATTAAAACAATTTATAAAAAATATATGAAAAAAAATGTAGAATTTATTGCTAGAGGTTTCATTTTTCAAAAAGGAAAAATTTTGCTTTGCAAAAGGAA
>JAKLID010000097.1 GCA_022709795.1 Patescibacteria group bacterium | reverse complement strand
CCCGTCCAGAAGGCTTGAGCAGGCGGGGTATGGCCTTATCCTTGGCGGCGCCGTCGGAAACCTTGGCGATCGTCTCCTGCTGGGTCACGTGATCGATTTTTTCGACCTCGGTATCGGCAATGTCCGCTGGTGGACGTTCAACGTTGCCGATGTAGCGCTTACGGCAGGCGTGGGCCTTCTCCTCATCGCATCATTCCGCTCGCGACGCACCGTGCAATAATTGCGCACATGGCGTCCACGCGCCCGCCCGTCGCCATCCCCAACCCTCTCAGGCCACCCGAAGAAAACGCGCTGTCATTCCCGCGGAAGCGGGAATCCAGAACACCCTGCTGAAGAGATTCCTGTCGCCCTCAGAACAATGGGTGGGAAAACCCTGGAGGGACCCGCTCCGTCGGGTCCGATCTATCCAGATCCGCCATGGCCGCCGCGTGGTCGCCCTCCGGATTCCCGCCTGCGCGTCGTGCGCATCGCGCACCCGGAATGACGGCTCCTGACACCGGTATCGCGTCATTCGTCGT
>JAKLID010000096.1 GCA_022709795.1 Patescibacteria group bacterium | reverse complement strand
GTTAACGCCTTTAAGTTCGTATTCGACTGGATCTTCCAAGGTGGAGATATTTACCCCTTCCTTATTTAAGATATTCATGAGGGCGTATAAAGTAGTAGTCTTACCTGAACCGGTCGGACCGGTGACCAGGAAGATACCATTGGTTTTTTTGATTCCCTCTAAAATAGAATTTAAGGCGATTTTGTTAAAACCCAAATCTTCTAAGGTCGGGGCACCCTTCACTGTATCCAAGATTCTCATCACCACTTTTTCTTGGCTGGCTAAAGGCAGGGTAGAAATACGAAAATCGATTTCCCTATTATTGATAAGCAGCCGGATGCGGCCATCCTGAGGCACCCGAGTTTCATCTAATTTCAATTTAGCCAAAACCTTGACGCGAGCGATAATAGCGTTATGGATGCTCTTGGGCAGGGTTAAGGAAGTATGCAAAATACCGTCGATACGATACCGTATCTGGAGCTTGCTCTCATAAGGATGAACGTGAATATCGCTGGCTCGAAGCTGCAGCGCGCGAAACAAA
>JAKLID010000095.1 GCA_022709795.1 Patescibacteria group bacterium | reverse complement strand
CAATTATCTTCATGATAATCCAGTACGGAAAGGTTATGTGGCAAAACCAGAAGATTGGCTTTACTCATCAGCTAGAAATTATATTTTAAATGATAATAGTATGATAGCGGTTGACCGGTTGTGGTAGATTAGAGCAGCGGCTAGTAAGGGAGCATCAGGCTCCAAGTACAACTTGGAGCCAACTAACTACTTGGAGCCAACGCAGGTTTAGGTTCAATCGAAGCCTGCCTGCCGGTAGGCAGGGACGATTGAACCAACGGGATGAATTGAAAATTAAAAATTGAAAATTAATTCAGAATTTAAAATTATCCCCATCTCTGCTATAATTAAGAAGAGAGTAAACTAAAGCTATTAGCACCATGCTCAATAATGATTTACAAGACGGCATAGTGGTCAAAACCAAAGATGGTTTTTTCAAGTTGCTCAAAAATGGCCAACTAGAAGAGCTGCCAGGCGATGATTTGGTGGTACAGCATAATGAAGTTCTGACGGTCAAGCAGCCGCCGAAGGTAGAGGGAGAGACG
>JAKLID010000094.1 GCA_022709795.1 Patescibacteria group bacterium | reverse complement strand
CGCGGTGCTGCACTTCGAGCAGAGCTGCGCGCCCTGCGGGTAGTGGCTCTTCGCGAACGCGTCCTGCTGCTTCTGCTGCGCCTCGTACTGGGTGCGCTTCTCCTCGATCAGCTTCTTGCGGTGCTCGTCCATCTCGGGATCGCGCAGCAGGCCGATCATCTGCAGGTGCTTCTCGATCACGTGGCCGAGCTCGGCGATGATCGAGGGCATGAACTTGCCGCCCGACTGCCAGTAGCCGCCGCGCGGGTCGAACACGGCCTTCAGCTCCTCGACCAGGAACGTCACGTCGCCGCCCTTGCGGAACACCGCCGAGATGATCCGCGTCAGCGCCACGATCCACTGGAAGTGATCGAGGTTCTTCGAGTTGATGAAGATCTCGAACGGCCGGCGCTGCTCGTGCCGGGTGCCTTCGTTCAGCACGATGTCGTTGATGGTCACGTACATCGCGTGATCCGACACCGGCGTCTTGATCTTGTAGGTCGAGCCGATCAGCATCTCCGGGCGCTCGAGGCGCTCGTGCATGCGGATGA
>JAKLID010000093.1:319-554 GCA_022709795.1 Patescibacteria group bacterium | reverse complement strand
CACCGGTATAATGCCGGTAATAATCGTTGCTGAACGACTTCAGGTCGATGTTGAATGCATCGATGAATTCAGTCATCTCCCTCAGCGGGTCCGGCATTATGTATCCGTTTGAGACCATTACATTCACCAGCCCTTCGCGTGAAGCGAGCCTGGCGCATGAGGCAACATACTCGTACCAGATAACCGGTTCATTATATGTATATGCAATGCCTATATTGCCGGGAAGTGAAGCTGC
>JAKLID010000093.1:0-309 GCA_022709795.1 Patescibacteria group bacterium | reverse complement strand
CAGTTCTTCAGGTTCAAGCGTACGGGATCCTCCCGTATCTGAGTTTTGTGAAATGTGATAGTTCTGGCAGTAATCGCATCTGAGGTTGCATCCGTAGGATCCCACAGACAATATTGAAGATCCGGGATGAAAATGATAAAGCGGTTTTTTCTCAATCGGATCGACTGCATATCCGGAAATCACGCCGGCAGTAACAAGCTGCACTTCGCCGTTGCGGTTTTCCCTTGCGCCACATATTCCCCGTTTATCAGGTCTGATAAGGCAGAGATGGGGGCAGAGCAGGCACCTGAGGGTGCCTTCATTGTCATG
>JAKLID010000092.1 GCA_022709795.1 Patescibacteria group bacterium | reverse complement strand
ATCGCCTTGGTCACCGTGTCTTTTCTGATTAAATTTTTTAAGGGAGTGAATTTTATCATAATTTTATTTATTACAAAAAATGATTTTATCTTCTACAAATACAAATTATTTCGACGCGAGTCGAGGCGGGTAAATTTATGAATAAAAATTACAAATCTCAAATCACAAGCACTAAATAAATTACAAATCACAAATTATAAAAATTAATCCTTTTGTTATTTGAAATTTGAGATTTATTTGAGATTTGGAATTTGTTATTTGGAATTTTTTGTTTGTATATTTGCCCGCCTCGACTCGCGTCGACGCGAGGCGGGTAAAACAATTTTAAATATCCAAATATTTCAATTACCTTTAATCTGTTTTTTAAAATTTAGCTTTGTTTTTAAAATAGTCAGACCCCCTCCCCGCCTCGCGTCGACGCGAGTCGAGGCGGGCTGCACCTCCCCCTTGCCAAGGGGGAGGAAGTGAGTAGACAAGTTTGGGAAAATAAAAAACCTTTGGCCAATTACCAAAGGTTTTTTTATTTCAATTCTCAGCCAAAGAAAAAATTCGTAA
>JAKLID010000091.1 GCA_022709795.1 Patescibacteria group bacterium | reverse complement strand
CGGCAAAGGCTGTCCCCTATGTAAATACGCTGGCTGGATTGAAATGGGAGGTAGTGGCATGATTCATCCCCATGTTTTAAAAGCAGCTGGAATTGATCCAAAAATCTGGTCCGGTTTTGCCTTTGGCATGGGGCTAGACCGCTGGACTATGGCTCAAAATAATATTAAAGATATTCGCACTCTTCGGGGTGGAAATTTAGCCTACAAACCAAATAAACTATGATAATAACCAATCACCAAATTTCAAGAAACAAACAAATTTCAATACCCAATTACAAAAATTACAAAAATATTTTCTTTGGTTTGTTTATTGTTTCTTGGTTATTTAGCATGAAATTAATCTATTCCGAGCTTAAAAAATTTCTTCCTGATTTATCGGTAAGTCCCGAAAAACTTCGTGATGACCTGACTATGATTGGTCACTTCACTAATTATTTTGAAAAAATTGACGATGAAATAGTATTCGATTTAGATATTAAAGTTAATCGGGGAGATTGTCTTGGCTACTACGGTCTCGCTCGTGATTTATCAATTCTTTATAGAATTCCACTTTCTCTTGAATCT
>JAKLID010000090.1 GCA_022709795.1 Patescibacteria group bacterium | reverse complement strand
ACTGATAAATATGCTCAAAGGTTTCAACCTAAATATGCGTGGACATAGAGATTGGAACGAAGCCATTATAACCGCAGGTGGTATCAATCTAAATGAGATAGATAGCAAAACAATGGCCTCAAAACTAGTTGATGGACTTTACTTTGCAGGAGAGGTTATCGATTTATCGGGCAATACTGGTGGTTACAACCTACAAATTGCATTTTCAACAGGTTGGTTGGCGGGACAATCAGCCGCAGAAAAATTGAAAGAGAGATAGTATTGCTTGCTCAATGTCATTCCGAACTTGTTTCGGAATCTCTTAGTCAAAAAAAGACCCTGAAACAAGTTCAGGGTGACAATCAATTCTACACAAACTCTATCGAACAAAGAAATCGAACATTAGCCTGTTGTTCAAATACCCTTTTAGCCTATCGCCAACCTGAACAGGACCAACTCCAGCAGGGGTACCTGTATACATATAATCGCCTATACGGAATGTTACAAACCTAGAAACATAGTCGATAAGTTCATCGAAACTAAAAATCATATCCCTAGTATTGCCCTGCTGAACAATGACATCATTCTTCTCCAAACGAAACTCAATATTGCCT
>JAKLID010000009.1 GCA_022709795.1 Patescibacteria group bacterium | reverse complement strand
TTTATTATTGACGGCCGCATACTAATTGGTTTCTCAATTCCCATGCCTTTCTGGGCACCTATTGACCACTTATCCAGCTTTCGACCAGCCCCCAAAAGTGGTGTCTTCACCATCGCTTTCCCTGCTTTCTGCAATCCGCCCATCAAATTCCCCGCCAGTTTTCCCCCGGCTGCGCCCAACTGCGAAGCCATCATGAGAGACGCCATCAAAAGTCCAATCACTAAAATAAAATTCAATATAGTACCCACTGATCCAAATTGACTAAAAAATATATTGATATCATCTTTTGAATACCCCAAAAGACTACTATCAAACTGAGCCGACATGCCGCCCGCTGTAGTTACACTCAAAATCGTGAAAGATAGCCAGAGAAAAAATGCCAACATCGGCCCAGCTACCAGTTGTTTGGAAAGATTCTGCCATATCTGGCCGGTAAACTTGCCAACCCCCGGCAGCATTGACCCGACAAAAAGTAATGGTGAAAGCACGATTGAAATCCAAATTGTTATTATGCGGCCGACAAAAAACGCCACTAAAACAAGTAATACCGCCGCTGTTATTACCAACATTATAACCCCCAAAAGCAAGGAGCCAATCAATGCTAGTTGAGCTGGTATGCCGCTCACTATCATACTAGGCGCAGCAGACATGGACAAAATTTTATCCAGACCAATGGCATATATCAAATTACCAGCCGCTATCTTGGAAAAGGCGTGAACAAAAGTCAAAGTGATCACTTGGCTGATATCTATCAAAAGCCCGACAATCATCTTGGAAAAATTTATAGCAATCGCCCCCAAAATCAATTTTGGCAAAAGTTTTTTATAGCTATAGGTTTCTATGTTTAATAATGTCCCAATGGCAATCAACAAAATGCCGGCCACAATAAACATATTGGCCAGATCTCTGACCATCGTCCAACCAATCGTTACTCCCGGCTGCTGAATAAATTCATTATAGTTCGCCACCACAATCATCAGGGGCATTAACAGACTGCTTATCACAAAACCGACAAAATAAATTGGGATATAAATAAGCCAAGATACTATCATAAATAAAATGCCAGTCGGTGTACCAACTATTGCATCCCAAATACCCGCCCCAACCGGCTGTGCCACGCCAAAAATCCCTGCTCCAAGCAATAAAAACAGGCTCACCAATTTTATTTTATTATTACTCCAAATCTTTAACATCTGCTCTTATAAATTATTAATCAACTACACTTTAATCTGGATTTTTATAGCGCAAAGTATCTCCAACATTTATATTATATACTACCGGTATAAATTCATCCTTCAAAACATCTACTGGCATTAATTCTTTGTTGTCTATAATCATTTTCCACTCTTCTTTGGTATAATCATCTGGTTCCTTATTGAAAAGTCCGCCCAGGGCGTCACTCCCCGTCCAAGAATTACCGCTTCCGATTGATTTCAGCCCACGCCAAACATCACTTTCTGATTTTACTTCAACCTGCACATATAGTCCCATGGTCTTACCTTTTTGAGCCTGATGATGTATTTCACAAATAGTCAAAGTACGATTAACATTAGACAACACGTATTCGCTAGCTCTTTCCTCTGTGCCGCCCGATCCAAAACCCATACCACCCATTTCAATAATTTCATATTGATCCTTTCCTTCATTAATTTCACATAATAACTTTAATTGCACGTCGTCAACACACTTCTTGTTGGTGCTAGCACATGATATTGCCCCCATCCACTGACCCTCCACGCAGACCCGCTGATAGCAATATCTACCCAGTCCTTCGCATTTCTTACCTGAACAATAAAAGGTTTCTGCTCCTGATTTTACAGAATAATCATGCCCGCAAACGGTCTGATCTGCTGATACAGCCACTCCCCCGCCCTTGGTATCTACATAGCCGTCACTGATCCCTTCGGTCGGACAATAATTTGCTGCAGAAGCAAAACCGGTATAGTCACGACCCGCCAGTTCCGCCGGATTTGTCAGCCCCAGTGTCGTCAACTCCGGATTGATCACATTTAAAATCGTATAGCTGGCCAAAAGTAGTGTCAGCCCTGCCATTGCTGACAAAATCTGCGTCTTGGCCCCGGAAATCTTGGTTGGGTTGCCACCAGCGATCAACCATTGAAATCCGCCAAACATGATCATGATCACCGCTAGAATCCCGGAAATGCCTACAAATAAATTGTAAATCGCCTGCAGATATTCAGGAAAACCCTTGACGCACCAACCGACCCCTGGCATCCACACCTGCAAAACAATATCACCCTTTGCGCAGCCCTCAGCCGCCAGAGCCATCCTGACCAAACCAAAAGTCGCCACCACGGCCAGTAGCAATATAATCTTTTTGTATTTTTTGAAAAATTTGGTCATCTGATAATAAATCAAAAATTATCTAGTTGGTTCAGATTTGCAATCTGAACCTTTGTTTTTTATATCACTCTTATTTTATCCTACAAATCCGCAGTTCAATTTACAAAATTGAACCAACCCTAGGTCCCGTCCTCCCCTTACCAAGGGGAGGTGGCTCGTCCCGCTTGGCATTTTGCGGGACGAGACAGAGGGGTATCTTGTTTGCTGATTGACACGGTTTTTGAATTTTGCCTTATAATTATTCTTCCTTACTTTTGACTTTTGACTTTTGAATTTTGCCCTTTTCCCTACTCCTCTTCTTGCTTACTCTTAAAATACAAGTATGCCACAGACAGAGTCCAAGAGGGCAAAAATCCCACACCCGGTATTGCCTCAAGTATTGTCGTACCCAGACTAAAAATCAGTTTTCTCCCAGCCTTAATACTTTTTCCGAATAAAAAGAATAATCCTATTCCCAGCATTATATCTAATACCCAATCAAGTCCTGATAATGCTTCCACTGTACTCATATCCAACAAGTCCTTGGCCACAGCCAAACAAAGTCCTATCATCCAACCGCCCATACTATGTTCCTGCACTTTTATTTTTCCAGCTCCCTTACCCAACGCCCCCTCAAACTTTTTAAATGTTTCCTTATCCGCCAATTTCCCTGCCTCCCGCCCAATATTTGCCGAGCTAGCACCAATATTGCCTCCAACATAATTCTGTCTAGCTCTATCCTGCATGAGCCGCTCTTTATATTCCTCTTGCTGTGCTGTTTGTCTTTCTCGATCTTCAGCCACTTGATCACCATTCATATTTTTTATCTTAATACTATAATCCTTATCCTCACTTTTATCCGTTTATTTCCTCGTCGTCAAATTCACTTTAACCGTCCCTGGTTTGCTGGAATCATTTACATTGATCACTGTAATATCTGATGTCAATTTCACCTCATCGGCGGTTTCCCTGCTGCCATAAATAGTCACCCCCACTCTCACTGTCTCACCCGGCGACAAAATCCCCCCATAGGAGCTGATCCTGGCTGATAATGTCTGCGGACCGCTGCCGTCGGGATCGTTCAAATAATCGCGGAGGAATCCGGTGATACTATTTTTATCTATCTTCCAGGTCAGATCACTGCCCACCGTGCTGCTGTTTGTAATTTCAAAATACTTGGTGAATGGTAAATATAGCATCGCTCCCTCACCTGCTCTTTCCTGGATATTGTTGTAGAAATTTAATTCTGCCGGCGCTACTCTCATCATAGAAACAGGAAAAGTCACTTCATCTTTATACACCCTGACGCCGGTATTTTGGGATTCACTGCCAAAAATATTCCAAGCATTGGCCGAGCAATCGCTCGCTACGTTGCACCTGCCCCAGTTATCTTCTATCTGAATTTTTGGCTGGAAAACACAATAACCGCTTCCATTATTATCACAATCATCGTCATATCTATAATAATGTACCACCACATGACTACGCGGAGTGATCTGTAAACCTGACTCGGTCACTACCGTGCCATCGCCCCAGTCCACCGTGTAGCGCACCAAAGGCTGTTGATCCATATTCACCCAGGATGAAAATCTCAAAACCGCTGGGCCTTGTTTTATTATATAGCTGCTTGGGCTCTCGCTGCCGCCGCCATTTACTGTGATGCCATACACTTTGGGCATTTGGCCAAAGCGCATATCGTTTGTTATGCTCCAATCGGCGTCTGCTTCTTGTCTTATATATTTATAAAGATTGGTTGTCGAAGCTTTCTGCCATTTCCAAATACCATAAGACTTGGCAAATAGTTGTGATAGATTGCCAATTCCGCCTGATTTTAATTTCTCCCGCACGCTATCCACGCTCGCTCCTTCTGGAAATTTCATCCCCACGCACCGGCCATATTCGCCGTAGTCGCTTGTTTCGCTCACCAGTCCACAGGCCGATCTCCCCTCAGTGCAAGATTCCCCGATATTGGAGCCGGAAACGCAGATTGCTTGCCCGACACTCCTATCATTATCCTTTAAAATACAAGAGCCATAAGTTGTGAAAGAAATAACGCAGTGTTTATTATCTGTCGCCATATTATAAACGCTGCTTCCGCATTGTTCGAACTGCTCCCCTGACGGCCCTAGCCACTTGGTCACCTCGCCACAAACATAATTACCGACCTCACCGCCAAGCTTATCAACACAGTCTTGTGTGTCATTGCAATAAACGCGGGTATCACTGCCTGGGGTACCATTATAACTTCCTGGAAAACAATACTCCCCGCCGCTAGCTGACAAAGAATCCAGATCACCAACCTGACCGCCGCCGCCGGTTACTGGACAATCCTGATTATTTTTACAAGTCTTAGTAGAATCATTACTACATATCCTGTCATTAGTGTAATCTACAACGCCATATGGACTGCCACCCCGCTCTTGATAAGGCTCACTAAAGCTATAGGTATCTGCCGGCTCAATATACAAGGGCTCACTACCTACCCACTTGGTCGGGTCAGCTACTGGTGATGGTACTAGAGCCGAGCCAAACGGCGCGTAGTCTTGTCCTCTTGTATAGCCAATCCAGTTTGTATCCGCGATTATCTGACTGTTAATCCGGCTATTCCAGGCTGCGTTTTCCCCATCAGGCATCACTACCCTGGCGATGGTCAGACATGGCTCTCGCAAATAATACGTAACGTTGTCTATGTGTAAATCAGCATTTCCCGGGGAATCATCACAATACCCAACAGAAATACTTTTGAATTCATTGTTTTCAAACTTAAATTTAACTCCGGCCAAATCACAATCATCTGCGCCCCCATCGGTCCCAGTTGATAAATTGTGGCAACTCGCTGGAGTATTAAAATAAGGTTTTGCTGCCTCCCAGCTATCATTACTTGGCCCGGCGCATTGAGGATTGGCGTCCAAAAATGGGTGCACCCATGCTCCCCAATTATTGGCTCGACTCAAGATCAATTCGTGTTCACTATCCCCTTTAGCATTATCGTCCTTTCCTCCGCCGTGTTGCTCTTCATTAGAATGATACCTTAGCTTAATTTTTATAAATTCTATCTCATCCAAACGCAACTCTTTATAAGGATAAGAAGGGAAAAATGCATCTGCCATTGTCCATTCTTTAAAAATTACATCATTATTTACAAGCCCGAGATCCATGTTTACATTATATACATAACCATTATTCTTATCCCAAGTATTTTCAAAGCGCTTATAATTGCCAGCCGCTTCCAGACAATAGTACAATGGTCGTCTTCCTGTGTAGCCAGTCGTACTTCCCTCGGAATAAGAGAATATATTGGACTCACCCTGAATAATATCTACCGGCCACCACAAAAGGCACATTGGCTGGATGTTATTGTCCGGATTTTGATATCCCGGATCGGTTTCCACACAATAGCCCTTCCAACCCTTGTAATATTTGCTCGCGTCCCGATCATAATAATCACAAGCCGGAGCGTTCTGGTTTGGATAAAGGCGGCATGATCTGGCTATATAATTTGCCGGGCTGCCCGTCTCCAAAACCGAGCTCATGGAAATATTATCTATGTAAAATTCTTTTCTGGAAAAACTACCCTTGTCCCTTACTATCACCAGACTCATTGGCACTACTTCCGTCCCCAAATCCCTCGCTATTTCTGCCGGTGAGAAAGTCATCACATATTCCTGCCAGTCTACCCCCAAACTCAAGGCTGTCGTATCAGTTCTATTCGGATCTTGCGGGTCATAATACTTGAATTTTTTATAAGTATAATCAGTATCACCTTTCTTTTTGTAGGCCAACTCCACCAAAATATTCTGGCCGGCATCATCTTCACTCTTGGCTCTAAAGCTGATTATATATTTTGCGTCGGGATTGCTAGTTGTTATACTCCGTGTCAAGTTGGTTATTATTGCCCCGTCATAGCTGCCGCTCATCGGTGAGATCTTCATTACCTTGTTTGTCCGACCGTCTTTGACGATTTGTATGATCGCCTCACCGTGGCTTTGCCATGGCTCTGTCGTGCCATCATCAAAATTGGCATTCCCTATCCGGATCGGGATGCCCACTTCACTCATCTCGCTATATGGGTAGTAGCCTTCGACCACCGCTGTCTGGCACTTGGCCAATGGTCCACTGCCGCATTCACTGTTCCCCGCGCAAATCATCCCGGTATTCAGACACCGGTTACCCCAATCAATCCCTGCCTTGGTATAGCCAGAATAATTTTTCAGATCCCCCACCTGGTCAGGACTCTCTTTTGTCACCCTGGTCGGCGTAGAGCTAGCGACAATATTGGCGCATCTGCCGCCCGAGCTCAATTTATCACACACTCCCACTTGAAAACAAAGATCCTCTGATATCGCCGGACTTTTTTGAGTATTTAGAACTTCTGCTGACGCGTTGCAATACAACCATTCGTCGCACACCCGGTCTTTGGTCACTTTCAAAACTATATTGGCATCATACGACTCTTCCACCGCTTGGACCCTAAATGTCTGCCTGGCCGAAATTGCGCACTTGGTCGGATCGCTCGGATCGCAAGCTGGCGGATCATCTTTACAAAAACCGCGCGGATCATTTCTTTCTGTCGCCGAGCTGACATAAAATTCATATTCTCGACCGGCCTCCAGCCCCAAGAGCTCAAAAGCGTGTTTCTGTGTTTGGGTATCGCTGCGCTTACTCTTGTAGCTATGACTGCCGACTTGTCGGAAACACAGATAGCTATCCCCCGCATTATTATTCGTCCCGCCTACCGTGAGCCAGCTGACGCTCGCCCTTGATGAAGTAAGGGTAGTTTGTTTCAATTCTTTTATCACCAAATCTTTGGTTTCTAGGGTCGTAAAAGTTCCGTCTGACCTATAATCTTCATAATCTTCTTTTGTACAAGTTATCGTATACGTATATGTCGTATTGGGTTGCAAAGATCCGAAATGGAAATCATGATTTTCCCCCTCCGTGTCCCTCTGGGTTGTGCCGGCTATTGTCAGATTACACACCGCCCCAGGCATTGTCGACCAGCCAAAATCAACACTGTTATAGCTCGGTGACACCGTCAGATTTGATAATCTTATTTTTCGCTTGGTCACTGTGTAGGTCACACTATTGGTGGTTGACAAAAGATTCGTTGTCGCTCCCCCAGACGTGATGTAGTTCAATTTTGTGCCAGCTGTATCAAAAGTTATGGTCACCGTTCCCTCATTCTCTGCCGTGAATGTCAAGGTGGCCAAATTCGCCAAAGTAGTATTACTTCTTTGATATTTAGGAATATTAATAGTAATATTGCCACCACTGGCACTAGCCGTTGGCGTACCGTTTGATCTTCTGGTATCAAAAGCTATGTCCGTCGATGCAATACTCAAAATATCTGATTTGTCTAATTTTAAAACAGCATCAATCGAGTCCAAATCCAAAACATCTCGCTGGATATTCAGCTTGGCCGTAATTTTTTCTCCGATATTCACTTCCTGGCTCTCCGGTTCCAAAAATAATTTCTCTGCCTCAACGCAAGTTTCCATACAGCACCGATCCTCTGCGTTGCCAAACCAATTATCATCTGGACAAGTCTCCAGTTCATTACATATTACATACGGATCCGGACAACATTTGATATCTATTGTAAATTTCTTTCCCGTATTATTTGGTTCTGCACTTTCGCCACCCTTAAGTATAAACAGTGATTTATTCGGATCATCTTGACTTATTGTAAAAACAGCCCCATCTGTCGCATCATCTTTGACATCGAACCAGATAGTCGCTATTGTCCCAGTAGCAGCCGTGAAACCGCCCTCGTCAGCTCCTTTGGTACGGATAATTTGAACTATGCCGTTTGTATTATCAATTTTTTGTAATGTATTGTTGGTAGTGGTCAAATCAGTATCACCTTCATACCATGGGAAACTACTCCTGGTAACCACTATTTTCGTCACTCTGATTTTTTTTACATCAAAAGCAATGTACGCCCCGACTGTCACGATACTATCTGAATTTTCTCTGATATTCACATCCACTTTTTTATCCTTTTCCCCGCAACCTAGGGTTGCTCCGTCAATACTCTTGTTTGTGCCTGTCCAAACCAGCTGTATCTCCGCCTCACTGTTCGCCGCCAGTACAAAATATAAAATCAAGCCCGCCACGATCACGAGCACTGGTAAAACAACCAATAGTAATTTCTTCTTTGGCGACATCATGTTTATTTTCTGGCGGAGCTTGTAGCCACGGCTTTCTCGATAAACATCGAGTGTCCCCGGCGCTTGCTCCTTTTGTGTTTGTTCGGTATTTTCTACCATCTCTTATGCAAAAACTTATTAATTACTTGATTATATATGTGCCTGTCTCCAGTTCAGTCTTGATGGCTGTCCCCTTGGCATCATCCAAAATCAATTTACTCTCATTCGTGTCAAAGCCAATCGTTGTTTCCCCACTCTCCAGTGTCTTGAAAGTGATCTTGGCCATCAAACCCCTATCTCCATTAAAGCCGTCATCGCTGTCTTGCCAATCACCATCGCCCATCTGTCCTCTCGTCATGATCAGCCAGCCGCTCTTTTTTTCTTCCGGCATACCAATAGACATTGACGCTTTTGTATAATCAGTCTCGCCCACCAACTGCAACTTTTTTGGGTCATAGGTCACTGCCGCGCTCACCGCCGCTAGATCAGACCCGCCGGTAGAAAAATATATTGCCACGGTCAAATTTTCCCCCTTCTTGACTTCAACGCTGCCCGGTTCCAAAAACAACTTGCCCACTACTTTGTCTTTCCCCTCATCTTCATCCACCACTGGGACCTGATTATTGATCACCTCGCTTGGGAGCTTCTGGCCCCCTGGTTTGGACGACCACCACCAAGCCACGCCGCCGAGCGCCAAAACCACCACGACGATCACGACTATTATTATCCCCAACTTTCTGTCCTTACTCCCCGGTAAATCTGGTTGGCTCATATTATTTTGTTCTACTATCTCCATATATTTTATTTAAATTATTCATTCTATATTTAAGGTTCTATTGACCCGCCTTGTTGCACTTGGGTGACGCATCGACCACCAAGCAATGGCAAACAGTCGGAATCACTCTCACACCGAATACTCGGCTTGTCTTCACAACGTGAAACACTGTAAAAAGTATCTGGCCCGCCATCAGATTTATGAAAACCCAGACAACCCTTCTTATTATCAACGCCAGTGCAACCATTGCCATCTTCCACGTAGTCCGCTTTATAATAATAATAATCACACACCAACCGATTATTTGATGTCGTGTCCTGGACAAAATTGACTAACAGTCGGTTACACCCTTCTGGCGTGTTGGGATCTTGATATTCGCTACAGCTGGTCCGATCATCCGGACAAATCGCCGCCCAGCTGGAACAAATGCCTTCATTCTTGCCTGTACTATAATCAACACAATCATTATTGCTCTGACAAGTGTTATTCTCGGCCGCTGGGTCTTTTGCCCGTCCGCCCACGCAATGTCTTTCGACTATACAGGGCGCGCCAGCACACTCACTATCTTCCGTGCATTTTACGTTTGGTTCGTTGGAACAATAGCCCTGGGTGACATCCTCATTCCAGGCCACTCCTGGACAAGCTTCACTACTGCCCACTTTATACCAATTGTCATAACCACTCACCCCCTTGTATTCACAAATAAAATTACCCGGATCTTTAAACCTGACTTTGGTCGTGGTATTTTTTATCGTCGCTTCCATCTCAGCGCAGCCCACCATTGCTGAGATACACAATGGATTGGTTTGGCTGTCAAAGTCATCAGGATTAACAATATAATGTTTGGTTTCGAAAATTAATTTGCTCATATTCTGATCCATGGTCATCAACCCCAGACGCGTACAGCCGACCGCGCTGCATGTTTTATCTTCGTCATAAACCAAATATACCAATTTATCAGCCGGCACTATCACATTGTCTCTCGGATCATCATTCACGCTACTCCCGTTATATTCCTTTGTTCCCGTGATTCTTGAATTTTGAGTATCAATCATTGCTTCACACCCGACCGCGTAGTCATAACAGATCTTACTAAATGATTTGGCATACCACTCTTTGCCGTCTTTGTCTTTATAAGCTTCACACCCGAGCTCTGCCCCGACAGCCGGCTGATCACACGCTGCAGGTGTCTGCCAGGAGTCTTTTATCAGATATAAATCGCCGTCAGTCTCGGTCAAAATTATATTATCTATATAAAAACCTCCGCCCGCCTGCAATTGTAAGGTTTCATTAGTGTTTACATCACGCTCCAAATTGGTCAAGCTCAATATGTACTGGCTCCACTCCTTGGTCAGATTAACGCCCGTATTTTTGTAAGTATTAAACTCCGGGTCACCGGAAAAACTAGCCACCAGCGTTGCGTTTGTGCCTTTGGCCTTGGCCCAAAAAGACAGCTTGTATGAATTCCCTTTATTCACAATTTCTTTGACGTCTTTTGTGATTGTGCCGCTGCTGGCATACAGCGAGTGTCCGCTGGCGATAATTGATTCATTGCTGTTTTCACCACCGCTCCAGCCCTGGCTAGTCTTGTCCTCAAAATTATTTTCCACCACCACATTGATATTATTACTGGCGCTCCCCTTGTACTCACGGCAACCAGCCGCCGCGGCCGAACAGGTTTGGCTCAAACTAGGAATACCTGAATAAATCTCTTGGCTACCACTCGAACCAGCTGGCACATATGTCCGCCGCAATTTGGTACATTCATCCGAAGCAAAAACTACCCTGGAAAATTTCACCCAGTGTGCCTCATTATTCGTATCAATAAATTCTATGCAATCCGGATTATAAACCGGGTTATCCGCCAAGATTGTACTCCCCAAGGTACACAACTGCGGTGTATCTTCGCCATCATGACAAGTCACTGTGCCATCAGTCGCCGTTCTCGGATTCGTACACGGATAATTACCTGTGTCTGATTTCAAAAGTGTCCAGCTGCGCAATTGATTCCCCGCCTCATCGCTCGATGCCCAGGAATAATAACTTTTTATATTAGTATTACCTGCGTCAGGCAAGACACAAGCTCGCAAATTTGTATAATATTCTTTCCTTTCCCCTTCAGCGCCTTTTGATAAATTCGTAAATTCTTCGCAGCCGTTCTCACTAGCCGAACAATTCTTGGCTGAAGAAGCAATCAATCTGACTGGATTTCTGTCTGCGGGCATTTTGTCTAACGGCTCAAAAAACGATGGTTGTTCCAAATAACTCTTGTAGCCCACGCATTCCTTGGGACAAAGATCATTTGGCCCGATCACCCCTGGCTGTTTTGGTCCCCGATAAGAAGTTGGTTCATAAAATTGGCAATCCGCATCGCCCGCCAAGCAATACAAAGCATAGTCGTTACAAAAATTAGATCCGCCTTCCACGCACTTTTGTATATCATCCCGCCAGACCTGCGTGCCACTCTTACAATCTGCCTCTGCCACATCGTCAACCACTTTGGCATATAAATCACATTTATAATCCTCTGGCGCTTTCTTCAGGTTGATCTTATTTACTTCTCCATAAGCACTATAACCAGCCGCCTCATTGGCTTCCAAAAATTGCAGATCATCAATCGTGTCGGCTCCCATTGTGATTTCGATGGTTGTCTCGCCACTATTTGTCTTTTCTAGGAAATCATATTTCCACACACTCTTATAATAACCGTCACTTGATCCTTCGGTCGAAAGCTTTGTGACTCTGCCTTCTCCGCTAAAATTAACGTTCAAAGCCGGGTCTTTATGTATCAATGAAAAAACAAAGATCCTACCACCCAGTGCGGCTCCAGTATTTATCATAATATTCAGAGATGATGCCTCAAAGACATAACCACCCCTACCAGCTACCAAAGTCCCGCTACCCCCAAACTCCACGAAATCCGTATCATTATCTCTAGGTTTAAAATCCGCGATCTCCCCTCCGCTTAAATTTTCAAAAGAAGAATTCGGTATCCAGTTGCTGATCTTGGGCAACTTGGTACTCATCCTGACAAACGAGCTACACCCGGCCTCGTTGGCCGAACACTCCTGGCTGCTGGCTTTGTTATTTAGGTATATTCTTTTACCAGCATAATTGGGACTGTCTTCATTCAATTCTTTACTTAATTTACAAGACCAATCATTACTTTGGGCCTCAACTGAAAGACAGTATTCCTGACAACCAATAGCTGTCGGCTCATCACACTCACCCCTGCCCATCAGCGTATTTTGCAAATAGCTTATCGTTGTCCCGTCTGACTTGGTATATGTTTGACAAGAATTATAAACTGCCTCGCACTCCCCTTCACTCACTCGCCAAATCGGTTTTTCCTTGGTGCAATAACCCCAAGCCTCGCAGGCCTTGCCATCCGCGCTCTCTTTTATACAACTCCGCTCATCAGCGCAATAATCTTTTCTGACTGGCGCTTCTGTTACCTCATTTATATCAACCTGCTCATTTTCATTATAGCTATTAAGGGTGATATATTCTTCTATTTCTTCCCCCGCGCCTTGCCGCTCACATTTTGTTTCCGGCGCTTTCAAAACCCAGCCCTTATCTACCAGCCGATAATATGGGGACTTTTCGTTATTATATTCATTTATTAACCTTTTCAAAGTCAATGGTAAACCAGTCTGGTCATATTTACTATAATAAATAGCGGCCAACTCCCAGCCCACCGGAATTATTCGATATTTTCTCAAAATCAATAAATTACGATAAGAATATATATTATTACTGGCTGGCTCATTTCCTCCGTCTGTTTTTCCGCCAGCCCTAAAACCAACGGGCCAATCACCATGCAAATAAGATTGATCAAGTGCCTCTTCCACTGTCATCTCACTCTCAATCGCGCTTCTAAAATTAGGATCAATTATGCAGCTCAAGGTATTCTCACTGTCACAACTCAATTTGTCCAAAACATCAACCATCCCTCCATAATTATATTTCATTTCTCCAATTCCAGCCTGTGCTAGTTGCTCTATGCTCGCTGCTGTTCCGTATGTAGGTGAATATGCTCCACCTGAACCAACGCCCACCGCTTTTTCTGGCAATAATCCCTTTTTTATTTTCTCAAATAATTGGCCTCCCAAAGTATTGGCAAACGGCCCAATAATGTCAGCAGCCAGAGTCCCAGTGTGTGTCAAATCTTTTTGCAAGCTAGCCACCAAGGGCTGACTAGCCATCAGCTCCACCATCCAAGCCGGCGTTTTTATGTCGCCCGTAATCTTTGACGTGACATGCTTGACTCCCTTAGTTATTTGCTGTTCCATTTTCTTCATTTCCTCATCTTTCTTTCTGGCCTCGTCTATTTTGGTTGTCACCTGCAATAGTGTGCCCAGATCATTACTGCTCGGATTAAACATGTCCGCCACCTTGGGCAGATCAACCAACTTAGCATCCTTCAGGGAAACCAAATTTTTACGCATTTTAGTAAAAGTACATGAGGGTTTTTGCTCTTTTAATATTTGTTTAGCTGTCAATTCTACCCTGACCTTGACCAAAGGATTCAACGGTTCGCACAAACTTACTCCCCAGGCCTTACTAATTTGATTATTAAGAGCGTCCCCCAAAAAAGCGTCCCCTTCCTTTTGTATATATTTTACAAAACTCGTCTGGAACATTGGTGCTTTACCTTTATCGCCTGTCACCATAAATGTCGCTGTGTCTTTGGCCATATTATTGAGCATTTTTCTAACCGCGTCTTTAAAACCAATATCTGCCAATTTCTGATATGCAGCATTCGTTCTCCTATACACCTTATCGGCGAAGTTCCCAACCTGTTGCCAGAAACCTGGTTTATCCCCCACGCCTGGTATAAAAGATAAGGCCGTAGACACACCCATTAGAGCCATATCAATTGCATCTTGTTCTCCCACCGCCCTAGCCGGCACAAACATCACCAGCCCCCCCACAACCAAAAATACTATCAGCCAACCAGCCAATA
The DNA here is from genome assembly GCA_022709795.1 of Patescibacteria group bacterium. GTDB lineage: Bacteria > Patescibacteriota > Patescibacteriia > UBA2196 > GWA2-42-15 > JAAZMX01. Next base: position 10,527 of record JAKLID010000009.1, on the reverse strand, counting down.
TCTTGGTCAAAATTTTATGAATCTTTTTTTGGTTGTCATCACCAATCATGTGATTTTCCGCCCTCTCCCCTCCCCCCTCTCCCATTTAATGGGAGAGGGGCTAGAGATTTTAATTTATCTAATACACTATTTATATTGCCTTCCACTTCTCTGGCCGTTATCCTAATAAATTTTATTCCCTTTTCTTCAATGGTTTTTTGTCTAATTTTATCTTCATGGACCTGTTTTAAGTGAATATCGCCATCAATCTCTATCACCAACTTCAACTTGTCGCAATAAAAATCAACGATATATCCTTCCAAAATGTGCTGCCTTCTAAATTTTAAATTCCCAAACCTTTTATTCCTTAATATTCCCCACAATATTTTTTCTGATTTGGTCAAATTTTTTCTAAACTCCCTAGCTGTATAAATTTTTATTTTTGAATTCATATTTATTGCCCGCCCCCCCTCTCCCTTTGGGAGAGGGGCTGGGGGTGAGGGCTATTCCCCTCCCAGTACCTCTTCCACTGCCTTCATCAAGTCTTCATCGCTTACCCCTTCTAATTGCTCGGCTGTCACTCCCCCACTCTCAACCAATAATTGTCTCATCTCCGCCGGCGTCAGTTGTTTCAATGCCGCTTTCTCCTCAGCGGTCAAGACTCTGCTCGTCGTATCCTCCCCGACGCTCGTATCCAAACCGTTATTCAAATTTTGTTCTATTTCCGTCTGGCTATTGGTATTTGAATTGGTGTTCGTCTCTGTATTGGCTGTCCCCCGGCAATCTTGGCCCTTGGGACAATTGGGATCAAACCCCTGATCAATCTCCTCATTATCATCAAAAGTATCCGAGTCGCTGTCTTTCAGATAAGGCGATGTGCCATAAACATACAACTCGTCAAAATCAGTCAACCCATCACCGTCTGTATCCATTGTCTGCAGTTGTTCTATGGTTTTCTCTGTTTCTTCAACTCCTGTAGTCGCGCTATTGGCCACCACGCCGTTACTGGTGCCGCCTATATTTTTTCCCAATTGCAATGTACCCAAAATCAAGGTTGCCACACCCAAAAAAACCAAAGCGCCAAACATTGCTTTAGTTGGCCAATTATTATCGGTATTAGTTAAATATTCTGGCATCGAAATGTCAGGTTATCTTATTTATATTATACAATACTTTTATCTTTTCCGCTAACTTTTGGGGTGTGTATAACAAAATAATTAAAAAATCAAAAATCAAAAATCAAAATTATCAAAAAATGCTTAAAATTACCTCAAAATATTTATATTTTTAAATTTTACCTTGTCATTTTACATTTTGATTTTTAAATTTTTATATAATTTTACCCATTCCTCCACTCCCAGATCTTCCGCCCGAATCTTTAGGTCTAACCCCAATTCCTTCAGCACCGCCAAAACTCTTTCCTCTTCATACACATTCCGCAAATTATTTTTGAGCATTTTCCTCTTTCCGCTAAACCCAATTTTCACCAATTTAAAAAAATCTTGTTCCTGTTCCTTTGTTTTAATGTTTTTATGTTTTAATGTTTTAATGTGTATTATCACCGAATCCACCTCCGGCATCGGCCAAAAACTATCTCTACTCACCACTGCCACCATCTCCGGCTGACTGTAATATTGTACCATGACCGACAAGACTGACATCTCACCCCGCTTGGCGCATATCCTCTCCCCTACTTCTTTTTGTACCATTAAAACCAACTCGGTAATTTCCCCTCCTACCCGAGTTTGAGTTTCCCAGTGGGAAACCAAACGGGTGCCCCGCATGGTAGCTCTGCGGGGTAGGGTGGTGGGAGTTGACTCCAAAAGTAATCTCAAAATATGTGAGGTAATCTGATATGGCAAATTCGCCACCACTTTATATTTCTTTCCCTCAAACAATGGGGTGATGAAACAAGGAAACAATGAGATAATATCTCCCTCTATCAACTCTAAATTCTTTACTCCCTTAAATTTATTGCTCAAAAAATTAAATAGTTTCTTATCCAATTCCACTGCCACTACTCTCTTAGCTTTTTTAATTAATTCTTCCGTCAAAATACCCAGCCCCGGCCCGATTTCCAAAACCACATCTTCCGGCCCCAAATCCGCCGCCGCCACAATCTCCGCTAAGACTTTCTCACTCACCAAAAAATTCTGTCCCTTACTTTTTGTGGGGATAATGCCCAACTGCCGGCACAAGGCCTTTGCTTGTTCTAGCACATCAAAATTATTCATAAAATTTATTCAAATCCCAATTTCCAAGAAACAATTTCCAAATAATTTCCAATAATCAATAAACAAACTCCAACCGCTCTTATATTTTGCAATTTGAAATTTGAGATTTATTTGGAAATTGGAAATTGGGATTTGGAAATTATAATCTTATCCCTTATACTCTTATTATACCCTATTATCCCCCAATCACCCAAAAATATGTTTTTGTTAATAAATAAGCCCTCCGGCCCGACTTCCCACGATATTGTCAATCAACTCCGCCGGCTAACTGGCCTCAAGCGCATCGGTCACGCCGGCACCCTAGATCCTTTTGCTGAGGGTCTTTTAATCTGCGCTCTTGGCCGTGAATCCACCCGGCTCCTATCAAATTTTCTCAAGTTGGACAAAACCTATCTGGCCACCATTGAGCTCGGTGCCACTTCCGATACCTACGACCGCACCGGCCACATCGTTCAATCTCCCCCTTACCAAGGGGGAGTGGCGAGCCCCGCCGGGTATTTGCGGGACGAGCCGAGGGGGTATCATCGCTTTACCAAAAAGCTCATCTCCTCCACCATCAAAAAATTTATTGGCGAACAATTGCAAACCCCACCTATCTTTTCCGCCAAGAAAATCCACGGCCAAAAAGCCTACCAACTCGCCCGCCAAGGCCAACCAATCAATCTCCAGCCCAGCCAAATAACTATCTATGACATAAAAATAAAAGAATTAGAAATTCAAAATTTAAAATTTAAAATTGAAATTCACTGTTCCTCCGGCACCTATATCCGCTCGCTTGCCCACGATCTTGGCCAAATCCTCGGTTGTGGCGCCTATCTGGCTGAATTGCTCCGTACCAAAATTGGCACCTATGATCTCAAAAACGCCGTTTCCCCGAGTCAACTCACTCCTGACAACTGGCGAAAATATTGTTTTGAACTCGACAATATCACAGCCAGACCACAAAATGATATCTGAATTCCAGCACCCTCATACTCCAAATCCTATCAGCCTACCTCCTACCAACCTACCCACCTACCTCCCTACTTTCCTCCCGCTTCCCTTGCCAAATCTCCCGCCCTATGATACTCTATATTTAACCTGAATTTTAACTATAATTTTGCATTTTGATTTTTAATTTTTGATTTTTATAATATGCCTCAACTCAAACAGTCAGCCAAACGTTTTCGCCAATCAGTCAAGAAAGCCGCCGTCAATAAGAAAGTCAAAGACGGCATTGACTACTTGGAAAGACAGTTTAAAAAAGCTCTGGACTCTTCTGAAATGGACAAAGCCAAAGGATTATCCCGCCAGCTGATCAAAGCCATTGATAAAGCCAAGGAAAAACATATCTATCACCAAAACAACGCCGCTCGCAAAAAATCCAGAATGATGAAAAAAGTCAATGCTCTCTCTGCCAAGAAATAACACAAAAACCGCCCCCAAGGCGGTTTTAAAAAATTAAAAATAAAAAATCATCCCGCGCTAGCGGGATACCAAAATTTTGATTTTTGATTTTTGATTTTTTAATTTTCTACCACAAACATCTCCAACAGTGTCTCCCCATCGCCTCCGGTTTTTAATTTCAGATCTATTTCCAACAGCCGACGATAAATCGCTTTCAGCTGTTCCATAGAATACTTCATCGCCTGGGGCAGCGCCTTTTGTACCACAAAGGGATGAATTCCGAGACTCTGGGCCAGCGCCCGATAATTCCCCCGCCCGCCCGCCGTATCGGCGGGTCCCTCTTCCAACGCCGCTTTGACCTGAATCAAAATCCGGAATTGCCGGACAATCATCGTCAAAAGATAAATTTCATTCGCTCCCCCTTCGATGCTTTCATGTAATAATTTCAAGGCCAGCTTGGTATTTTTATTGCCAATGGCATCAGTCAGATTAAAAATATTGTCATCCAACTTGACCAGACTGCTCGTCTCCAGATCCTCCCGGCCGATTTCTCTGCCCTGGCACACCGCCAGGAGTTTATCTATTTCCTGATTCAGCGCCCACAGATTACCATCAGATTTACTGGCCAGAGTATCAGCATTCATTTTGCTGATCTGCCCGCCTTTAGCTTCTACTTTTTTGATAATCCAGCGCGTCAGCTCATTATTCTTCAGAATCTCAAATTCCTCTTTAAATTTACTGCCCTCCAAATATTTAAATAACGCCGTGCGCTTGTCCGGCTCCTCATCCCAGAAAATCAAAATATTATCATCCTTCCCGTCGCGGAATTTCCCTGCTTTCAAAAGTTCCAGCACTTCTGTTTGCAGAGCTTTTCTCTGGTCAAAAATATTCTTGATCACCACCATTCTTTTCTTGGCCAAAAATGATTGCGTGGAAATCGCTTTATTTAAATCATTAATATTTATTTTCTCGGCATTCAATTCCACCAGATTCAAACCAGACTTGTCCACCTCGCGGACAAATTTTTCTTTAAACATTTTCAGTTTTTCCTTGGACCGAAACGTATCCAGGCCGTGAAGGAATATAATCATAAAAAATATAAAAGCCTTGATTACGGCAAGACTTTTTATAATAAACTATCCTGGAAATATCACCTAAGCTAATTCCAATTCTTCTATTTTAATATTCATCTTACCAGCCAAAATCCTGACCACCATTTCCAACCGATAAACCCTTTCTTCCATTTTTTTATAATTCAAATACATCGCCGCCTATTCCTGCCGAACATCTTTCAATAACCCCACGATCTTGTCCTGACTGACGATAATTGCCTCTTTTATTTCTCTTAGTTCCGCTCTCAACCTGTCATCCTTTCTATCCATCTCACCGATCATCTTTTTCTCTGAAATCGTAATCCGCTTATCCATCGCCTCGATTAAATCCCGTTTGGCCAAGGATATATTTTTATCCACTATCCCTTCAACTTTTGGAAAAATTACCCTATTAGAAAACTTCTCTAGCTCTTTTAAGGTTAAATTTTTCTGCTCTGTTTTTTTTATCTTTTTTTGCTTCTTTTCCATAGTTAAATTATATAAACAACCAATACCCCCTGTCAATCTTGACAAATATTCACTTATATGATACTATCACTTGACCTTAAAATTAGGATAAATATGCCCGCTTTGCCCCCTTCCTGTCATTGCGAGGAGGTGAGCTACTGCGAACCGACGTGGCAATCCCGTTCTTTGTTCTCTTGTTTTAATGCTTTAATGCTTTAATGCTTTCATGCTCTAGTGCTTTAATGTTTTCATGTGTTTTATTTTTATGCTTGGTCTTTACCCCCTAAATACCAGCCATAAAAATGAAATAAAAATTGACAAGTGAATAACAAATGGAGGTACCCCTTGAAAACACTAATAATATGGGTGGTGGCTTTCTTGGGTACTGGATTATTCCTGACTCAAGGGACCGCCTCCGCGCAACTCAAACCCATGAATGGTCTTCATGGTATAGCGCCGTTGAAAAGCGTCGCTGCTGTCACGCAAAAAAATAACGAACAAACAAAAAAGACCCAGGCAGAGGAATTAAACCGCTGGTTCGTTATTAATGCAACCCGGGCCGCTAATCTCAAAACCCTAGCCAAAATGGCAGAGGAAAGAGAAAAAGTAGCTCGGTCGCTAGCGAGTATGAGTTATGTGGATATGCCTCAGCCGGGCTATATACCAACACCAACTTATGTTTCCCCATTAACCCGCCACGGAATCTCTTCGTTTTACGACCCAGGCCTCCACGGGAAACCAATGTCTAATGGTCGGCCTTATAATAAATACGACCCGACCATTATCGCTTCCTGGGATTACCCACTAGGAACACGGTTACTGGTCTCTTACGAAGGCCGCTCTATTATAGGCGTTGTTCAAGACAGAGGGCCGAACAAGAGACTTGATCGTATAATTGATCTAGGGAATGCCGCTTGGGCGTTATTAGCCCCAGGTCAGGAATACCGTGGTTTGATATGGGTCAGCGTAACACCCATATTCGCCACCGGCCGGCTAAGTTGGCCTCTTCGAGGTAATATCACCCGCTACCCATCAATGCATGGTTACAACGCCATTGATATTGATGGTCGCACAGGTGACCCAGTTGCAACTGCCGGAACCGGCAAGGTGATCTACTCTGGTTGGGATTCGGGAGGCTTCGGCAACATGGTTATTGTAGACCACACCAACGGTTTACAAACTATGTACGGGCACCTAAATGAAAAAAGAGTGTCCGCGGGCGACTTTGTCTACACTGGCCAGATTATCGGCACCGTCGGCAATACTGGATCGTCCAGAGGCTCACACCTGCACTTTGAAGTAAGATCAAATGGTGCCAAATTAAACCCGCTAGATTTTTTAACGAAAATATAAACAAAGGAGTTCATCATGAAAAAAGTATATTCACTCTTATTGGCCACCATACTGATTGTGGCCACCGGCTGCCGTCAACCCAAACTAAACGTCACCGATGATGGTGGCGGAGTAACTGGCACATATGGCATGACGGCTGAGGAAACAAAGGCGCTTGGGGAAAGCGCCGATCCGCTCATGAAAAATAAAATCATCTTCATGGCGGCCAAAAAAGTATTCACGGAAAAAATTCCCTTGACGACAGAGGAATTAGCTTTTCTTGAAATCGTCCTAGCTGGGGAAAGGGGTCGGTCACGATCTATTGTGGCCCAAATTCTAACCGCCTCTGCACGACTCGGTGGCAGCATCACGTCCGGCACGAGTCAGGGGACTTCCGTCTCAGCCGAGTCCTACCCTGGCTTTCACTGGTGTAATGGCCATCTCTATATGGACGAGGATAAAAATAATGTCCAAAAGGTGTCCATACCCAACGCCCGGATAATAATCAGTGAAGACGGTATCGAGCCTGGACACCCGGATTACGAACAATCAATGAAAAAAACGATCCGGAACCTTATCTACCAAAAAGGCGGCGCTCCCATTCCAACCACCACAGCGCCCGCCGACACTTCAAAACAAAAAAAATAGATCTCTTTATAAAAATAAACAACCCGCATACCCAGGAGGATATGCGGGTCTTTCTTTTGTCTAAAAATAACAGGACTGCCACACGTAGTGGAACGGAGTGTGACGAAATAACCAGTTTTGCTATTAATACTAAACTCCACTGCGTTGCGTTTGACACTCCATTCTAATCCCGATTCAAAATAATATTGAACACAATACTCGTAATCGCATAAGAAAATATAATCACGATCAATCCCAAGGCTCCATTCAAAATCGTCTGTTTTGATTTGCCCACTGTTTCTTCATTCCCCCCAGCCATCATCCACTTGATCCCGGCAATAATCACTAATATAAAAAATATCACGGCCACAATTCCCAAAAGTCCCTGAATCACCACCGCCACCACTACGGTTGGGTTATCATAATCAGGTAAATCAGACACGGCCTGAACCTTACCCATATTTTTTATAATATCCGTCTTCAACCCCGCCTCCGCCACCGCCGGCACCAGGCTCACAACCGCCGCCAAGAGCAACACCGCGAAAATTATTTTTTTATACTTCATATATTTCTCTCCGTTGGTTCAGATTTGCAATCTGAACCTAAAAATTTTTAAATTGCAGAAGACCTTTCCACTCGACCCAGACAACTGCGGCTTAATAATCACCTGGCTCAATTTACAAAATTGAACCAACAGCCCTTTACAACGCCAACTGTGGAAACGGCTCCATTGAGAGTATCTTTTTCACCTCACTCTTACTCAATACTTTCTTACTCTCCAAAATCTTTATTAACTCTTTTATTTTAGTATCTTCTTTGCGTGTCAAAACCACCAGGTCGCCCCGCAAATCAGCCATCTTATCATCCAAATAATCTTTAGTCACCATCTCGGTCTTCATTTTCCTAACCTCATCAGCCAAATCATTAAATTCCCCGCGCGTTACCGCATTATCCTTAATAAAACTAACTATTTCCAAAATTTCCTCGGTTTTATCTTGTTTTTTTGGTTTATTATTTTTCATATATCCTCATTTTACCTCGTTACCTCCCTTTTGTAAACCATAATCTTTGTCGGCTTCGTTGGCTCCAAGTTGCCAGCCTCGCGTCGACGCGAGTCGAGGCGGGTACTTGGAGCCTGATGCTTTAAACCACTAACGCTCCGTCCCTAATCTGCCAACCATAATCTCTACCTCTCCCTACCCTCTCCTAATTAGGAGAGGGCGCTCCGACATTTGTATTTCGTCGGAGCGGGTGAGGTCTCCCTACTTTCCCTTGAGTATCACGCTAAACACAAACTGCGTAATAGCAAAGGAAAATCCGATTATTATCAGTCCCAGCAAAGCATTAGCTATCATCTTTTTGGCGTCTTCAATCGTGGAACTGTTACCGCCAGAAGTCATCCACTTGAACCCAGCATAAATAACCAAAATTATAAATATCAGCCCCAGAATACCGAGCAATCCGCGAATCAGATCCACAATCAGCTGCGTCGGATCATCAGACTCACCCGGCAACTCTGTCTTTTCCAATCCGTCTAGCTGGTCATTGATAATTGAATTTACATCTTTTGCCACCGCCGCCCCCTGTTCATTCACCACCATTAATGTTCCGGCAGCAATCATCCCGATTACCAGCATGAACAAAAATATCTGTTTCTTTTTCATATAAAAAATTTAATTTTTCCTCCCCTCCTCAGTTGAGTTCTAGTCTCCGAGGGAGACTGAACGGGAAGGGGTGGTGTTGGTAAATATTTCAACACCCCTCCCTCCCCTCGTTTGAGGGCAGGTAGAAATAAAAACTTTACGTCTTATTCAATAATAATATCCTAAACACAAAATCCAGCACCACATACATAAACGCCACTCCGATAAATGCCCCGACTGCTCCCCAAAAAATCATCCCCGAATCATGAATTGTTTTCTGGTCGCCATAAGTGAAAATCCAGTGCAGTCCAGCATACAACATTATCACCAAAAGCATCAATCCCGCTCCCGCCAGACTGATCTTGATCAAACTGATAAACATTTCAAATGAACTAGTTTCCCCACTGGCCACCTTGAAATTTTCCAAATACTGTCCCTGTTCCTGAAGATAGCCGGCGTGGACCATCACCGGTAAAAAACAAAAAATAAATAATAGAAACAAAAAATATTTTTTCATTTTAATAGCATTCACAAATGCCCGACGTATTACAATGGCCACCATCGTGCCCAGCGTCCCTGCAATCACCATCACAAGTACTACAATCATTATGACACTCACAGACACCTGTGCCGCTATCATTATTACAATATGGAACCCCATAAGTACAAGAACATTCTGAAGCTTCTAAACAACCAGCATTATCACCATATCCGGGCATCGGTGTTTCAAAATCTGTCGGGCCTTGGGTTGGGGTTGACATTTCCATACTAGGAAGTGTACTCTCCCAGACATTATTGATCACAAAATAACTCAGCGCGTAAGCGCCCATCGTGATCACCAACCCGATGATCGCGTAAAAAATTATTTTTCTAGCCTCACTGATCGTCTCCTCATTACCTTCAGCCAGCATCCATTTGATCCCAGCATAAATCACCAAAAGTAAACAAACAACCCCGAGCAACCCCAAAACGCCATAGAGTATCTTCCCGATCATCGTCGTGATCGCCGGTGGTTTACTACCCAAGTTTACACTCGGATTTTGGGCAATATTTTTCAGCTGATTAGAAATAGACATATCTCCAAATCCTCCTTCCGCCGCCGAGGCTGGACTAAAACTCACCAAAAAACCAACCGCCAATAACAAAAAAATCACTAACCACAAAATCTTTTTATTCTTTTTGTTATTTACGTTTGGCATTTTATAAATCTTAAATGAAATTTATTTGACGGCTACATTCACGATAAAATAAGAAATAGCATAAGCTGACAAAGCCACCAAAGCGCCTAGCGCCGAATTCAAAAGTGAACTCCTGGCCTTGGCCACTGTTTCTTCATTGCCCCCGGCCAGCATCCACTTTAGCCCGGCCAAAATCGCCAAAATCAAAAAAACTACTCCCACCAAACCCAAAGCGTAATAAATAATCCGTCCAATAAAAACCGGTAGCGTAGTTGATGCTCCAGCTTTAGTAGCCAAACCCACCTTGCTAGCCAAACCAGTCAAAGAATTCTTGAAATCAAAAGCTTCTGCCACGTTCTCCTTGAGAACGATCTCTCCATTGCCCTCGTTGGAGAACACAAAAGGAGAAGCCAGGAGTATAAAAATCACCACGATGCTTGCCATCGCCCGTAATTTAAAACCCTCGGAACTTCTCCTTCTTGTGTTCTTGAAATGCATAAATATTTACGCGCTTGTCCTCGAACTAACTTTATTTTGTTGCTCCGCCTACTACGTTGAAAACAAAAGTCACGATAGCATAGGCGAAAAA
>JAKLID010000089.1 GCA_022709795.1 Patescibacteria group bacterium | reverse complement strand
CTACCCGATTTATTTCCACTCCATCCATGGTAATTTGATCCTTGCCTTTGCCAATCAGGCTTTCAATCGGCGTCATCTCATAGCCCAATTCCGTGAAAGCCGCCGCGTCCAGATTGTGCTGTCTGGAACCAGGATTTAAAAGATAAGACGCCACCATCGTATCAAACTCCACTCCTTTCAATTCCATCCCCACACCAGCCAGAGTCTCCATGTCAAACTTAATATTATGTCCCACTTTCTTGATATCCTTGTCCACTAAAATATCCCTTAACTTTTTAAATAATAATTGGAAATTGGAAATTGGAAATTGGAAATTCCTGCCAATAGGCAGGTAATATCCTTTTCCTTCCTCCCAACTAAAACTTATCCCGATCAAATCCGCCTGAAACGGATCCAAACCATTAGTCTCCGTATCAATCGCGAATATTTTTTGCTCGGCCAGTTCGCTCACAAATTTTTTCATCTTTTCTTCGCTGTCAATCAAAGTGTACCCTTCTCTAATTTCAAACCTCTCTTTTATCTCATTTTCCTGGCTCTGCTCTATTTTTTTTGGTTGGAATAAACTCACTTGCCCACGCGTCAATTCTTTCTCCGCCAAA
>JAKLID010000088.1 GCA_022709795.1 Patescibacteria group bacterium | reverse complement strand
CACTAACAATTCTTTTTCCAAGTGGATGGATCTGACCAGTAAAATAAGGAACGAGGGGTTGCATTCCAGCTGAAATAAAAAGAGTCGTAGGGTCGTTTTCTGGAACTATGGAAGAGCTGGGAATTTCAACGTGACCTTTGGAAACGAAAAAGTTAATAAAAGTGTCTTTTAACTGCCTGGCGTTCATAGAGGAATTATAGCAAGATATTCAATCTTCCCCCAATTATTTTCAATCTCCCTTTAATTCCCTCTTTAACAAGAGGGAACACTAGATAGCCCCGTCTTGTTAAAGAAGGGGTAATGGGTAAGAATATAATTACTAATGACCCTCGTCGATTATGAAGCAATTCATACTGAACACGGTTGTGTTCGGTATTGGAGTTCTTTAACTCAAATGGCTAACCAGAATCGGAAAAACCCAACTGAGGCAGAAAAAAAGATGTGGCATGATTATTTATCAAAAGATAAAACAGGATTTAGATTTTTAAGACAAAAACCAATACACCGATTTATAATTGATTTTTACTGTGTAAAGTTAAGTTTAGCGATTGAAATTGATGGTAATTCTCATGATAAGAGAAAAGAAACAGACGAAGAACGTGATA
>JAKLID010000087.1 GCA_022709795.1 Patescibacteria group bacterium | reverse complement strand
CCGGTTTTGGATCAGTTGGAATACTTTGAATAAAATTATTTGTAACTAAATAATCTAAACTCAATGGATAAGTCGTTCCCATTTGTCTGGCCATCTCTAGAGCCATACTAATTTTTTGTAAATCTGCTACGCGCCTCGAATCACGCGATTTTTTTTGTATAGGGCCATAACTCACAATTGCCGCCAAACTAAGTACTGCAATTATTGTAATAACTACAATCAGTTCAATAAAACTAAACCCTTTTTTTATTTTCATATATATTTTATAAAATTTCAAGAAACAATAACCAAGTATTCCAAACAAATTTCAATTTCAACATCCAATTACCAAAAATTATTATTTTTTAAATTTGATTATTGTTTATTGGTTATTGATTATTATTTGTTTCTTGTAATTTGATTATTGGTTATTATTAATTTATTGTTGATTTTTAACACAATAATAACCTTTATTTGTAGGATTATTCATATTAAGGCAACCAGTACTATCACAATTACCATTCGGACTGTCCATGCTCACCCCGACGCAGTAAGTAGTAGTTCCAGTATATGTATAAGAGTAATCACTACCTTTTGGATTTTTCGGCCACGACTGTAAATAATTTGGGACCA
>JAKLID010000086.1 GCA_022709795.1 Patescibacteria group bacterium | reverse complement strand
CCCGTCACGCAGTTCGTCTGCCCAGCTTTCCGTGCGGGCGGATTGAGGTCGATCAGATCCTTTTCCGTCCGAGGCGCAACGCGTTGCCGACCACGGACGCCGAACTGAAGCTCATCGCCAGGGCGGCAATCAGGGGTGAAAGAAGCAGTCCGAACGCTGGATAGAGCACCCCAGCCGCGATCGGCACACCCGCTGCGTTGTACAGGAAGGCGAACACGAGGTTCTGGTGCATGTTGCGCACGGTGGCGACGGAGATGCTGCGTGCGGTGGCGATGCCCCGGAGATCACCCTTGACAAGGGTCAGATGGGCACTGTTCATCGCGACATCGGTCCCCGTGCCCATCGCGATACCCACATTCGCGCGCGCGAGCGCCGGCGCGTCATTGATGCCGTCGCCGGCCATGGCGACGATGTGCCCCTCGGCCTGCAGTTTGCCGACGAGCTCATTCTTGTCGGCGGGCTTCACTTCGCCATAGACCTCGTCGATGCCCAGGCGTGCACCGACCGCGCGCGCCGTGGTGAGACCGTCGCCCGTGGCCATGATGATCCTGAGCCCGCTCGCCCGCAGCGCATCGAGCGCTTCCGGGGTCGAAGCCTTGATCGGGTCGGCAACGGCGATGAGGCCGACGAGCACGCCCTCTGCGGC
>JAKLID010000085.1 GCA_022709795.1 Patescibacteria group bacterium | reverse complement strand
CAAACTGCCCTCGGAAGACATGGCGATTTCGCGCATCGCTTCGTCGGAAATTTTTATCTTTTCTTCCTTGGCCAGTATTTTTAAACGTTCGATAATTTCTTTGATTGTCAGTTTTTTAAAATCGAACCTCTGGGTGCGGGAAATTATGGTGGCCGGCAGCTTTTCCGGTTCGGTGGTGGCCAAAATAAAAATGGCGTGGGCCGGCGGCTCTTCCAGGGTTTTTAAAAGAGCGTTAAAGGCTTCTTTGGTGAGCATGTGCACTTCGTCAATGATGAATACTTTGTATTTGGATTTTACCGGAGCAAAGCGGATGCCGTCCTTGAGGCTTCTGATTTCATCAATACCGCGGTTGGAAGCGGCATCAATTTCAATTAAATCCAAAGAGCGGCCCTCGTTGATTTCTTTGCAAGATTCGCATTCGTTGCAGGGTTCGTAAGAGGTAGAGCTTAAGCAGTTTACCGATTTAGCCAAGAGGCGAGCGAGCGTGGTTTTGCCAGTGCCGCGTTGGCCGCAAAAGAGATAGGCGTGGGAAACGCGATTGGATTTTAAAGCATTAATAAGCGTTTGGACAATGGCCTTTTGACCAATGACCTCATCAAATGTTTTTGGCCGGTAGCGCCGGTATAAAGCAAGGTGAGCCATAGCTGA
>JAKLID010000084.1 GCA_022709795.1 Patescibacteria group bacterium | reverse complement strand
TTCTTTGGTGTGAGAAAAGGCAAGATAAGAAGAGCCAATGATTGCTAAATCTATTTTTTTATTAATAGAAGTTTTATTAATGGGAATTTTGGCATTTTTTAACTGTGTCGAAAAAGGTGGGTAGATTCTTTGTTGATCGGAGCCGGTAACATGATGACCTTGTTTTTTTAAAGCAATGGCCAAAGGAGCAGTCATGGAGCCAGCAATTCCAACAATGTGAATATTCATTATTTAGTTATTTTAATAATTTTTATATTTTTTATAAATTCCAAGTTACAAATTCCAAGTATTCCAAACAATATCCAATTTCTTAAATTACAATGACCAAAATTTGGTGATTGATTTATTGGTTATTGAGATTTGTTTGTTTCTTGTTATTTGGTGATTGGTTATTTAATTATAAGGGGTCCATTGATTATTAATAAAATACTCAAAGCCGGGGAAATTGCGTTTGTAATAACCAAGTTTGGTGTCTGGATTAAAACGACCAAGATAACAGTAATCTAAATTTTGATTTGCACTGTCGATAGCGACTTGAAGAGCGAGGCGAATAGGTAAATCTTGATGAGCATAAGCAGGATCGTAAAATACATAAGCGACATGGGAAAAATCTTTATCAAAATAACAGATTGAATAAGCACAAATTTCATTTTCTTTGTCTCGCCATACATATAGACAATTAA
>JAKLID010000083.1 GCA_022709795.1 Patescibacteria group bacterium | reverse complement strand
AGGCTCTAGACTAGATACTCTAGTATTTAATAATAAAATTTTAAGATATTCCACAGCTCACTTTCCAGCTTATCAGCTTTCTTGCCATAGCGCCATTCAGACTCTTTCAGGTGTAGGTCAAAGTTCTTTTTTACCCCATTGAATTTAGCCAGTCTCCTTTTGGTAAAGCTCCAGAAATTTTCAATCCCGTTAATATGTATGCCTTGTCCTTTGGAAAACTCATTCTCACCATGATTAACCCTAAAGTGTTTATCATAGCCCACGTCAACCAAACCGTCATAACCACGCCAGCCATCAGAATAAATTATTGTTTTGAGATCAATTCGCCCTTTAATTACGGCCTGTAGCGTCTTTTTCTTACAATCAGGGATGATTTCCGTATACACGTGCCCATTGCGCTTCATAATCCCAAATACGGGTTGTTTCCTAGTTCCTCGTCCACGTTTCAGTTTAACCTTGAGCCCCCGTATTCTTCTGGCTCCAAAGTAGCTTTCATCTAACTCAGCCTCGCCCATAATCATCTGGAATTCTCTGTACTGGTGAGCATAAATTGCCCTACGAAAAACATCATACCAATGATTAATCATATTGCGATTTAAGCCCAACAGCAATGCTGTTTTAGAGGCGTTAAAATCAAGACAAAAGCATTTAATTATTTTTTTAATTTTAAAAGTTGAAATTTT
>JAKLID010000082.1 GCA_022709795.1 Patescibacteria group bacterium | reverse complement strand
TTGGCAAAAGGGAAAAGGTGGTTTTATCTGGGGGTTTTGTTGGTTGTTTACAGCCTGATGCTGTTTGATCACTTTTGGTGGACGACAGCTAGTGGGATGTATGTTTTGTGGTTGATAACAGGGTTGGTGACAAAAGAGGGTTAGCCATGTAGGACCATGAAGAAATTAGTTAAAATTGTGTAGGAATGTGCCGTTGGTGTGTAACCCTAGTTTTGTTAAAGGGATTATTCGTGGCTAAGTAAATATTGGGTATGTTTTTTTGCCACTTTTTTAGAAAAAGTGGCGCAAAAATCGCCGCTTAATAAAAAGGCAGTAAATTCTACACTACGCTCGGGCGAAAGGCAAAACTCGCCCCGCCGAGCTCAGGGCGGGACTCAAACAGTTGCCTTTCGTTTTCCCTCGCTCCGCTTGAATTTAATCTGCCTTTTTATAATGCGGCCTTATTTTATTTTTTTAATACTCGCTTCAAACGCTCGCGGGTGCTGACTCGGTAATTGACTATGATTTATATTTTCTTAAGGTAGCCTTATTATGATAATGAATGTGAGTAATAAGAAATATTTGGGTATTTTTAGGCTAAGGCCTGTTCTTGACAGGCTTTTTTGATTGAGTTAAGATGATAGAAGAAAGAAAATTAGCACTTTGGGTCGTAGAGTGCTAAGTAATAAATTAATTAAATTTATTGGGCTAAAAGGGCCTGATAAAGAAAGAGGAGATTATGAAATTGAAACC
>JAKLID010000081.1 GCA_022709795.1 Patescibacteria group bacterium | reverse complement strand
GGTTTGCGGTACGGTCAATTCTAGACTGAAGCTTAGTGGCTTTTCCTGGAAGCTTGGTATCAATCACTTCAGCACCGTAGTGCCTCGTCGTCACGCCTCAGCTAAGCCCCCCGGATTTGCCTAAGGGGCACGCCTACACGCTTAAACCAACTATTCCAACAGTTGGCTGACCTAACCTTCTCCGTCCCCACATCGCATCTAGAATCGGTACAGGAATATTGACCTGTTTCCCATCGACTACGCATTTCTGCCTCGCCTTAGGGGCCGACTCACCCTACGCCGATGAACGTTGCGTAGGAAACCTTGGGCTTTCGGCGAGGGAGCTTTTCACTCCCTTTATCGCTACTCATGTCAGCATTCGCACTTCTGATATCTCCAGCATCCTTTACAAGACACCTTCACAGACCTACAGAACGCTCCCCTACCATATCTTTCGATATCCGCAGCTTCGGTGCACAGTTTGAGCCCCGTTACATCTTCCGCGCAGGACGACTCGACTAGTGAGCTATTACGCTTTCTTTAAAGGATGGCTGCTTCTAAGCCAACTTCCTAGCTGTCTATGCCTTCCCACTTCGTTTCCCACTTAACTGTGTCTTGGGGACCTTAGCTGGCGGTCTGGGTTGTTTCCCTCTTGACAATGGACGTTAGCACCCACTGTCTGTCTGCCTTACTCGCACTTGACGGTATTCAGAGTTTGCCATGGTTTGGTAAGTCGCGATGACCCCCTAGCCATAACAGTGCTTTACCCCCGTCAGTGATATAAGACGCACTACCTAAATAGTTTTCGGGGAGAACCAGCTATTTCCGGATTTGTTT
>JAKLID010000080.1 GCA_022709795.1 Patescibacteria group bacterium | reverse complement strand
AAGAAAAAAGCCACGATAGCTTCCCATCTTGCCGGTTGGTTCAACCCTCTGGCCTCCGTTGGTTCAACCCTCTGGGTTAAACCTAAATCTTTATCAATTAAAAAAGCCGCAATGATTTTATCACCATTGCGGCCAAACACAAGTAAGCTGCTTTTTTATTTTCCCCAAAAAGCCACAAAAAAATTCCCCACAGAACCATGTAGATCGCGAGAGTCACGATAAAATACCAAAGCCTCATAATTATTTTTTGGGAACTTAATTCCTGCTCCCTCCGTTGGTTCAACCCTCTGGGTTGAACCTAAATCTTTATCAATTAAAAAAGCCGCGATGATTTTGTCACCATCGCGACTATGACGCACAAAACTGTTTACCCCCAAAAAACTTTTAGGAAAGCATTAATTGAACTCTCTAGATCATTTGCATCGTGAGGGAAACCCAAGGAACCATAAATCTTTTTCGGAGGATTAATCCCAGCCCATATTAATGCTCTAATATAAGCCTTATAAAAAGCTTCGAAAACATCCCCATCTGAGGCAACCGCCCTCCTCCGCACAGTCGTTTGCCCCACCCGAAGATAAACCACTGCCGAAATTGAAAAAAGCCTGCCAGATACTCCATGATGGATACTGTACTTTATTATCCTGCCTTTCATGGCACCCTCCTTTTTGTTAAACCCAAAAGGCCCTCCACTACTGTGGAAGGCCCGGTTATTTATATTAAACTCTTTTGTTTTTATCTTGAGTTAAATAAAAAACCTTCCACAGTTGGCTGGGCAATAATAATCGCAATAATAATGCTGTTTCTGCGGAAGTTATTCATAATGAATATACTATACTATATCCAATTTTTTTGTCAAATAGAAATTATAAGGCTACAGCGAATCATGTGGGTGCTTGCCGAGTCAGCGTTAATGCGAGCTTTTGGGGCGAGAAAATGAAAATCTGTCGGAGTGAGGCGTAGAAAATTGTCA
>JAKLID010000008.1 GCA_022709795.1 Patescibacteria group bacterium | reverse complement strand
GAAGGTAGAGGGAGAGACGCCGACGGAAAAGAAGGCGACGGCTGGTTTTTATTTTACCGTGGATGATGAAAAAGATATTCGGGAGCTCCGGGATGGAGAGGAAGAAGAAAAGAATAGAAAAATAAAGGAGTTTATTGAACGCACGGTAGAGGGCATTATCAGAGTGGCTGAAGAGGCCAAGATTATCACGCTGCCGGGTCAAAACGAACAGATCAAAAAAATTCTTTTTTCCAGGCTAAAAGATATTCGTAGCCTGATGGAGACCAGGGAGGCATTAGCTAGCCCCTTGATCATGCACAATAAACCATTGGGTAAAAAAGAAATTGAGTTATTATTAACATTGGTGGAGAAACAGAGGACTAGAGTGGAAGAAGTAATCCGGACGGGCATAGTGGGCGTGGTAGAGCCAGTAAAATTGAAAGAAGCAGATATTCAAGCAATGAGGCAGCCGGTGATTGATGAATCAATAACGCAGAAGTCGGGAGAGGAAAAACAAAATGAGTTTGGAGTGAAATACGGGCAGGAAGAAAAGGGAACTCAATATTATCAGCATATTATTACCGGACCGGTGGAGGAGATAAAGCACCTAAGCCTGAATGATTTTCGGCGTTTGGGCGCTAATCCATTGGAGGCAGCTGGCAGAATTTGGGAGAAAATAAATTTATTGGAAGACGAATCATTAATTAAAAAAGATGAAGGCACAAGGGCTTGGCGGCAATCAGAGATTTATCGATTGTATTTGGCCATCGGTGGCGAGAGTATGACTGAAAAGAAGTCAATCAGCCAGGTAATCAATGAGCGCAAGGCGGCGGGGAAGTTATTTTTAATGCCGGAGGAATTTAATGCCGTGGCAGATCTGAATAGAAAATTGACGTATTAATTATTGCTACCCCTCCCCCTTATACGATGGGGGTTCACAAGACACAGTGTGTCTTGCAAACTGGAAGGGTGCTGAAATTATTGATATATATTTACCAGCATCACCCCCTTCCCGTTCAGTCTCTCCCGGAGACTTGAACTCGACTGAGGAGGGGCGGATAAAAAGTATTATGGAACAATTTGTTGCCCCACAATTTATTGATGTTGAGGATAAAATAATCGGGCCGATAACCACGAGGCAGTTTGTGATGATTATCATTGGTGGGATAATATGTTTTGTGGCGCAAAAATTATTGGATACAATTTCTTTTGCGATAGTGTCTCTTTTGGTGGTAATGGCGATTATACTATTTGGTTTTATAAAGATAAATGGACGTAACTTTTATGATTTTGCCAAGAGCTGGATGGAGGTACTGCGCCGGCCGCGGGTCAGGGTGTGGTACAAGCAAGTATCTTTGGCGGAGGTCATCAGTCAGAGGAAAAAAGAAAATCAGCCGGTTGTGCAAACTGATTTTACACCCAGTCGCAAGACGTTATTATCCAAACATTTATCAGAATTATCGCTGATCGTGGACACCGGCGGGAGATACAAGGGATAAAAAATATTATCAATTAGTGGTTTCTGTAGAGTTCCGCTCAGTTCCTTTGGTTCAGCGTTAGAGACGTTTTAATCGCAGAACTACACGGAATATAACTGAACCAAGACAGAAGCGCAATTTAAATTTTGGAATATGATGAAAAATGCTAAACCAAAAATGCCCACGCAGAACTATATCGATATCGCGGAAATACACGATGATGTGGTTTTGATGAAAGATAATACGCTCGTCGCAGTGCTTTTGGTCGCTTCGATTAATTTTGATTTGAAGTCAGCGGAAGAGCAAAATGCTATTATCCAGGGTTATATTTCATTTATTAACTCTATCAGTTTTACAGTACAAATAGTGATCCAATCAAGAGAACTCAATATTGACGGTTATTTGGAGCGCTTGAAAGTAAAAGAAAAAGAGCAGACCAATGAGCTTTTGAAAATTCAGATCAAAGAATATAGTCAATATATTAAAGAACTGGTGGAGCTCGGCGATATCATGTCCAAGCGATTTTACGTGGTGATACCCTATAATCCACAAGAGGGTCTGAAAAAACAGGGGCTATTGGCCAAGGCTTTTAATTCTTTCCAGGCGGTAAATATTGTGAATGTGAGGCGAGAAAAGTTTTTGAAGTATAAACTGGAGCTGAACCGGCGGATCGAGCTAGTGGCGAGTGGTCTGTCCAGTATGATGGTTAACAGCCAACAGTTGGACACCCAAAGTTTGATTGAGCTATTTTACAATACTTATAATCCGGATATTTCCGAACAACAACAGCTGACCGAGGTGGGGAAATTGCAGGTAGAGTAGAATAAGTTTAAAAATCAAAATGCAAAATGCAAAATGACAATGTAAAATTTAAAGAGGAGTTCAAAAAAGATTATATAATTTTGTTCTCAGACTAGTCCGGTTTATTGATAGATTGCCCAAAACCTCCGTTAACGAAGTAATGGGTAGACAACTATTACGAAGTGGCACTAGTATTATCGCCAATTATATAGAAGCCAATTCAGCCAGCTCGAAAAAAGACTTTATTAATTTCTTTACCCATTCATTAAAATCAGCCAATGAATCAAAGGTTTGGTTGGCGCTCATAAAAGACACCAATAAAAGCGACGAAACAGAAAATGAATGGTTGATCAGTGAACTAAAGGAAATAGCCAACATTATTGCGGCTAGCATCCTAACCATGAAAGGCAAAAAATAATTTTACATTTTTAACTGTTATTTTGATTTTTGATATTTACATTTTTATTTAATTTTATGTTTAATCCGGCAGAAATACAAAAACAGATGGCCGATCGCAAGGCACAAGGCGTGGCTACCAAAGATGATTTAGCGACGGAAGAGCTCCAAACAGAGCAGGAGAAAGAGATCTTGCAAGCGGAGCGTGTCTATCGTCAAGGGGTGGTGGGCTTGAGAGATTTGATTGCTCCGGCCTCGATGCGGATTGGTTCCGGTTTTTTGGAGTTGAACGGTAAATTCGTGTCAACGGTATTTATCACCACTTATCCGAGATATATTTCCGTCGGCTGGTTTGAGCCGGTGATCAATTCCAGTATGACAATGGATATCGCCATGTATTTTATTCCGATTCCTTCGGGGATTGTTTTGAAACAACTCAAGAAAAAATTGGGTAATGTCGGAGCGCAGATGATCGGCGATCGGGAGAAAGGAGCGCCAAGAGACCCGTTGCAAGAAACTGCTTATCAGGATATTGAGAAACTGCGTGATGATTTGACCCAAGGTATTGAGCATTTTTTCCAATTTGGCCTGTATATCACGGTATATGCCAAGACACAAAAAGAGCTAGAAGAATCCATGGAAACTTTGGAAATAGATATCGGTTCAAAATTGGTTTATTCCAGGCGGTCGATCTGGCAAACAGAGCAGGGCTTTAATTCTACTTTGCCGCTGGGCAAAGACTGGATACAGGTTTACGCAAATCTAAACACTTCACCGATTGCGTCAACTTTTCCATTTATTTCATCAGAGTTGACGAGTGACGATGGTATTTTGTATGGTATTAACCGACACAATAACAGCTTGATACTATTTGATCGTTTTTCCTTGCAGAACGCGAATTTTGTGGTGTTCGCCACTTCCGGCGCTGGCAAGAGCTATGCGATAAAATTGGAAGTCTTGCGTTCGCTCATGCAGGGGACAGATGTGATCATTATTGATCCGGAACGGGAGTACAAATATCTGACTGAGGCAGTGGGCGGTGTCTACATTAATATTTCTTTAAATTCAGATAGCAGAATCAACCCTTTTGATCTACCCAAAAGAACAGACGAAGAAAATAAAGCCGCGGATATCATCCGTTCGGCAGTGATCACCCTTAAGGGCCTAGTCCGGCTGATGATCGGTCAATTGAGTCATGAAGAAGATTCAATCTTGGATCGGGCATTGCTGGAGACTTACGCCAAAAACGATATCACCGCCTCGGCTGATTTATCACAAGTGACACCACCAGTGATGTCTGATTTACAAGGCATACTAGAAGGCTTTGAGGGTGGGGCGGATATGGCGAAGCGTTTGGAAAAATATACCAGAGGCACATTTGCTGGATTGATTGACAGCCGGACCAATATTGATGTCAATAATCAGCTAGTGGTTTTTTCGGTGAGAGATCTGGAAGATGAGCTCCGGCCGATTGCTATTTACACGATCGTCAACTATATCTGGAATTTGGTCAGGAGTGAGATGAAGAAAAGGATTTTGGTGGTAGATGAAGCCTGGTGGCTTTTGCAGTATGAGGACAGCGCAAAATTTATCCATGCCTTGGCCAAACGGTGCCGTAAATATTATTTGGGTTTGACTACCATCACCCAGGATGTGAGTGATTTTTTGGGCTCACCTTATGGCAAGGCGATCGTGACCAATTCAGCCATGCAGCTTTTGTTGCGCCAGTCGACGGCGGCCATTGACGCAGTCTCGGAAACATTTATGCTGACCCAGGGCGAGCGGTATTTGCTTTTGGAATCAGGGGTGGGCGAAGGTATATTTTTTGCCGGCTCAAAACACGTGGCAATCAAGGTAGTCGCGTCTTATGCCGAGGATCAAATTATCACGACTGATCCGAGACAGCTTTTGGAGATTCAGGAAGCCAAGGATGAATTTGAGCAGCAACAAAAATAGTGAAAATTCAGAAAAAGAGAGAGGAAGGCAGAAAAAATTAATAAAGTAAAAAATATGTTAAACAAAAAGTTAATAATAATTTTAATAGTTGTGGTGGTTATCGCCTTGATAGTGGCGGGTATTTTGATATTTTTAAATAAAAAACAGACTGTTGATAATAACGCCAATACGAATACCACAGTGAACAACAACAACAACAATAATAATCAGACTTTGCCGACGGGGGGAGAAGGGGAAAATATTAACCAGCCAGCCACAAATAATAGTCAGAACACAAATCAGCCGGTGGCGAAGCCGGTCAACAAAGCAGAGGTGGAGGCAGTCAACCTCGCCAAGTTTTTTGTAGAAATGATCGGCTCTTATTCGCCCGAGGCCAGATTTCAGAATGTGATTGATTTGCAGCCGATGATGACCGAAAGCATGGTCAAGTGGTCGGTAGCCTTGATTGAGAAGAATCTGCCAAATTTGGATAGTAACCAGGAAAGCATTACGACTAGGGTTTTTAAGACGGAGATGGTTTCTTTTAGCGGAGAACGAGCGAAGATATTATTGACAACTAGGAGAACTAAGACAGAGAGTAACAACGTAACAAACTACAGCCAGGATGCGGAAGTCGATTTGGTGAAAGTTGGGGCAGGATGGAAAGTGAGTAATTTAATCTGGAAATAATAAATATGCTGCCAGCCCTTAATTATAAAAGAATAATTTTGGCGGTGCTGATTGTCGTGATCAGTCTGGGTTTGATTTTTGGCGTGGTGTGGCTCATTTTCATTAGAAACGGTACGGAGCTTGGTGAGCGACCGACCGGAACAGGCGAATACACGGGGGGACTGCCAGGCACGGAGACTGGTCCTGGCGGCACATTGGTCGGGCCAACCGGCAATACACTACCAGGGGCAGGAGATGTTATTCAGCCTGGCAGCGGCGATACGACAGTGACTGGCGGCGGTGTAGCGATAGCAGAAGTGGCAGAAGGGTCTTTTACCAAAGTCAACAGTTTGAGCGAGGATAGAATGATCGAGGTGGAAAAGGATGTTGATGGGTTTAATTATCTGAGTGCTGAAGATAATAAATTTTATCGCGTTGCTGGCAGGGGCGGAGAAAAATTATCTTTATCAACAGAGGAGTTTCCTTTTGTGGACAAGGTGACCTGGTCACCTGACGGCCAGAAAGTGATTTTACAATATCCTGACGGGGCTACAATCAGCTATGATTTTACGACCAATAAAAAAGTGACTTTACCAACCGGAACAGAAGACCCTTCGTTTGATCAGAATTCCGATAATATTGCTTATAAGTATGTGGGGGCAAATGAGGAAGACAATTGGTTGGTGGTTTCCGATATTAATAATAATAAAGCTACCGCGATTGAGCCCATCGGTGATAAGGGCGATCAAGTACAAGTCACCTGGTCGCCAAACAATCAAGTTATTGCCTTGTATCGTGAATCAATAGGGTTGGAAAGTGAAGAAATAATTTTTATCGGACTGAATGACGAAAATTTTCAGTCGCTAAAAGTGGCCGGGTCAAATTTTAGCGGGATATGGTCACCCAGTGGCGATAAAATTTTGTATCACGTGATTAGCTCCAGCAGCAATTATAACCCGGTATTATGGGTCACTGACGCGGCCGGTGACAATATTGGTAATAATAATTTTAATTTGGGCCTCATGACCTGGTCGGATAAATGCACTTTTGGTCATGACGGCCGGACGGTTTATTGCGCAGTACCGGTGAGTTTGCCCGAAGCTTCGGGTATGTATCCTGATTTGCTAAATGATCAACCAGATGTTTTTTATCAGATAAATCTAACCACCGGAGTCAGTAAGATGATTGCTTATCCAGTGCTGTCGGAGAATCTAGAAAAGTTCCAGGCTAAAAAATTATTTATCAGCGATGACGACAGCAAACTTTATTTTTGGGACAATTTATCCAGCAAACTTTATTATGTGCGTTTAAGATAGTTTTTTATGGGTAATAAAAAAGTAATTTTTTTCGTAATTTTTTCTTTATTGGCACTGGTGGCTTTTTTTGTTTTGGCATCTATTCTCAGGCAACTGAATCAAGAGCAAAGCAATGTCGGCTCAGTCGATGAAGTTAATGACAATGTTATCAATAAAGATATAGTCGGTCCAGATCCCTTGATCACCCCTAGTCTGGAGTCTTTTATCAGAGAGACAGATCCGGTATTGGGGAGCAAAGATGCGGAGTTAAAAATTTTGGAATTTGCGGATTTCCAGTGTTCTTATTGCTTGGCGATGCAGACTACTTTGGCCAAAGTTTTACCTGAATTTAAGGGCCGGGTGAGCCTGGTGTGGAAGGATTTTGCCAATCCGATTCATTTGGAGGCAAAAAGTTCGGCGATTGCCGGTCGGTGCGCTCAGGAGCAGGGCAAATTTTGGGAGTACCATGATTACTTATTTGAAAATCAGGATAATCTCTCCCGCGAATTGTACAATAAGATAGCCTTAGAATTAAAACTAGATTTATCAACTTTTAATAAATGTGTTGACGGCCAGGAAACGATAGAATTGGTAGGTCAAGGCCTGGACGATGGCCAGAGTCTGGGAGTTGACGCGACGCCGTATTTGATTATTGGTAATAGCGCTTATAATTATGCTTTGGACGAGGAAGAGCTGAGGCAAGCGATACAGGAGGCATTGGAAAAGTAGGCGATAGAGATAATAAATATGAACAATTAACAGTAAACAGTTAATAATAGGCAATAAATAATAAACTGAAAACGTCCCCTGAGTAAGGGGGCGTTTTTGTGACTAGGTTTATTTTGTAGCGGCAATAATTTTTTTGAAGATCTCGGGATAATCTTTGGCGATGGTGGCGAGCGTTTTGCGGTCGAGCTCGATATTCTTTGTTTTGAGAGTATGAATAAATTTGGAATAGGTGAGGCCATTGATTCTGAGGGCGGCGTTGATCTTGACCTGCCAAAGGGCACGGTTGACATTCTTCTTCTTGCGGCGATCAGCGAGGGCGTGGGCACCGGCTAGATGGGAAGCGGTGATCGCTTGCTTGATGAGATTTTTGCGTCCCCAGCGGTAGCCCTTGGTGAGCTTCAAGATGCGAGCTCTCTTTTTGCCGTGGATGACACCTCTTTTGACACGTGGCATAGATTATAGATTTAAGAAATAAATTAAATAATTTGTCTGATTACTTTAGCATCGACCGCGGCCAAAGTCAAATCACTGCGGCGATTTCTTTTTTGAGAGCCGGTAGATTTGGCGTTAAAGTGGTTTTTACTGTCTTTGAGCTTGATCACTTTGCCATTTTTGGTGACCTGAAAACGTTTGGCCAGTGATTGAATGGTTTTTCTTTGTTTGCCCATAGGAGTGAAAAGAAGTAAATTGATAAAGATTTATTGACAAACGATAGCGGTGATCTGTCCGCCGAGACAAGCAACCGGTTGGATCGTTTTGATGTTATTACCGAGCGAGGAGATAAATTGTTTAATGTTTTCAAGAGCGATGTCTTTGTGGGCTTTTTCCCGACCCTTGAGAATGATTTCTATTTTAACTTTATGGCCGGCAGAGAGAAAATTCATGGCTTGGCTCCGGCGGGTTTCCAGATCTTGCCCCTTGATGCGGAAAGAGAGGCGGACTGATTTTAATTCGGAGACTTTTTGATGGGCTTTGTTTTTGCGCGATTGTTTCTCCAGTTCATATTTGTATTGGCCATAATTCATAATCTTGGCGACTGGCGGAGTGGCCAGCGGAAAAACCTCAATCAGATCCATTTCAGCTGCCCTGGCTCGCTCCAGAGCGTCTCTGGTATCAAGAATGCCAACATTGACATCATTTTCATCAATGAGGCGCACCTGAGGTACAGTGATGGCACCATTAACACGCATTTCTTTGATAACTTCTTTTTGCGGTTTGTTCTTGTGATAACGTCGTTGCATAAGGTTAGTTCCAGTTTATCTTGAGCGGAGTGAAAGATCCCATGGCTGGAGCAAATTACAATGGGATCCTTCCCCGCCGATTCGGCGGGTCAGGATAAATTTAGTTTCAGTTGGTGGAGACGGCGGGTATTGCACCCGCGTCTTGGGAGACCAATAATAATTGTGTACTAACATAGCCGTGTTTAAGTCTCGGGCTTAAAATAGAAGAAACAGGCAAAAATTTTGAGCCCCAAGCTCGGAAGTGTTTCGGCGGATCGGCCCGAGCAGCCAAGCCAACCTACACCCGGATATATGACACCCCTGGTCTTGGCACAGGTTTACAAGGGGGATGGCAATAGTATTTAAGCTACTGCAGGAGCGAAGTTGAGAGTCGATAAAGCAACAAAGTTACTCATTTTCTCTTTGGCAACGCTCATAAAATTTTTGACACTTATTTGTGTGGCAGTTTTGACAAGACCACCAACTTGGTTGGCAATTATTACGGGTATGCCCAATCAATTAGAAGCGTCCCCATAAATAAAAAGGCATCAGCCCTATTGTCAATTATTATATATAAGATTTACCTCCTGGTCAAGGAGAAATTGAGGTTAGGGGCGTTTGACAAATATGAGATATTTTGATATACTAATTTTGAAGTTAAAGCAACAAACAAAGAAATAACGAAAAAAGATTATTTTTTTATTTTAAAGCTAATTATTTTTGGTGCTAATATTAGCTAATAATAGTCATTTTTATGGAGAGTCAGGCCAAAGACAATATCTTGGATAAGATTATTAAATCCCAGGATGAACAAAAAAAAGCGGAACTAAACCCCCAGGAATTAGTTGATTTTTTATTGAAAGATTTGAGCCCAAGAGAGAAGGACGTTTTACAATCTAGATATGGCTTGGCGGGCGGGGACAAAAAGACTTTGGAAGAGATTGGCCAGCGGCTGACAATCACACGCGAGAGAGTCAGGCAGATAGAAAACAACGCTGTTTTAAAAGTAAAACAAACAAGCGGTTGGAAAGAAAAATTGGCTAGTTTATCATCTTTGATTATTAAGCATATCAACAAACACGGTTATATTAGTTCTGAAGAGATGTTGGTGACAGAATTTTTGGGAGAAGGCGCGGAGCAACAGATCAGAAATTGTTTAATTTTTATTTTGGAAAGATTTTTAAATGAGCAGGTAGAGGCGGTGGAAATAGTCCATACAGAAAAAGCTTGGAAGATAAAAGATAAGGAATTAAAACATTATGAACCAGTGGTAGAGGGTATTAAAAATGTTTTGATAAACAAGGACGAGCCATTAGAATTGGTGGATATTATTAAGGAATTGGAAAAAGAAATCAGTGAGGAGCAAAAGATGATGATCGCCGAGCTGGAGAGCTGGGATACCGCAGTACATTCCTGCCTCGAGGTCAGTAAATATTTTAAGAAAAATTTGTTTGATAAATGGGGATTGTCCCATTGGCGGTCAGTCAACCCCAAGAGAATGAGGGATAAAATTTATTTAGTATTATTGAAAAGTGGTGAACCTTTACATTATCGCGAGATCACCGAAAAGATAAACGAGGAATTGTTTGATAAAAAGGTAGCGCACCCGGCCACTGTTCATAATGAATTGATTTTGGATGAACGATTTGTTTTGGTAGGCAGGGGTATTTATGCTTTGGCTGAATGGGGCTATAAACCTGGGGTGATTGCTGAGGTGGTCGTGGATATTTTGCGGACGGTTGGAGCTCCGATGAGCAAGCAGGAAATCGTGACAGAGGTTTTGAAGAGTAGGAAAGTAAAGGAAGGCAGTATCGGTTTGACTTTGTCAGATAAAAACCTTTTTGAGAGGGTGGCGGGTAATAAGTATATTTTGAGAAAACAAGTTTAAAGTGGTATAATTAAAATGCCACAATTGCCAGATTATTTCTTGAAAATGTGGCGGTTGTGGCATTTTAAATTTTCTTAAATAAATTATGTCAATTGATTTTCAGGCCATTATCCAGAGTGTAGAATTTTTCTTTTTAAATTTGGGATCTCATCATCCGGCTGAAATTATGGTTATTTTGTTTTTGAAGGGTGGCTGGGTGATTTTTGTGATCATAATCATCAGGGGCCTGTGGTGGATTTATCTTGATAATATTCAGAGCAAATATGCCGCCTCAATAAAGTGGGCGCTTTTGGCGATTGATATCCCCAAAGAAAATTTACAATCAGTGAGGGCAGTGGAACATCTCTTCGCGGCAATGTGGCCATTTTACGAATCAAAAAATTTGGTGGAGAAGTATGTGCAGGGAATGTTTCAGCAGGCCTTTAGCTTGGAAATTGTCAGTATTGGCGGTTATACCCAGTTTTTGATCAGGGTACCCAGAACCCACAAAGACATCGTGGAGGCGGCAGTGTATGGCCAATATCCCAAGGCAGAGATAGCTGAGGTTGAAGACTATACCCAACGATATAAGGATTTGAAGTTTCCTTCAGAACAGTATGATTTGTGGGGATCGGAATTTACTTTGATGAAGCCGTCACCGTATCCGATCAAGACATACCCGTCGTTTGAGGATAAATTGACTCAGACATTTGCTGACCCAATGGCCTCGATGCTGGAGGTTTTCAGTAAAATAAATAAAGACGAGGAACTATGGCTGCAACTCGTGATCACACCGATCAAAGATAGCTGGAAGAAAGAAGGCTATAAGATAATCAATAAAATAATCGGCGCCAAGGCGGAACCGGAAAAGAAGAGCGGAGCTTTACAGACTTTGTTGTCGCCATTTAACTATACAGCCACCCTCATACACGATTTGTTTATTTATGGCTTGGGTTATGAAGTGGGTAGTGAAACGTCAGCAGACAAAAAAAGCAATGATTTAATTAATAAAATGCTTTATTTGACGCCGGAAGAGAAGAATGTGATTGATGGTATTACTATGAAGATAAGCAAGATAGCTTATCAGACAAAATTGCGGATCGTTTATTTGGGTCAGAAGGGTAAGCTGGTGAAACCCAAGGGGGCGGGTGCTTCAATCGGCATGCTACAGCAGTTCGCAGATATTGGTTTAAATTCTTTTACCCCGATCATGAAGACGATGACAAAAGCCAATTATTTTTTTGTTAAAAAAAGAGTAACCGCCAAACAGAATAATATTTTGAGGAATTTTAGGAATCGGAGTCAGACCTATGGCTGGGGTAAGGGTTTTGTTTTGAACATCGAAGAATTAGCCTCAATTTTTCATTTTCCAGTACCGGAAGCGGTACGCGAGGGCGTGAAGAAGGTGGAATCAAAGAAGGAGGCCCCGCCAGTGGATTTGCCGGATACAATATTTGAGGATGAACATACCACACAGGAAGAAAGCTATGCTTCGCTGCGGGAGAGCGTAAAGGTGGAGCCACCGAATAATTTGCCGGTATAAAAAACAAGAATACAAAAATACAACCCGCCTGCCGGCGAGGCAGGGAATACAAGAATATAAAAATAAGTAGGAAATGATAAAACAATGGAAAATCCAGCAAATAATAATGACATAACTTATTTTGCCGAAACAAACTTTCGCAACGAGCGGAGGAAATTTGGCATCAAACGCGATGACCGTCGCCGTCATTTTTATGTGGTGGGCAAAACTGGCATGGGCAAGACGGTGATGCTCGCCAATATGATTGTCCAAGACATTCAGAGGGGTGAAGGACTGGCGGTGGTGGATCCGCACGGAGAATTGGTGGAAGAATTATTGGACTTTATCCCATCAAAAAGAATAAACGACGTGGTTTATTTTAATCCGTCTGATCTGGAGCATCCGATCGCTTTTAATATTTTGGAAAGCGTCGATGACGAATACAAACACTTGGTGAGTTCAGGGTTGATGGGCGTGTTTACCAAGATTTGGGCGAATATGTGGTCGGCCAGAATGGAATATATTTTGAATAATTGTATTTTGGCGCTATTGGATTCGCCAGGTAATACCCTGCTCGGTATTAATCGATTGTTAGTGGATAAAGAATATCGCAAAAAAATTGTCAGTAAAATAAAAGATCCAGTGGTAAAGGCATTTTGGGTGGAAGAATACGCCAATTATAACGAACGTTTTCGGACAGAGGCAATCGCGCCAATCCAAAATAAGGTGGGACAATTTTTGTCCAGCTCGGTGATCAGAAATATTGTCGGCCAGTCCAAATCAACGATCGATATGAGAGAAATCATGGATAACCGTAAGATCTTGGTTTTAAATTTATCCAAGGGCAGGATTGGTGAAGATAATTCGGCTTTACTTGGAGCAATGATGATCACTAAAATTCAGCTCGCCGCGATGAGCCGGGTGGATATACCCGAGCCGGAGAGAAAAGATTTTTATCTGTATGTGGACGAATTTCAAAATTTTGCCACAGAGTCTTTCGCTGATATTTTGTCGGAGGCGAGAAAATACCGGCTCAATCTGATAATGGCACATCAATATGTGGCACAGCTGACCAGCGTTTCTGGTGGCGGCCGAGTGACCAAGGTCAAAGATGCGGTTTTTGGCAATGTCGGGACAATCGTGATGTTTCGAATTGGGGCGCCAGACGCTGAAGATCTAATAAAAGAATTTGAG
This sequence comes from Patescibacteria group bacterium, assembly GCA_022709795.1. GTDB lineage: Bacteria > Patescibacteriota > Patescibacteriia > UBA2196 > GWA2-42-15 > JAAZMX01. The sequence continues at coordinate 11,764 of JAKLID010000008.1, read as the reverse complement.
CCTTATTTTGTGGAGGAAGACCTGGTTAATTTGACTAAATACCAGATTTATTTGAGATTGATGATTGACGGGGTGGCCTCTAAGCCATTTTCAGCCAGAACCTTGCCGCCGATCAAAATAGACGAAAAAGGCGCGCGCGAAAAAGTGATCGCTGTTTCCCGCGAGAGATATGCCAACGACAGATTGGAGGTGGAAGAGAAAATAATGAGGTGGTCAGGACTGGAAGAAACCATGGGCTCGGCAGCCAAAGAGGCCAAGCTTGACGGTGACGAGGCAATATTTAGGGCCAATTATGTGGCCAAAAATCAAAATTATGAAGAAAAGACAGAGGAAGAAAAAGATGAAGATGAGGAAGAGGATAAAGATAAAACAAAAGCAATTTGTGACAATTGCAGTAAGCCGGTCAATATAAAATTTCAGCCAGACAGCAAGCGGAATGTTTTTTGTAAAGAGTGTCTGAAAAAGTTTAAAGCTGGAGAGATTGACGCCAGCCAGTTGCCCAAGCGCAATATACCAGCGGAGGAAAAAAAAGATGATGAGGTTATCCAACCGAAAGTCATCAAACCGATCGGCCCGGTGGTGAGTCAGAGCATAGGCAATAAAACTACAGCACAAACACTAGCGCCTGGCCAGGTAGTTATGGTGGATAAAGAATAAATATGCTAGAAGCAATAGTTTTAGGAATAATTCAAGGTGTGACAGAATTTTTGCCCATTTCTTCAAGTGGGCATTTAATATTGATCCCCAAAATTTTTCAGTGGAGTGACCCAGGCTTGGCCTTTGCTGCGATATTACATTTGGCCACCGGCGGCGCCATCGTGATATTTTTTAGGAGAGACATTGGTGAAATATTTTTGGGCCTGGTGCAAAAAAAGGATAGTCGAGAGGGGAAGGATAATAGGCGACTGGCGGGTTTGATAATACTTGCGGCCATACCAGCGGCGGTAGTGGGATTGCTTTTTGAAACTGAGATTGAACAACAGCTGCGAGGAGTAGAGGTAGTAGCTTACGCCTTGATTATTGGCGCGTTGTTTTTATTTTGGGCTGAGAAATATATCCAAAAGGCTAATAAGAAAACAGAAGAGCTAAAGCAGATAAGCTGGCAGCAAACCTTGGTGGTGGGTGTCAGCCAAGTCTTGGCTTTGGTGCCGGGGGTGTCACGTTCCGGAGCGACGATTACTGGTGGTTTGTTTGCCAAGATTGACCGCAAGACAGCGGTTAGATTTTCTTTTTTGGCAGGTTTGCCCGCGATTCTGGGGGCGGGATTTTGGGAATTGATAAAATTAGTAAAGTCAGGGGGATTCGGTGGGGATGTGATCAATATCAGCGGCGGTTTTGTGAGCGCCTATGTGGCTGGTATTTTTTCTCTGAAATTACTTTTATGGTTGGCCAATAAAGCCAATTTTAATATTTTTGTGATTTACAGGATCGTGTTGGGAATTGTTTTATTGGTGATATTTTGATTTGCTCGACAAAATGGGTGATAAATGATTAGATAGTTGAGAAAGGGACTTGATTATTTTGAAAAAATATGGAATATCGAACAAAATATAGAATACTGGAAATGATGCCGGCGAGTCTGTTGTGGCTGGTTTTGATTATTGTGCTTGTTTTGTCGTGGATGAATCCGATCGCTGCTATTTACGTGATTATTGTTTTCGATTTTTTGTGGCTAGTGAGGATCAGCTATTATATTCTTTATCTCATTTACTCGTGGATACATTATCGGCGAGCGATTAAAACAGATTGGTTGGGGCGTTTGAAAGAATCCCAAGACTATAACCAACTTTATCATTTGGTGTTATTGCCGACCTATAAGGAGCCGAAGGAGGTAATTTATACCACAACAGAAGCTTTGGCTAAAACAAATTATGACCATAAAAAAATGATGGTGATTTGGACCAGGGAAGAGCGAGGGGGAGATATAGAGGAGTATAAAAAGTGGGCCGAAGAATTGCAAGAAAAATATAAGGAAACATTTTTTAAATTAGAATTTTTTGTCCATCCAGTACCGCCGCCGACCGAACTCAAAGGTAAGGGTTCAAATGCCAGATGGGCGGCGATTAAGGCGCGGGAAGAAATTATCAAGCCGGCGGGAATCGCTTTCCCCAATATTGTCTTATCTTTGTTTGACAGTGATACTATTCCGCATAAGAATTTTTTTGCTTGTTTGGCCTATACTTATCTGACTCAAGAGAAGCCGGTACAGACCGCTTATCAGCCGATGGCATTATACTTTAATAATATCTGGGATGCGCCATCATTTAGCCGGGTAGTTTCCAACTCAACCACTTTTTGGCTGATGAGTGAAATGGGGCGGCCAGAGCGTTTACTGACTTGCTTTTCGCACAGTATGAGTTTTGAGGCTTTGAACGCGGTGGATTTTTGGGATACGGCTTCAGTGGTGGAGGACTCCAGGATATTTATTCAATGTTTTTATCATTACGGGGGGGATTACAAAACAGTGCCAATTTATGTGCCGGTATATATGGATACAGTACTCGGAGAAAATATTTGGGAGACGATTCGTTATCAGTATAAGCAAATGAGACGTTGGGCCTCGGCAGTGGAACATTTTCCTTATCAGGTGGTCAATTGGTCAAAATACAAAAGCATTAGCTGGTTTAAAAAATTTAGAATGCTATTTCTTTTAGTGGAAGGAGAATTGTCATGGGCGACAGCGCCGATTATTATTACCATTATGGGTTGGTTGCCGCTCAAGGTGGCGGCGGCGAGAAATTTGGATAATGTTTTGGTGCAGCAAGCACCTTTAGTCTTGGGCCAGATAATGACTTATTCTATGGTGGGGATTCTCGTGGGCGGATTTTTGGCGACGATCATGATGCCGAGGCTCCCAAAACAAAAAAAAGGCGCCTGGCGCTGGGTTTTTGTGATTTTACAATGGGTTTTGGTGCCGGTGACTATGGTGGTTTTTGGTTCGATTCCGGCGATTGAGGCGCAGACCAGACTGGCACTAGCCAAGTATCTGGGGTTTGATGTGACGAAGAAGGTTCGTAAACAATAAGCAATTAACAATAAGATAGCGATCAGGGTTGGTTGGCGGAAAGATAAAAATTAGAAATCAGATAGCAGAAATCAGGAAATTGAAAATTACTTCAGATAGCCGTGGATAAAGTCCGAAGAGCTCATTATTTTTTTGCCTTCTGGTTGTAATTTTATAACTTCAAGATAGGAATACTCTCCGCAAGCAGCGAGGAGTTTTTTATTGTGCGTGAAAAGTTGGCCGGGGAGATACTGGTGATCTGGTTTTTCCGCGGTTGGTCTAATTTCATTAAATTTTATCAAGATGTTCTTGTCTTTTATGGTCATTAGAGAAAAGATATTCGGCCAGAGATAAAAAGCGCGCCATTGGTTATAAATTTTTTGAGCATTATTTTGCCAGTCTATTTGACCGTCTTGTTTGGTAATAATTTTAGTGAAGGTGGCGGCGGAGTGATTTTGTCCCTGGGGTTTTAATTCGCCAGAGATAAATTTCGGTAGAGTAGCCAGGAGCAGTTCAGCGCTTTTGGCGGCCAACTTTGCGGAAAGAGTCTCATAATTATCATCTGGGTCAATGGGATATTCTATCTGGGAGATAATCGGGCCATGATCCATTTTTTTATCCACGAGCATGAGAGAGATGCCGGTTTTCTGATCACCATGAAGCAAGGCATACTGAATAGGGGAGGGGCCGCGGTATTGAGGCAGAAGTGACGGGTGAATATTGAGGCAACCTAAGGCTGGCAGGTTTAATATTTTTTCTGGGATTATTTTACCGTAGGCGGCAACAATAAAGAGATCGGCGTTTATTTTTTTTATTGTTTTGACAATATTGTCATCAAGTTTCTCTGGTTGGAGAGTTGGCAGGCCAATTTTCTCGGCTAATTTTTTGACTGGCGGGGGAGTGAGCAGCTTATGGCGGCCAACGGGCTCATCTGGTTGGGTAATGATCAAAGGGAGATCACAAATTTGGGCGGCAACAAGCGCCCTAAGAATAGTGACGGCGAAATCAGAGGTGCCGAAGAAAATTATTTTTAGTTTTGGAGAGGGCATTATTTTATGATTTTATCAATAAATAAAACGCCATCCAGATGGTCTAGCTCGTGTTGGGTGATGCGGGCGACGATGCCCTGGAGAGTGAGTTTTTTGGGTTGGCCGGTTTCGTCGAAGAAAGTCACTTTAATTTTTTTGTGTCGTTTGACACGGCCATAAATTTTAGGCACGGACAAACAGCCTTCTTCGGCAATGTCTGTGAACCAAGATTTTTTGGTGATTTTGGGGTTGATCATGATTTGGGGCTCACCCTCAAAATCAACAGCCACGAGCCGGAGCAGGCGGCCGACTTGGGGCGCGGCCAGGCCGACGCCGTCAGCGGCATACATTGTTTCTTTGAAATCAGAGAGAAAAGTTTTCCAATCAGGGTTGCTTAATAATTGCAAATCAAACTCCTGGGATTCTTTGCGAAGAGTCTCTTCGTTTTTGGGGAGAGTGATAATTTGAAGTCGAGACATAAGGTTATCCGTTAATTTATATCGTATAAGGTGGCGAGGCGGCTGGTTTTGTTGATTCTATTATCGCAACTTTACGCCACTGGCCACGCGACTTCACGCCACAGAAATGTCACTTTACGTTAAATTGATGATTAATCGAGCAGGGTGTGCGGGTTGATATCAATCAAGTTTTCTGAAGGGATCAGTTTGATAATTGTTTGTAGGTCTTCTATTTTTTTGAGCTTGAGAATAATATTAAATTTATATTGGCCGCGGATTTTATGGCGCATGATAGGCAAGGGCTCGGTGACGGAAAATTTTTCGTTGGCTACGGCGGAAATTTTCTGGTAAAGCTTTTGAGCTTGTTCTTTGGCGCGACTCTCTTTTTTATCCAGGGAACTGATTTTGACCAAATGGACAAATGGGGGGTAGAGAAAATTTTTCCTGAAGGTCAGTTCTGATTGGTAAAAAATATCTGGCTTATTTTCCTTAAGTGCTCTTATAATGGTTGAGTCGGGTGAGAAGGTTTGGATGATTATTCTAGCATTTTTATCAATATGGGTCAATAAGGCGAGTAGCATTTGATAAGCCCGTTCACTGGACATAAATTCTGAGTGCTGCCAGAGCTGGTCGGCATTAACGATACCCAGAAGCCCAACAGCTGGCCAAGCTATTTTATCAAGGGCAAATTCGGTGCCGATAATGATCTGAGCCTGATTCAAACATTCAGTTTTTATTTCTTGATTGCTATCAATAATCACAACTTTGGTATCAGGAAATATTTTTTTGATTGCTTTGGTGATTTTCTCTGTACCTAGGCCCAGCGTTTTGAAATTTGGTCCGCCGCAGTGTGGACAAAAAGGCGGAAAGTCTTCGGTATGGTGGCAGTAGTAGCAAACCAATTCATTGCTTTTTTCTTTAATCAACGGCAGGGAACATTCGGGACAATTAAAAAGATGACCGCAATCGGAGCAAGTGTTGGTATGAGACTCACCTTTTTTGTTGACGAACAAAAAGATTTTTTGACCAGCGGCGAGCGTATTTTTGACGGCGGCAATGAGCGGATCTGATAAGAAAGTATAATTTTTATTGGTCAATTCGTCGGTCAAATTTGTAGTTTCAATCGTCCGTGCAAGCCTGGGCGGCGGGGGAGCAAATTCGTGATAACAGCTGATTGAAGGCGAAGGGGAAGAAAAAATCAAAGTTGCTCTGAAGAGGCGCGCTAACTCCTGACAGACTTTTCTGACCTCATAACGCGGGGTCATGTCATATTGTTTGTGATCGGGTGAATGTTCATTGTCTACTATAATCAAGCGGAGATTGGTGAAGGGGAAGAAACAAGCAGAGCGCGTACCGATAAATATTTTTTTATTGCCATTCATAGCTGATTGCCAACAGTCAAAATAAGCGGCGCGTGACAGGTGGCTGCCGATGAGGGTATAATCTGAAGGATCAAGATTCAGTCCGGCGATTATTTTTTGTAAATCAGAGATTCTGGGGACAATGATCAATATCTGGCCGTGAATAAGATTTTTTTTGATCAGTTGGCGGTAATTTTTATTTTTTTCAGATAGGGTGCCCCACCAAAAATATTGGGTGCGGTTTTGGCCGCGAGAAACGCTACTGGGCTGGGCAGGTAATTTATCCCATTCTTTTTTGATGATTTTGGGTAAACTAAAGTGGACAAAGAGGGCGGCGGAGGCGGCGTAATATTTGGATAGGGCCAAGAAGAGGGAAACTTGCTCGGGAGTAAAGATAATTTTTTCACTGATTAACGCCCGCAGATATTTTAAGGGAAAGCGGCCAGGGTATTTTTGGTGACTCAGGGAGGCGACCAGGCCGGAAGCAAAAGAGCGGCGGAGCGGGGCAGAAACCAGCTGGCCAACTTTAATTTTGGCCTCAATTTCTTTGGGGACAAGGTAGGTCAGAGTAGATAGCGAGCGCGGCAGTTTTTTGGTGGGGATGATATCAGCAAGCATAAGGGTAATATAACACGAAAACACGAAAGCACAAAAAACACAGAAACACAGAAACACAGAAAATCGGAACACGAGCTTATTGTTAATTGTTTGTCATTTATTGTGTATTGATGGGTGGTTGACTTGTCTTGACAGATGGAGTATAATGTCTGCAAGTTGATTTTATTTATTTATGTCCAAAGTAATCAAAATTAGAGGAGCTAGGGTGCACAATTTGAAAAATATTGATATTGATATTCCCAAAGATAAACTAGTAGTAATCACTGGTTTATCCGGTTCGGGCAAATCCAGCTTGGCTTTTGACACGCTTTACGCAGAAGGGCAGAGACTTTACGTAGAGAGCTTATCCGCTTATGCCAAACAATTTTTAGGACTCCGGGACAAACCGGATGTCGATAAAATAGAAGGCTTGTCACCGGCGATCGCGATTGACCAGCGACCGGCGACCAATAATCCCAGATCAACGGTGGGGACAATGACAGAAACCTATGATTTTTTGCGGGTGCTATTTGCCAGGGTGGGCGTGCCACATTGCCCAGCGTGTGGTGAGGTAATCAGCAAAAAAAATAAAGAACAAATAAAAGAACAGATTTGGCGCGCGCATAAAGATGAGGGCGTTTTTTTATTGGCGCCGATAGTGAGAAATAAAAAGGGTAACCAGCGGCATATTTTGGAGAGGATGAAGGACGCTAAGTATAATCAAGTCAGGATAGATGGCTATTTTTGTACGATTGATGAGGCATTGGAAATGGAAAGTGAAAAGAGTAAGAGACATTCAATCGAAGTAGTGGCCGGTCATAAAGAAAAAGAGGAGGATAATAAAAGCAAGGATCGTTTTTATGTTTTATTGAATAAAACCTTGGATTTGGGCAATGGGGAAATCATTATTTATAATATTGAAAAAGAGAAGGATTACGTTTATTCAGAGAGCCTGACTTGCCCAAAATGTGATATTACTTTACCAACCTTGGAGCCAAATATTTTTTCTTTTAATTCCCCTTTGGGCGCTTGTCCGTCGTGCGGAGGACTCGGAGTGAAGCTGGAGATTGACCCAGAATTGGTAATACCGAATAAAAATTTATCTTTGATTGAGGGAGCGATCAGGCCATGGAGCCGGATGAGCGGTAATATTCAAGACAGCCAGATGCCCCAACTGCAAAGTCTGGCCAAACAGTATGGTTTTTCAGTGGAAACGCCGGTGAGGGAACTGAATGACAGCCAGCTCAAAGTGATTTTTTATGGGGAAAGCAAGGAACATCAAAATAGTTACGAAGGAATAGCTAATAATTTACTGAAAAGATATAAAGAAACAGAATCTGACTATATCCGAGGGGAAATTGAAAAATATATGCGGGTCAAAGAGTGTACTGAATGTCATGGCAAGAGACTCCGGATTGAAGTCTTGGCGATCAAGGTCGGAGGCGCCAATATCAGCGAGGTGGCGCAGAGGGATCTGAAAAATATAATAAATTTTTTGGGTCAGGTAAAATTTTCAGCACGGGATAAAAAGATTGCCGAGCCACTGACAAAAGAGATTGTCCGGCGGCTGAAGGTCTTGGTGGACATTGGCCTGGATTATCTAGTATTGGATCGTTCGGCAGTGACGCTATCAGGCGGTGAGGCCGCCAAGATTCGTTTGGCGACACAGATTACTTCCAATCTGACAGGCATTCTTTACGTCTTGGATGAACCGTCAATCGGATTGCACGAGAGAGACAACCACAAACTCATAAAAACATTGAGAGATTTGCGTGATTTGGAAAATACCGTGGTGGTGGTGGAGCATGACGCGACAATGATCAAGGCAGCTGACTGGGTAGTGGATATGGGACCGGGTGCGGGTAAACATGGGGGCGAGGTGGTGGCGGAAGGCCGGCCGGAAGAAATTATTAAAAACAAAAAATCATTGACCGGCGATTATCTGTCAGAGAGAAAAACTATTCCCGTGCCAGAGCAGAGGAGAAAAGGTAGTGGTAAATGGATTGAGATTTTGGGAGCGAGCGAATTTAACCTAAAAAATATTGATATCCGGATACCATTGGGCAAAATGGTGTGTATCACCGGAGTGTCTGGTTCTGGCAAATCGACTCTGGTGGAGGATATTTTGTCCAAATCCTTGGTGAATTATTTTTATCAAACCAAAAATGAGCCGGGTCGCCATCGTGAGCTGAAGGGACTCGAAAATATCAATAAAGCAGTGACGATTGACCAGTCGCCGATTGGACGGACACCCAGATCCAACGCGGCAACCTATACTGGGGTGTTTACCAATATCCGCGATCTGTATGCTAGTCTGCCGGAAGCGAGGATCAAAGGTTTTGATCAGGGATATTTTTCTTTTAATGTCAGAGGCGGGCGGTGCGAAGCGTGCCAGGGTGACGGGACAATGAGGATAGAGATGAATTTTTTGCCGGATTTGTATCTGGAGTGTGAGGAGTGTCACGGCCGGCGTTATAATAATGAAGCGCTGGAGATTTATTGGCATGGGAAAAATATCGCCGACGTTTTGGAGATGACCGTGGAAGACGCGCTGAAATTTTTTGATGAGCTGCCTCTGATCAAGGCGAAGCTCAAAGTTTTGAGTGAAGTGGGACTGGGCTATCTACACTTGGGTCAATCAGCCCCGACATTATCGGGCGGTGAAGCACAGAGGGTAAAATTAGCGACTGAGCTGTCGCGCCGTGATACTGGCAAGACTCTTTATATTTTGGATGAGCCAACCATTGGTCTGCATTTTGAGGATGTCCGAAAATTATTGATTATTCTAAATAAGCTAGTAGAAAAAGGCAACACAGTAATCGTGGTGGAACACAACATGGAAATGATCAAATGCGCTGATTATATTATCGACCTGGGACCAGAAGGCGGAGATAAGGGCGGAGAAGTCGTAGCGGCGGGGACACCAGAAGAGGTGGCAAAAGTGAAGAGGAGCTATACCGGGCAATTTTTGAAAGAGGTCTTGAGGATAAAAAAATAATAGTTTAACAAAAAGGGGTGTACAATGTGGGCCCCTTTTTTAATTTAAATTCCAAATTTTGGGCAGTTTGCCTTTTCCCTTGTTTTTCTCTAGAATTAACTTATGAATGCGGATCTTTGGAGTTCGATTATTTTGACCATAAAATACTTTGATTTGTTTGATTACCCCTTAAAAAAAGAGGAAATTTGGCAGTGGTTATTTTGTGCTCCAGAAGAAAGATTGACCTGGGAGGAAGCCAAGAAGGTCATTGATAATTTGACCGGAGAACAAAAGATTGTAATCGCTAACGGTTTTTATTTTTTACTAGGCAGGGAAAAAATAGTTGCGCTACGAAAAGAAAGAGAAGAGATCAGTCGGGGTAAAATAAAAAAAGCCCAGAAGATGGCGAGGGTAATCGCTTGGGTGCCAGGGGTCAGGATGATCGCCATTTGCAGTAACCTGGGATATTTGAACGCCGAGCAAGAGGCGGATATTGATTTTTTTATAGTCACCAAAAGGGGCAGGATTTGGAGTGCCAGGTTTTGGTCAGTAGCGCTGATGAAATTTTTGGGACAGCGACCGAATAGTAAGACAGCCAAAGATAAGATTTGCCTGAGCTATTTTGTGAGTGAAGACAATCTAGATTTAAAAAGCACGGCGATTGGAGAGCCGGATAGACACTTGGTTTATTTATTGTCGCAGTATTTACCGATTTATAGCGAAGACAATCTGTGGTCGAGACTAGTAGTGGCCAATAGCTGGATAAAAAATTATCTGCCTAATTTTAATTATGGGCCAGAGGCAGAGAGATTTTTGATCAGGCCAAAATTTATGTGGCTGAAAAAAATAATCGGCAAGACGCAATTTGATTGGGAAGAGGCAAGATATAAAAAGATTCAATTAAAAATAATGCCGCCGGTTTTGAAAGAAATGATGAAGTGTAGTGATAAGAAGGTGATTATCAATGACCAGATGTTGAAATTGCACAGCAATGACAAAAGAGAAGAAATAAATAGGGTAATTTCCAAGATACAAGAGACAATTTCCAAATAAATATTAACCTTCAAATTCAAAGCACAAAATAAATTTCAAGCTCCAAATCCCCGCCAATATGGCGGGCAGGCAAAATTCAAAATAAGTTTCAAGTCTTAAATTTAAGAGAAGAAATATGTTCAGGCGATTGTCAATAACTAAAATACAAGAATATTTGTTTTATTTATTGGTTTTTCTTTTGCCATGGCAGACAAGATGGATTTTTAGAGACTATCATATTGGCGGGGAAGTCTTTGAATATGGACGGATGGGTTTGTATGGATTTGACATCATTCTGGTTGTCTTATTGTTTTGTTTTTTTATTGTTAAATTGTTGGAAAAGAGAAGCGAGGAATTGGATATCAGATATCAGAAATCAGAAACTAGAAATCAGAAATTAAAATTTGTTTTTGTATTTTTGTATTTTTGTATTTTTTCGTCGGTTGTTTGGGCTGATGAAAAATTAATGGGCGTTTACTGGGTGATACGGTTGGTATTGGGAGCTGGACTATTCTGGATTATTCAGAGGATACATTTTTCCAAATTAAGGTTGGCAATTGTGGTAGTGGTGAGTGGTTTCATCCAAGGACTTTTGGCTGGTTACCAATTTATGAATCAGACAGTCTGGGCTAATAAGTGGCTGGGAATGGCTGGCCAGAAAGCAGGAGATTTGGGAGCTTCTGTCGTGGGGGTGGGTGGAGAGCGGTGGCTCCGGGCTTATGGATCATTACCGCATCCCAATATTTTGGGCGGACTATTGGTGCTAGCGCTGGGAGTTTGGTGTTATCTTTTGATTAAAGCCAGAGACAAATATCAAAAGAGATTTATCAGTGTGACTGGTCTGTTTATCTTGCTGGGAATATTTTTCAGTTTTTCCCGCGGGGCAGGGCTGATATTTTTTATTTTATATTTAGGCGGTTGGTGGTATTGGGTGAAAATGAGGCAAGAAATATTTTTTAAGAAAGTTTGGGCTGGTCTCGGGGTAATCTCAGCCATCCTGGTAATATTTTTTGGGCCGTTGGTCGGTGCCAGATTGGGAGTAGGGGAGAATGAAAGATTGGAAGTAAAATCAACCAGCGAGAGAATAAGCGGTTATGGCCAGGCCTGGGGAGTGATAAAAAATAATATTGGGGGTGTAGGGTTAGGTAATTATACTTTTGCGGTCAAAGATTTTTATCAAATAGAAAATATCAATGAATATGTTATCAATTTAAATTATAAATATAAAAATTTTATTTAAAGACTATTAACAAATTAAAAATATGAATAATTACAATGTACTTGTTACAGGAAGTGCTGGATTTATT
>JAKLID010000079.1 GCA_022709795.1 Patescibacteria group bacterium | reverse complement strand
GACGATTTCAAATTTTTCGTTCCGCTTTTAATAGAACTCCGAGCTTCGCTTGGTTTGGCGGTAAATTCTTTTATGTTTTTAACCTACCTAATTCTTTCTCCTAAAATCATTTTTGGAACCGTTACTAAACATCGATTGAATTCTTTAAAATAATTTTCCAATCCAGATTTTGTTGCTTTCCCATGAATTATCTCGTTGTCTAATTCCCAATAAAGAACATATGTATATGTTTTTGGTTTCATAGTTAGCCTTATTGATGGATTTCCTTTCTTTGCATCACCGAAACTACACGGTCTATGGGTTCGTTTCATATATCTTACATCAACAACGCCGGGGAAATTGCTATGATGTTTGATAACCTTTTTTATCAGTTCTTCAAATTCATCAGCCCTCCCCAGCTTAACCTCATAGATACAAATTTCAACAAAAGTGGATGATCGCTTTTTAATCATAGTACTGCTTTGGTTACTAACCCGATAATTACGCTTCCGACTATTCCTATTCCAATTATCGGCGCATAAGCTCTGGTGATAATCGCTGATGGCAAGCTTAGACTAGCTCCTAACAATAAACCTGTCAAAGCTGGATGTATTCCTAAATTAACATTTGGAATTAGAAATCCAATCATAAACCGCTCAACAAAAGCCGCAGACATTGCCTCGTTTCTTTTGCGATTGTTCTCATATTTAAGCGGGATCATAACCAATACATCAATTATTCCGAAGACTAAACCGCAAATTGTTCCTAAAATAATTTTGTTCATATTTTTATCTCATTAAATCATCAATTTTAATACCAAGTCCCTTGGCTATTTTCATAACAGTTTGAATAGACGGCTTTGTGATAACATTTGTTTCAATTTTTGTCAGCGTCGTATAGGGAAGATCGGCTTTTCTCGCCAATTTGTCCTGCGTTAATCCGTGCTTATTTCTAAGTAGTTTTATCTTATCTCCAATTGTTTCGTTATTATTTTGACTTTGCATAGTTTCCTAAGTATGATAGTATTAGTATGGTTGCTTGTCTAACCCTTCATAAATATGATAACAAATAAAACGAAAACAGTCCAATTAAAAATGAGGGAAGCCCGCTTTTGGCCTAAAATGAAGTTCGAGCCGATATTTTTTCAGGTTCTTTGGCAGTTTTT
>JAKLID010000078.1 GCA_022709795.1 Patescibacteria group bacterium | reverse complement strand
ATGATCCGCCGTGATGATCACCTGACCGCCTCGCCACACGATTTCTTCCGTAATCTCGGCCAAACATTTATCCACTGCTTCCACCGCCAGTTTACTCGCGTCCAGATTGCCCGTGTGTCCGACCATGTCCGGGCTAGCAAAATTGACTACCATAAAATCAAATTTTTCACTCCTCACGCCCTCTAATATTTTATCTTTAATCGCAGACGATGACATCTCCGGTTGCTGGTCATAGCTGGTCACATTGGGCGATGGCACAAGTATTCTTTCCTCGCCAGAAAAAGGCTCTTCTTTCAAACCATTAAAGAAAAAAGTCACGTGAGCATATTTTTCCGTTTCCGCGACATGCAACTGAGTCATGCCAGCTTCACTGATAATTCTAGCGAGAGGGTACTCTATCTCTGGCCGCGGAAAAGCCACTTCCATCGCCAGACCTTTCTCATATTCAGAAAATCCTACAAACAATAAATTGTTATATTTTTTATTCCTGACAAAACCGCTGAAATCATCCGCTACAAAAGCTTGCGTTAATTGTCTGGCTCTATCGGCTCTAAAATTAAAGAATATGATCGCGTCGTTATCTGCCATTTTGACTACCGGCTTTCCCTCTCGTCCGATCGCTATTGGCTCAAATTCTTCATCAAAAACTCCTCGACGGTAAGATTCTTTCAATGTCTCGATCGGATTATCAATAGTTTCCTCTGATTCACCGGTGATCGTGCGATAAGCCTTTTCTATCCTATCCCAATTTTTATTTCTGTCCATGCCATAATACCTACCGCCCAGACTCGCTATCTGGGCGCAATTTATTTTATTTACCGTCTCTATCGTCTCTCGCAAAAATTCCAGACCGCTATCTCTGGCTGTATCACGGCCGTCCAAAAATAAATGCAAGTAGGTTTTTGTGTGTAAGTTATTTTTAGATACCAAATCCAAAAGTGCCAATAAATGTCCCTGATGCGCGTGCACGCCACCGTCGCCCAAAAGTCCGATCAAATGCAAGTTGGAATTATTATTTTTAACATGGTTAACCGCTTTCAAAAATGCCTGATTTTCAAAAAAACTGCCAGTGGAAATCTCCCGATTTATTTTTTCCAAGCTCTGCAAAAATATCTGGCCAGCGCCCAAGGTCAAATGTCCGACCTCAGAATTCCCCATTTTACCCCATGGCAAACCCACTGCCTCGCCTGAGGCTTGGAGCAATGTTGAGGGATAATTCTTCAAAAGATAATCCCAATATTTTAACCTGGCGCTGGTTACGGCGTTACCTACGGTCGGTGGCGCCACGCCCCAGCCATCCAGAATGATGAGCGCGACTGGTTTAGAGGTCATAAGGATGTATTTTTTCACCTTTTAAAACCTTCTCTATCTCCTGTTTGATGATCTGGTCGTATTCCTCGATTGACCGCAAAAATTGGGCCTTTTTCAGCTCATCTTTCTCCACTTCGGCCTTTACCACCTTATGGTTGCGCTGATAAACAACATAGGTGATCGCCAGAATAATTTTCTCTTTTTGAGCTTCATTCAGCTCCAATCCCTCCAAATACTGG
>JAKLID010000077.1 GCA_022709795.1 Patescibacteria group bacterium | reverse complement strand
TTAAGCTTAGATCTTCCTAGCGGAGTGTAAACCCCTTTGCTGCAATGTTAACAAAAAAGCCAGCCTGGCTCCAGGCTGACTAAAAACAGACTGTTTTTAGCGATTAATCAACCTTTACTTTCCTGGCGGTAAACTAGGTAGGAATACAAAACCGTGGAAAGGATAATCAAAAAGATCAGCACAATCAAGGGCCAGAGAAATTGGCTCAAAAGACCGGTCAGCATAAAAAGCAAGCCGGCAGCGACAAACGCCCAGCCGCCAAAGCGATGGGTCTTGGCCCAGACTGTTTCCGAGGAAATGGTCCAGGGCGTGCGGATGCCCATAAACCAATTTTGCTTGATATTCCTGATAGATAAACCGATGATGACAAATAAAGCGCCGATGCCCAGCGGCACGACTGTATTGATAGCTACTGAATAGCCAAGAGCGCTAAGGCCGACAGCGAGATAGATCAGAAACATAAAAACAACCAGGGCGCCTTTGATCCAATGATAAGCAAGGCGGAAGTCCTGATAATTTTTTTTCTTGGGGTCGGCCAGGGGCAAAAAAAGCATCAGGAGATAAATAGCCAGATTCAAAGCTGGAAAAAAGAAAGCGGCAAATCCCCGGCTGGACCAGCCATCTATCTGGCCTTGGATATTCCAATGCGTGGCGACGCGCTCGGGAAAATGAGCGTAGAAATAAAAGCTCAAAACTATGGAGATGACCACCGAGAGGATCGGGATGAGTTCGGTTTTGAAAGTGGGACAGATGGAGTTTTTCATAATTTTAAATTTTTAATTTTTAATTTTAAAATAACTTTTAAATCCAAATCTTTAAAACTCTTTGAATACGGGTGGGGTTATTATAGCATTTTGGAGGGGAAAATAAAAGTAACTAGCAACTAGCAACTGGTAACTAGTAAAATACCAAGCTCAAAATCCAAAATTCAAAATAAGCACCAAGCTCAAAAACCCAAATTAATAAAACAAAAAATGTCTGAGAAAGAAAAAGCCCACCTACAACCTCGTAGATAGGACTCTTGATGATCGGTTAAGATCATCTTTGTTTCACACCGGTTTGTCCCGGTGCCGGACTGTTTGTTTGTTCAACGGGACCAATGTCGTGTCTATCAACATTGATCAAAGATGATCGAGCCGCTTATAATTCGTGCGGCGGAAAATAAATGCGGTCAAATTACTTCTGGCCGATCTTGCGGAACCAGATCTTGGTCGTGCAGCCCGGAACTTCAATGTCGCCACTTCCGTCGGTCGGGAACTTAAGATCAAATTCCGGACGGCCTTCGGTGGGGTGAACATCCAGCATAATGTAGCGCTGGTCGCCAACGGTCTTTTCAATGACCTCAACCGTGGCGATAATTTTTTTACCAATCTTGTCCTCGCCGAGATAGAAATTAGCGAAGACAATCACTTTTCCGAAGACATAACCAAATTGGTAGTGCTCCGGGATGCTAACCGCTTGGCCACTGGTATTATCAATAAACGAAGCGGCGGCGATTAGTCTCATGAACTTGCCATGGTTCGGCACGTTCACGGATACCTGCTGTTTGGTCAGCAGGGTTCTTCTGGTGATTTGTTGCTTCTCCATCGTAACCTCCTGGTTTGATGGATGAACGGTTTTAGTTGGCTAATGAATAGTCAGCCAACCGTTGATTGTGAATGAACAATCAAAAAATGGTATCATAAAACTTGATATTTGTCAAACGGAAATAAAAAAATAGCCACAAAGGTGGCTAATGTTGGTAAATTAAATATAAATGATATCCAAAACGAAAGCAATATTGTTTGATTTCCCCTCCTCCTTGAGGAGGGGTGGCCGAGTCCCCGCACTGAGTTCTGCGGGGCGAGGCCGGGGTGGTGGGACAA
>JAKLID010000076.1 GCA_022709795.1 Patescibacteria group bacterium | reverse complement strand
TTTTAAGGAACTCAACAAAAGTACCCACCGTGATTTTATTATTGGGCGCGTTTTGGCGTTAGGTGATGTTAGTGATATCAGAGAAACCATTCGTCTATACGGCTGGGGGCGGATGAAGTCAGTTTTCCAAACCATGCGCGGCCTGGATCCCAAGAGCGCCAATTTTTGGCAACTTATTTTTTAACCAAGATTTATGTTTCCCGACATTTTAGATGCTAAGACCAAAAAAGCATTAGAGCTTGTTAGCCCACTCGTTAAAGCCCACAAGTTTTATCTAGCCGGTGGCACTGCTTTGTCTCTGCAATTTGGCCATCGACATTCAATTGATTTGGATTGGTTTATAGCTGGCAAGATTGTCAATGATAAATTAAAAAAAGACCTAGCTGAAATTGCTCCTTATAAAATATCAGCCGAGGATGCCGGTACCCTGCATATTGTTTTAAATAATACCAAACTAAGTTTTCTAGAGTATCCATACTCATTAATTTATAAACCAATCAAATTTGGTGCTATATTATTGGCTGACTGGCGTGATATTGCCTGCATAAAATTGACAGCTGTATCTTCGCGAGGCAGTCGCAAAGATTTTGTTGATTTATATTATATTCTTGAAAAAATATCTTTAGCCGAACTTTTAAAGATTTTCCATCAAAAATACAAAAAAACAGATTACAGTACTATTCATATTCTAAAAAGCTTGGTCTATTTTGAGACCGCCGATAAAGAAGCCTCTCCACTAATGACTGAAAAAATTTCCTGGCCACGTATCAAGCAAAAAATCAAACAGCAAGTTGCCGAATATTTGAAAAGGGCATAATCTTTTTACGGCTCGCCTCACTTATTTCACTTGATTTATCACCCTTCGGGTGATCCGCCTTCTCCGCCCAAAAATAACCAGATTGGTTAATCGGCGGACTTAATTCACTTGATTAACTTAATTTACTTTCCTATGAAAAAACTCCCCATCTTTCTCCTGCTCTTCTTTCTCATCTTTTCTTATTCATTCTTTTTTGCCACTCCAGTTACTTTAGCCGGTGAGTGTGATAAATGTATTTGTCATGACCCGGCGGGTGGTACTGGCACCAAGGATTTAAGCCCCCAGGTTTCAAGCGCGGCATGCGATGCTGCCTGCAAGGGTTCTGCTGGTTATAATAACACGGCGACCACCCATACCTGCACAGCTGGTGCTTCTGGATCAGATAATGGTGGTTCCACTGGCCAAATTGTTCTCAAGGATCCTCTTAATTTACCCAAAGGCGACCCAACTGCATTGTGGGCCAGACTGATTGGCGCGCTTTTGGCTTTTGTGGGTGTCGGTGCTCTAGTCACTTTTGTCTATGCTGGTTTTATGTTTTTGACTTCCTCGGGCAATCCAGAGCAGGTCAAAAAAGCCAAAGACACGATGATTTACGCCGTGCTCGGCGTAGCTGTGTCTATGGGTGCTTATGTTATCTTGAGCTACATCTTTGATATTCTTCAGGGTGCCACTACTGGCTAAAATATTTTTCAAGCAAAAAGAAGAGGCGCTAAATTGCTTAAGCAAATAGCGCCTCTTTTATTTTTTTCTCCTTTCTTTCACACAAAAATTATCTCATGTCTTTTTTTGTTTTTGCCCCGTGAAATGTCTTTTTGACTGACAATCTTTATCCCCTGGGGGCAGAGGAGATTCAGGTAGGTCACCCTAGTGAGGTTACCACCAGTGACCATGGTGGCGACAGAGTCGGAAGCATTTACAAAGTAGCTCCCGATCCCGCCCAAATCAACCTCGACCTGTTTTAGGCTCTTGTTAATGAAGGTGACAGAGTCACCCAGAGCCAGAACCAGATTGACCGGCACGTAGGTCTTGTACTGTGCCAGCGAATCCTGAGTGGCCTTCTGACGTTT
>JAKLID010000075.1 GCA_022709795.1 Patescibacteria group bacterium | reverse complement strand
AATTGTCTTAAGATTTGATAAAATAATCTGCACGCCCGGATAGCTCAGTTGGTAGAGCATCCCCTTGGTAAGGGGAAGGTCATGAATTCAAATTTCATTCCGGGCTCTTAAAATAATTTCTTTTGCGGTGTGCTTTCGAAAAAATTCGAACTGATTTCGCCCAAAATTTGTAGGGCGGGCGGAATTCCCCCCAGACCCCCCTTCCGCCCGCCCGCAGAAGCGACCCTTTCGGATTGGACGATTTCAAGTTTTTCGTTCCGCTTTTAGCGGAACTCCGAGCTTCGCTCGGTTTGGCGGCAAATCAATGAACATTAACTCCCGGATATATTAAAGATTCTATCCCCCTTTTTGCTGTTAAAGAAACTGCTTGTTCAAGTTTCGCTTTTTGTTCCGGGTCGGAAAATGGAAAATTTATTTCACCAACATTTAGTTTTACACCAAACTCAGAAGCAATTTTTTGCATTTCTTCCATTTGTCTTTCGTAATCTAGTTCACCAACGGTAAAATTACTGTTTTTTACTTCAACCGATCCACTCTCCGGGTTTTCTCGATATGGATGAAAACTAATAGTGTCAACCAGTGTGGTATCATTTCCGCTTTCTGTTTGCAATCGCCCAACTTCAGTTAAAACCTCTCTTAAATATGTTGGGTCAAAACAAGCAACACCTGCAATTGAAAGTCTGACTGTTGGTGATTTTTCTTTTATTTTCTTGGCTACTTCAAAGAAAAATTTGCCATATTCGGCAGAGTTTACATGACTAGCATGTTGTAATTTATCAGCAAACATTGCGCCAGTACTTCTTGAGATATTAGTTTCGTTTCCTATTTCTAATTGAACACTGTCTCCTATGCTTTCAATAATCTTTTCGCAAATAGCAATATATTGTTCCACTTGTTCTTGCGTTTCAGGAACGTCAGATGATTTTTCTTTACCACGACGATGATCATAAAACTGAACCACAAGAGTTAAATCGCTAACTTGTTCTTGAAGTTTTTTTATCTGATCGATAAATTCTGGGGCAATTACAACATCAAAAGTCCCATCTGGTTTAATCTCAAGTGCTTGAGACGGGGTAATTGGTGATAATTCACCGGCAGGATGAATTCTAGCGTGCTGTAATTTCCCTTCAAAACTAGATAAATATTCATTAAAAGATGACCTTTTATTAACCTCTTTCTCCCTCTTGTCTGAAAGAATTTTTTGAGCTCGGCCAGATTCTACGGCAGAGCGTACTTCATCGGAAATTTGTCCGTCCCTTTCCTGTAAATACTGAATATATCGTTCTTGTGGCCAGAAGCTTCTGGTATCAACAATATAATCATGATCAAAATTAATCCCTACCAATTCAGGATTTTTGACAACTAAATCTCGTTCATGTTGTCGGCACTCTTTTTCTCTTTGTTCGTTGGCAATTTCTAAAGAGGGTTTGACTATTTCTTTTTTGACCGCAGCCGGTCTAATTTCTTCTGGGTTATTTTGTTGTGGTGGCATTTCAAAATTTTCCATAATTATCTCATTAGATCGTCGATACTAATCCCTAGCCCCATGGCTATTTTCATTACGGTTTGAATTGAGGGTTTAGTGATGACATTTGTTTCAATTTTCGTAAGCGTTGTGTAGGGAAGATCGGATTTTCTCGCTAATTCGTCCTGCGTTAATCCCTGCTTATTTCTAAGCTGTTTTATCTTATCCCCAATGGTTTCATTATTGTTTTGACTTTTCATAGTTTCCTAAGTATGATTGTATTAGTATGGGTGCTTATTTAACCCTTCATAAATATGATAACAAATAAAATGCAATCAGTCCAATTAAAAATGAGGGAAGCCCGCTTTTGGCCAGCCCCTTCGGGGCAAAGATAAAAAATTCCAATTTGCGCTTAAAATCGGCTGGCGAGCCCTCGCAGAGGGCGAGCCAACAAAGACATTTCCTAACTGGCGGAGGGGGCGGGATTTGAACCCGCGAGTCTTATTCAGACGCACGCTTTCCAAGCGTGTGGAATGAACCACTATCCGACCCCTCCTGAGCGCTTATTTTATCTATTTTTGAGATTTTAATAAAGCTTTTAGTTTAAAATTAGCTTTTTTGAGAAGAGTCCTCTCAAAATCGTAGGCTAATTTTTTGAGAGAATCTTCAAGCTTGTACCACTCCCGACCAATTACAGTTTCAGTGTCGTAATACTTTAAATTACTTTCACCTTCGTATTCCATGAGAAAAAAAGTGACTTTTTTGATAATTTTTTTATTTTGAAGTTCATCCCAAATGATGTAATCTTTAGAGCCAATCTTGTCAATAATTTTGGCTTTGATTCGACCTTCTTCTTCGACTTCGCGAATAGCAGCGTGTTTTAAAACTTCACCGGGATTTAAATGACCTTTAGGAAACTTATAAATAGTATGGCGAATTTTGTGACCTCGATTGTTGATCTTTTTTTTGGATAAAGTTTTAATAACGAGCCAATAAATTTGATTATC
>JAKLID010000074.1 GCA_022709795.1 Patescibacteria group bacterium | reverse complement strand
ATGTCAGAACTTTTGGATGAGCTGGTCAAAAAACGCAAACAGGCTGACGTTGAATATAAAGAATATCTAAAACAGATTGTGGCTCTGTCCAAGAAAGTTAAAAATCCGATGGATGAGTCGGTCGGTGCAGAAATCAATACCTCCGCCAAGCGAGCTATTTATGACAACCTTGGCCAAGATGTAAATAAAGCGATAACCGTGCATGAGGCCGTGATCGCTTCAAGGCAGGCCGACTGGCGTGGTAATCGTTTGAAAGAGCGTGCCATTAAGATTGAAATAAAAAATGCCTTGCCCGAAATAACAGACGAGGAATTGAAAAATCTCTTTGAGATTATCAAGAATCAAAATGAGTACTAATTCTTATCTACAACTTGGCAGTGTTGAAGCTCTGGTCGTTCGCAAGCCGATCAAGAATTTGCATCTTTCGGTCTTGCCTCCCAACGGCTGGGTTCGCGTAACTGCGCCGGCCAATATGAAAGATGATGCTATTCGCACACTCTTGGCTTTAAGATTGCCGTGGATCAAGAAACAGCAAGCTAAATTTTCCGGACAGGAAAGGCAGACCAAACGTGATTATTCGTCCGGTGAAAGCCATTATTTTTTTGGCAAACGCTATCGTCTTGAGGTGGTTTATAAAGACGAGGCACCGGCAGTATTTCTGAAAGGCAAAACCAAAATCGTTTTACAGGTTCGTCCAAAGAGTCCGGTGATTAAACGCCGAGAAGTGATGATGGATTGGTATCGCAAAGAATTGCACGCAGTTGTTGATGATTTGATTGTTAAATGGCAAAAGAAAATGGGTGTAGAGGTTAAATATTGGGGCATCAAGCAGATGAAGACTCGCTGGGGTACTTGTAACCACAAGCGAGCTCGAGTCTTGATAAATTTAGAACTGGCTAAAAAACCGCTCGCCTGTGTGGAGTATGTCGTAGTTCACGAGCTGTTACATTTGATTGAGAAAAAGCATAGCGACAAATTTGTCGCCTTAATGACAAAATACCTCCCCAAGTGGAAAGGTATAAAAGAAGAACTGAACAGCTTTATTTTGTCGTATGAGGAGTGGAAGTATTAGCCGTATTTATTATGAAAATATTTTTTTATAAAAATGTCATAGCAAAAATAAAGAGTCTTTTTAAAAAGAAGGATCGATCGCTTTTGGATGTGGCCAATAAACAGAAGAGAGTTGATAAACAGTTAAAAACTACTATCAATAATAATCGCACCCCTTTATGGATGCCTTCTGTTTCATCCTTCTTAAAGATATTTTTTCCAATGCTGTTCTTTTGGATCATATCGCATCCAAAATATATTTATGAATTATTATCGCCATTATTAAATTTTGCTTTTTCAAAAGTTTACATTTATAAGCAGTTAATTCATTATCTTGCCCAATTATTTCATTCAATACCAAATATTGGTGCTAATTTTGATCCAGTTGCAATCCATACTGGCATTGGTGCGGTTTTAATCGGATTGGCCTTTTTTGTTGCTCAAAGTCTAGCGGATAAAAACGATCCAGAAAAAGGCAGGGTTTTATTGTATAAGAGTTGGTTTTTCCCCCTGCTAATGGCAGAAGTGATGGCGTTCTTTTTCTTTATTGGAGATACGAATTATTTAGGTTTTATTCCGGTGCTCGCTATTGCGTTATGGACAATGTTTTCGCTTGGAAGTGTGATCGAAATTCTGGTGAAAGAACATAAGATGGAGGAAGCAAAGAAAAAAGTCTTGTTAAGTGTTACTAAGAAGAATTTTATTAAGATTTTAGACAGAGAAATTACGGAAAGGATTGGCAATAACTTTATTTATAAAAAATACGAGAATAGTGGGATATTAAATGTTAACCCGTTTGGCTTTTGGGGTAATAAAAAGGATATCGTCACGATTAAGTCGCAGAAAAGCGGAATGATTTTGGACATTAAATTGAATGAGCTTGAAAAGTTGGTGTCATTATTAAGTAGATTGGTAAATGAAAATATTCCTACAATAAATCCTGAAGATACGGACACCAATACTTCCAGAGCCAAACAAGAGCCGATCTGTTATCTAAGACCGTTGTTGGGTCACAAAATTGAGTCTGGCGAACCCCTATTTGAAATAAAGAAAGATGTTGCAGATCGAATAGGCGTAAAGAGGTTGACTAAAATTTCCCAAGACATATTTGTTATTAAAAAAGATGATTCGGAAGTTGAAGCCCGTCTTGAGGTTTCAAAGTTAAAAGATAAGTGTATATTGGCCATTAATAATCAACAGACTGGAGAGTTGGAGAAAATAATCAGGTTATATGTTGAATTGGTAAATGAATTCTTTAAATATTTTAGTTTATATCATGGTGGTTGTTTCTCAGCCGAACAGGCCAAGCAAGAAAGAGGCTCTTTTTTTGATAAGTTAAAGCCTCTAGATTGGCTCTCAAAAGATATCTGGGAAATCTTTGAAAGGGGTATAAACTCCGAAGATATAAATATCATTCGAGACGTTGCGTATCTGCCAATTCTATTGGTGCAACAATCTATCGAAAGCAAGGATCACCTTATCTTTCAAGAATTTATATATTTTTCCCGAGTGCTTTATGAAAAGGCCTTCGAGCTTTCAAAAAAAGGCAAAACA
>JAKLID010000073.1 GCA_022709795.1 Patescibacteria group bacterium | reverse complement strand
TATCAGTATGACGCCTTGGTTTTTATCGGCGGGCCAGGTTCCGTAGAATATCAGTATAATGAGGCCGTTCTGGAATTGGCGCGCCAGTTTGTCCAAACGCGCAAAGTGGTGGCAGCCATTTGTATCGCCCCATTGATTCTGGCCAAAGCCGGTGTGCTCGCAGGCAAACGCGCCACCGTCTGGGTCGGTTATGACAATGAAGAGTATAAGGAATTGGAATCAGCTGGTGTCAAATATACTGGTGAGAAGGTGACCGTTGACAATAGATTGGTCACCGCCAATGGTCCAGAAGCCGCTACTGAATTTGCCGATGCCATCGCCAAAGTATTATAAGTAGGGGAGTAGGTTAGTAGGGTTGTAGGTTGGTAGGTTTGTAGAGGCACATTGCCATATGCTAAATATTTTTAAACAAAAAGAAAACCGCTGATAAACCTTCTTGTCTTCTCAGCGGTTTTTGTTTTTCCGTTTGATGTGGCGACTTACTGTAGCGCCCATCGGCCATCTTTTACGATGGCAGCAGGTTTTCCGGTCTGTTTGGCCGGCCCCTTGCACGGAAAAGTTTGTCCTCCTTCTAGCTAAGAGAGGATCCATTCCGGGTAGACCCCAGGAACTTCCCAAACCTCACGTCTACAGGGTGGTTCATCATCTTTGTCTTTTTTAGTTGTCGCCGATATTATCACGGCGGTGATCATGGTGCTTTCTTCTGTTTGCATACCAGTTTTCCTTTCACAACGGTCAAATACCGCTCGAGAGATACTAATTGCGTTTTTAATTCACGCCCCACTTCCGGAGATTCTCCGCGACGCAATCTCCCACGAGCTCGCAAATAATTAATTCGCAAACTATTTACCCGTCTTGTTAGGTCGGGAAGAACACCTAGATCCGATTGCATGGTTACACCCTCCAAGTTTGAGTACATTCCCCCTGCCAATTGACAGATTATTTTTTAAAGAAATTTTTAGTTTTCCTTTCCTATTTAGTTTATGTTTTTTGTGTTTTCTGTGTTCTTGTGATTTTTTGTTTTGGTTTTTAACTCCAGTTAATAATTCCGCCAGCTGGCGGATTCTATTCCCCCGAGCCAAAAACCAAGACTTCTCGCTGGTTCAACCCTCTGGGTTGAACCTAGATATTTATCAACATTTAATTAGGTTGTTTCTGCCAAGTATTTGCTTATTAAAACAAAACCTTTTTAGCACTCAATAATTCCTTAGTTCAGGGCAGAGCCCTGAACCAGCCCTTTTTTATTCGTATATTCGTAGTAATAAAAAAATCGGACCTTATTTTGTGCCCGATTTCAGATTAATTCCAGTTCCTTAACCTAAAACCAGGCCAGTCCGACCAACAAAATAACTACCAAAATTAAACCAATTAAATTGGTATTCACCACGGTATTCACTTGGTTTATTCTGGAATTCATAAATTATGGGTTTATTATACTCCAAACCAGAAATCCGTCAACAAAACAAATTTTGGCTAATTTCTGCCACCTTTTGCGTTTTGTTAATTGAGTTTTGCGTTTTGCTTCGGGTTTTTCCACAGACCTTAGCCAAATAATTTCCTGGCTCGCTTCTTTCTATATTGTTTTATAATAAACAAAATTACCGCCACCGCCACCAAAACCGCGATCGCCAGATCAAAATTATGCAGCTTAGCTTTTATTAATTCCCAATTATCACCCATCTTGACCCCGAGCCAGGCAAAGAGCCCTGACCAAATCAGAGCGCCAAGCAATGTATAAAAGGAGAATTTTTTAATATCCATCTTGGCTACTCCGGCTGGAAAAGAAACATAGGTCCGTACGACTGGCAGGAGCCGGCCGGCAAAAACCACCAATTCCCCGTGTTTGCCAAACCATTTTTCACTCAAATCCAGATCGTGTTTGTTCAAGAATATATATTTCCCATATTTCTCAATCAGCGGCCGGCCGCCTTTATAGCCTATATAATAGGCGAGTAGTGAGCCAGCTAGATTACCGAGTGCTCCGAGCATTACCACCGGCCAAAAGGACATTTTGCCAAGTGCTACCAAAAATCCCGAAAATGGCATAATCACTTCCGAGGGCATGAGAATACCGCAGCTTTCGGCGGCCATAAGTGAAAACACGCCGCCATAGCCGATGGCGTCGATAGTTTGAATTACCAATTGGGCCAGAAAGTCAATGAGAGTCGTAATCATAAAATGGGTAAATTCATATTAAAGTACCAAGCACCAAATCCAAAGCACAAATTTTATCTAATTTTGATCATTGGTTATTGGAATTTATTTGGAGCTTGTTTCTTGGAGCTTGATTTAGTTTATATATTTCCTTATTTATTCTACCAATTTGACAAGTTTCAGTCCAGGATCTATAATGACTTTACTATGACTATCCATTTACAAAATTCCTATTGGTTTTACTTTACTGGCCACCCGGATCAGTCATCTTTAGTTTGTTAAAATAATAATTCATTAGATAATACAAAAACAAACAACGACTGGTCCGCAAGACCGGTTTTTTAGTTTTTAATACAAACTACCAATATCATACAAGGCTCTAGACTAGATACTCTAGTATTTAATAATAAAATTTTAAGATATTCCACAGCTCACTTTCCAGCTTATCAGC
>JAKLID010000072.1 GCA_022709795.1 Patescibacteria group bacterium | reverse complement strand
GGCGTGAGAAAATATTTTTTGTTGGTCCGCTTCAGCCACGCCCAAAATCAATTTGGCTTGGGACTCGGAAATCTTGCCCGAAGCTAAACCTCTTTGGATATCGACCGGCAAATTGAGCAAGCGCAAATTGTTGTTGAGGGTGCTCCTAGCAATACCCAGGCGTTTGGCCGCTTCTTCTTGGGTCAGACTAAAATTATCAATCAACTGTTTGTAGGCCTCGGCTTTTTCAATAGGATTCAAGTCTTCACGCTGGATATTTTCAATCAGGGATAATTCCAATTTTTCCAGATCCTTGGCGGTGCGCACAATGACCGGCACGGTTTTGAGATTTAATTCTCGCGAGGCGCGCAAACGTCTCTCGCCAGCCACTAATTCATATTTGCCGCCCATGGTCTGGGTGACAACTAAGGGTTGGATGATGCCATGTTCGCGAATGGAATTCTTCAAACTCTCCAGAGCAAGAGGTTCAAATTCCTGGCGCGGCTGATAGGGATTGATCTGGATCAAGCTGGGCGGCACTTGGAGAATTTGGTTGCTGACACCAGAAACTGATTTGGGGAAATAAGAGGCGGGATTTATCGGCGAATGCTGATGATTATCAGATCCTGACGGTACATTTTTTTTGGGAATGAGAGAAGAAAGGCCGCGGCCAAGAGGGCGAGAAGAATTATCATTGGTGGAAATAAAGGGGTTGGTGTTGGAAAAAGACATATAAATTATTCTAATTAACCTAATTATTCTAATTATTCTAAAAAATGACTAGCAACTAATTTGCAAACAAAATAATTAGTCTTTGTTTTTAGTGTTTATTTTTCTAACAATGGCATTAAAAATCAGATTCAGTTCGTTGGCCTCCTGCCATAATATCCTTGCCTCTATTTTAAACTCTGGCACAGCGGTAGCCACCATCCTTAACCAATATTTTGTTTCCCTGGCTTCTTTTTTGCAAATACCAATTTTGTGTTTAAAATCTTTACCGGATTCAGCATCATCTGCCTCGCAATAATTAGCACCAACGCTGGTACTGGCCGCGATTAGTTGGGGTATTATTTTAATAGTGATTTGGTTCTCAAGAATTTTTTTGGAAAAATTTATTATTGCCTCACCAAACTTGGCCGTTCTCTCCTCCAAATCATATTTGGTATTTTTGATTTTGAGCATTGGGATTTTATTAGGCTAATTAGGTTAATTAGAATAATTAGAATAATTCTCCAATAATATTATCTCCCGCGCCAACTTCTCATACGCTTTGGCGCCGGTGGATTTGTGATCATAATGAAGGATGGAACGGCCAAAAGACGGGGCTTCGGCCAGGCGGATATTGCGCGGGATAACGGTCCTAAAAATGCGATTGGGGAAATAGCGATAGAGCTCATCAAAAATTTCCTGGGTCAGCTTGTGTTTATCATCATACATAGTCATAATGGCGCCGAGGATTCTTAATTCTGGCTTGATGTTTTCTTTGACCAGATTAATCGTATTTAAAAGCTGGCCCAAGCCTTCCAGGGCGTAATATTCGCACTGCACCGGAATCAAAATCTCGTCAGCGGCTACGAGACCATTGATGGTCAGGATGCCAAGCGATGGCGGCGAGTCAATGATGATATAGTCATAACGCGAGCGAACGTCTTTGAGATTATTGTGGAGCTTGAACTCGCGGTCATCATGGGAAACCAACTCAATATTGGCAGCGGCCAGATTTTGGTTGGCTGGAGCCAGGTGCAAATTTTCATGATTGGTCGGGTGAATAATGTCGGCCAGATTGTAAGGCCCGGTCATGACTTCATAAAGACCATTGGTGATATTTTTGAAATCAATGCCGAGACCGGAGGAAGCATTGCCCTGGGGATCGAGATCCACCAATAAAACCAGCTTGCCTAGGTGCGCCAAATAAGCGGCCAAGTTGACTGATGTAGTGGTCTTGCCGACGCCGCCTTTTTGATTAACAACAGAAATAACACGAGCCATAAATTTGAGTAAAGTTGGAAGCTTGGGTCTTGGGTTAATTATAACAGAATAATATGTTTTTTAAAGGTTTGATAAGATTGACAAAAAAGAATAAAAGAGTAGTTTAATAATATAAACATAACTCTCAGAAAAGGAGGCGCAGATGAGAGGGCGAGATCGGCAGGAAAAGAGAGCTGTCCGCAGTCAGTCGGTAATAAAAGCAAGGCTGCGGAAAAAGCGTCGCGAGAATGAACGGCAGCTGGCCTTGGCGACAGAGGCGGCACAACTGGGAATCTCCGTGGATGCTTTGTTGTATCGGAAATTTATGGAGGTGGAGGAGCTTCGACAAGCTCGCTAACCGCTTCCCGATTTTTATTCATCAAGGTGGTGATTCCAGCAAAAGGCCCAGAAAATTTCTGGGCCGTATTTTTTAAAGAGAGGATTGATAATTGATAAGAGGCCAGGGAATCAAAAAATTCCGAGTACGTCGGAATTTTTTGGTTGCGGGGGTGGGATTTGAACCCACGACCTCGAGGTTATGGGCCTCGCGAGCTGCCAGGCTGCTCTACCCCGCGTCAATAAAGTTTGGTAATTAAAAAAGGTTTCTCAACCTTGCCTTCAAAGTATACCTTAGTTTTCACTATCTGGCAATATTTAGCTTTGATTTTACCAACAGCTTACCTGCCGATGCCTATGCCGCTGGAGAGAATCGCCCCATCATCCGACGGGGTAAAAACTCTCATGAAT
>JAKLID010000071.1 GCA_022709795.1 Patescibacteria group bacterium | reverse complement strand
TTATCGGTTTGGGTGGGGTGACCTCACGCGAGACTAAAATTGCAAAAAGCGGCGATCTACGGCGTTGCATCATCGACTCGAACTCGGTCACATACGAGCAGTATGCTCCCTCGTTCTCGCTCGATGCGTCTTGTATCTCATCCCTTTTTACGATTTCAACCCATATAGGTGAAAAATGCGGGTTAAGTATGCTCCTTCTCGCCCGCTCGCCGCGTCTTGCGCCTCACCGCTTTTGGCAATTTCTCCTTGAGAAAATTAAGGTGAAATATCTGACGCCGTATCATAGTTTTATCTGAATGTGAGGAAGCAATTCCGGCGCACTTCCGGAATTGCGCGCGCGAAAAGTTTAGGAGGGAGACTTAAGGGAACCCTTTTCAAACGCGATTATATACATGCCGAACCCATAAAAAGCTTAATACCTTGATATTGATACGCTCAGCCGCATTAATCAAAACGCCATTGTAATTAGCGCGTTACACAAAAAATAATTACCACAATGAGGACAAACAGAGCCATTGGGCCATCGTAAGGCTTCAAGATATTCTCTTGCTTTATTTTTATCTGTAAAGATTTCGTTATCTAACATTTTGTTGCCCCCCAACTTGATAATATTATAGCTAATCAAGTTGAAATAGTCAATAGTTAATCAAAATTGATTTTGGCTTTTTTCAGGAGTTTTTAATTATTTTACATTTAATCAAAGCGTTACGAACTATATCAGACTCGCTTTGTCCGGTTTGTTGTGCCATCTCTTTAATTTGTTTTTTTTCTTCTTTAGTTATCATAGAGGAAACTATTACCGATCTTGATTGTGTTTCTTGTTTTGGCCTTCCAGAGCCTATTCTATTGCCGCCCCAATTAGGAGAATAATTTTTATTTTCATTCACACCAAACATTATAAAATTAAAACTTGAATAGTCAATATGTTTTTCAAGTCGCGTTGACAAACTGGATTGAAATTTGATAATAATATTTATAGGCTATATTTGTGAGCCCACTTGACAACTATACAAATGTACTGTAGAAATATTATTGATAGATATTGGAGTTGATAAAAAAATGGACATAGAAACCTTTGTGTTGACCGCAATGTCATGCGCTGACGATGGAGAGTTTACGCCCGTACAACTACAAAAATACTTTTTTGTAATTGAAAAAAAATTAAAAAATTTCGATGGCACAGAGCAGTTTCATTTTAAGGCTTGGGATTATGGTCCTTTTGATGCTACTTTATACAAAGTGCTTGGAGATTTAGAAAACAAAGGGCTTGCGGCAATCAACGTTACCACAAGAATAAGAAAATATAGATTGACTTCAAAAGGTCTTGAAATTGGAAAAAATGTATTTGATGGATTAGATCAAAAACACAAAGAATATCTTAAAAAATTGGCTGATTTCATAAGAACATTGTCTTTTAGCGAGTTGGTAAGTTCAATTTATAAAGCATATCCAGAGATGAAAATAAATAGCGTATTTAATCAAGTCTAATGACAGTAATTGTAGGTATTCTCTGTATTGATGGAGTTGTTATTGGCGCTGATAGCTCGGCCACGTCTTGTTCTGGCAATATACCAATCATAGAACAAAAAACAAAAAAGATAGATGTGTTTGATGAAAATTGTACAATTATGGCTGGGACTGGACAGGTTGGACTTAGACAACGATTCTATGATATTATTAAATCCACTAATAAAACAGAAATTATTAACTGTTTTAAGCCCATTCAGGTGGGTGCTCTTTTTTCTAGGAAGGCCAAATTAGATTTTTCAAACACTTTTACCGAACATGGACAATTTGGAGCATTAATGGCTTTCCCCTATAAGGGAAAAGGATATTTGTGTGAATTTTCTATAACCGATTTTCAACCAGAATTAAGAACAGGTTTACAGTGTTTTGCATCTATGGGAAGTGGACAACAAATAACCGATCCATTTTTAGCATTATTTAAAAAAATATTTTGGAAAGACGATGAATTACCAAGATTACAAGACGGCGTTTTTGCTACTGTTTGGGCGTTAAATCATGCCATAGATGTCAATCCGGGTGGGATTAAAGAGCCTATCAATGTTGCAACATTGATTTTTGAAGGAGATACACCCAAAGTATCGGAACTATCAGAAGAAGAAATAATGGAACATGTATCAAACTTAGACAATTTTATGGGATATATGAAGGAATACAAAACACGCCAACAAGATCCTGCACAAGCGACAGAATTGCCCCAAGTCGAAGAATAATCTAATGTTTATCCCTTGGTTTGCGTTGTATATAATCGCGTTTTCAAAGGGTTCCCTTAAGCCGCCGGAGGCGCGCCGATGCGCGGCGTTGTTTCGGAGGCCGGGATCAGATCATCCATTTGTCGCCGAACACGCCGTCGTGGGCCGAGGGTGCGTAGCGTTCGACAATGTCCTCGGTGACGGCGTTCTCGCGAGCTATGTCCGAGTAGAGATAGGCGCTGCGGCGCGGGCGGCGTGTCAGCTCCGGGTCGGCGTGGTCGCATTCGATGAGACCGAGTTTTTTCACGAAGCCTTCGCGCCATTCGAAGTTGTCGATGAACGACCAGTGGTAGTAGCCGAGGATGGGGATGCCTTCCCGGAGGGCGCGGTGCAACTGCGCGAGGTGCTCGATGATGTACCGGGGCCGCTGCGCATCGGTGTCGTCGGCAATTCCGTTTTCCGTGATGAGGATCGGCTTGCGGAAACGTTGCCAGACTGCGCGGATGGTGTGATAGAGCCCCTCGGGGTGGATCTGCCAGCCCATCTGCGTG
>JAKLID010000070.1 GCA_022709795.1 Patescibacteria group bacterium | reverse complement strand
GTTTTAGAAGAAAGAGATACAGCAGAAACGCAAATGGAAAAATATAAATTGCTTGTTAGTTTAACAGATGAAAATAAATTAAATAAACTTTTAAAGGATAATCTCGATATTCAGTTGGCCGCGAATTTGGGTTATAACAAAGAAGAACTGTCGCAAATAAAAAATATTTATCAGCAAACAAAAAACAAAAAATTAGGTAAATTATTAAGTTATATTTAAAGCTTACAGTTATTTGTTGTTGTTGTGAAATTTATAAACTAACACCCTTCATATGGAAGACAAATGCCAAGCCTGTGGTATGCCGATTGACGAGAATACTCGCTGTTCTTGCCGGCCAGACACGTGCTTTCATTGCTGCGAGTGTTCTGATGGTTGCGAATGCGGCTGCCAGGAAAAGTAGTCCGTCATTAAAACATAAAAACATCAAAACATTAAAACAAACTTTTTATTAATGTACTTTTTCATATTGTCGTGCTTTAATGCTTTTATGCTTTAATGTTAAATTACTATGGATCTCTTCGATTCCAACCTTGAGCAAAGTATAAAATCCGCCGCCCCGCTCGCGGATAGAATGCGCCCAGTCAATCTGGACGAGTTTTTGGGTCAGGAACACATTGTTGGCCCAGGCACGCTACTCCGTCGCGCCATTGAGGCCGATGATTTGCCCTCGATGATCTTTTGGGGACCGCCCGGCAGTGGCAAAACCACCTTGGCTATGGTTATCGCCAAAATCACCAATTCCTATTTTGTAGAGCTTTCCGGTGTCACTTCTGGTCTGAAAGATTTGCGTGCCGAGATTGACACGGCCAAAGAGCGACGCAAGTATCATAACCAGCGCACAATTCTTTTTGTTGATGAGATCCATCGTTGGACTAAGGCCCAGCAGGACAGCCTTTTGCCCCAAGTCGAGAAGGGGATTATCACGCTCATCGGTGCCACCACCGAAAACCCGTCTTTTGAAGTTATTTCCCCTTTGATTTCTCGCTCGCGTGTTTATGTTTTAAAACCCTTATCGCCGGCCAATCTAGAGTCAATCATTACCCATGCGTTATCCGATAAAGTTCGCGGACTGGGCAATTATCAAGCTCAAATTGAAGACACAGCCAAAGACTTTCTCGTTAGAATTTCCAACGGCGACGCCCGGGTGATTCTCAACGCCTTGGAAATAGCCGTTAAAAATACCGTGCCGGATAAATCTGGCTCGCGTTTGGTTGATCAGCAATTGATTGCCGAAGCCCTTCAGCACAAAGCTCTGCTCTATGACAAAGGCGGCGAAGAACATTACAATATTATTTCCGCTTTGCACAAATCTATGCGCGGCAATGATCCCGATGCCGCACTTTATTGGTTGGCGCGTATGCTCGAAGCTGGCGAGGATCCGCTCTACATTGCCCGGCGCCTAGTCCGTTTTGCTTCCGAAGACGTTGGCCTAGCCGACAATTTTGCCGTGGTACTCGCCAATACGGTTTTTGATGTTTGCCACAAACTCGGTATGCCTGAATGTGCGGTTCACCTGGCTCAGTTGGTTATTTATTTGTCCGAAGCCAAGAAGAGTGTTGACGCTTATCTGGCTTACGGGGCAGTAATCAAAGACGTCCAAGAATTCGGTCAATTGCCCGTGCCCCTGCATTTGCGAAATGCTCCGACCAAGTTGATGAAAAACCTTGGTTATGGTAAAGATTATAAATACACCCCGCTCGTTGATTCTTCCAAACAAGAGTATTTACCCGAGGAGTTAAAAGGGAAAAAATATTATCATAAACAAAACTTAAAAAACAATCAACAAAACACATAAAATTTGATTGGAGGGCTCATGCTAATTATAAGAAAAGTTAACACTCCTGAAGCCGATGAGGTGATTATCCGATTTTTGCTTTTTTCACTCGGTTTTTGTTTCGTTGGCATATTCTTTGCCCGCGAGTTTCAAGTCACTTTGGTTCGCTCTCTATATGGCAAATCAGAGACCGACGCGGCAAGAATACTAAGAAGGGCGGAATACAGAGTGCAATGTATTCCCTAGTGTAAAAACCCATCTGGGAGAACGCCAAACGCTCTCCCTTTGTTTTTTATCGTAATTTGAGCTAGGATGAATATATATGGCCCCTTTCCGTTATTTACTGTTAATATTTAAGCAACAACAGGTTGAACATATAATAATAGTGGATTTGTTTCCGGTTTAAAAATTAAATCATTAAAAATTATTTGAAAATTTAAAATTATCGCCCCTAGGGCGATCCGCCTTCACGACACAATAAATTATTGAGTTGAGAATTGGCGGAAAAATTTAAAATTGTAATCATATGTTCAAAAAATATCTTATCGCGTTCTTGGTCTTTTGTGTTCTGGCTTTAGTACTCTTCGTTATCCGCGGTTCGGAAGACACTTGGCTGTGTGTTGACGGCGCTTGGATCAAACATGGCAACCCTAGTACCCCAATGCCCACGACCGGCTGTGTTCCGCCATCCAACGCGAATAATAATGCCGGCCTGGCCAACCCAGCTTCCAAAAATTGCCTTGACCAAGGCGGTGAATTAACTATTAAAAAAGATGAAACTGGCGGTGAATATGGCGTCTGTGTTTTTGATAACGGCGACGAATGTGAAGAATGGCAATATTTCCGCTCTGAATGTCAGCCGGGCATCAGAGTTACCACTCCGACCAAAGATGAACAGATTCAAAGCCCCCTCGCTATTACCGGTGAAGCCCGCGGCACCTGGTTTTTTGAGGCTAGTTTTCCGGTCAAATTAGTCGATGAAAATAATAATGTTTTAGCCGCC
>JAKLID010000007.1 GCA_022709795.1 Patescibacteria group bacterium | reverse complement strand
TTATCTAAAAGATGATCAGCTGTTCAAATATGACTGGTTGTTGAAAAAAGAAACCGTGCTCCTCCCCTACTCGCCGATTGATTACTTGATCTCTGGCGATCAATTATATTTTTTAAATAATGAAAGTCTAAATAATACAATTTTAAAAGTTATTGATTTAAATAAAAATAGTGAACCGACAACAATCACCTTCATGGACAGGGGTGATTATCGTTTGCCCGAAATCAATGAGCATTTTTTGACTATCCAGAATAGAGACCAACAAGAAATATTGGCCGTGGCGCGGAAGGACAAAAGCAGTGAATTGATCAAAGGCGCCAAATATTATCAATGGAGCGAGAGCGGCACAGAAATGATTTTTGGTAATGATTATGAATTATGGGTTTATCGACCAATGGAAAAAACTAGCCGTTACGTCTTGTTTACGAGAGTCAGTAGCCCCCTGACATCCACCGCTTGGTATCCGGTAGAAAGCCATCTTTTTTATGTGGAGGGCGGCCTGATCAGGGTGGTCGAAAATATTGAAAAAGACGGTTTGATTTTCAATCTGGGCCAATTTGAAGAAGCCACGGAATTATTTATCAATAAAAAAGGCGACAAAGTGTTTTTCACCGGCACTGTCGCCAAGACCGCTGGTTTATATAAATTGGAAATTCAATAATTCAAATCAAATAATCAGTTGTTTGTGAAGTTTTTTCTTGGCCAAAATCTGCGCTTCATAATAACTTTCAATCGTGCCGGCATCATGCCAGATGCCCTTGATGATCCCCACTTCCAATTCATGACGGTGCAGATACCAATTATGCAAATCAACTATTTCTGTTTCCCCGCGTGTACTGGGTTTTAAGTTTTTGGCCACCTCAAGGACTCGATGATCATACAGATAAAATCCAACAATCGCGTAATCACTCAGCCACTTTTTGGGCTTCTCCACGATCTTTTCCGCTTTTTTATTTCGGTCAAACTTGACTACGCCTGATCTTTCTGGATCGGGCACTTTTTTGGCAAAAATTTTGGCGCCCGATTTAAATTTTTTAATATCTTTACTAAAGTCATTTTCAAATAGATTATCACCCAAAATCAAAGCGACGTTTTCTTGATCCACAAAATTTTGGCCGATTACAAAAGCTTCTGGCAAACCGCTAGGCTTATCCTGGATCTCATAAGTGAGCTTGGCGCCAAACCGGCTGCCACTGCCAAGCAAATTTAGATAATCACCAGCTCTCTCTGGCGCGACAATGATCATGATTTCTCGGATACCGGCTTTCAGCAAAGTATTCAGGGGATAATAAATCATGGGTTTGTTATAAACCGGCAAAAGCTGTTTACTCGTGATATTGGTCAGCGGCTTAAGACGTGTGCCCGAGCCGCCGGAAAGAATGATCCCGCGCATAGGATTAAAAAAATAAAAATATAAAAATACAGGAATAATAAAAATAAACAGGGGCTGCTAGGAGTGTCAAGCTCAACACGGCGGAGTTTGGCTATTAATTATATTACTGATAGCCACACTCTGTTTTTCTGCGTGTGGCACTCCAATTAATTTTTTGAATAACAGCAGAAAATATAATTTTCCGTCCCTCTCTATTTATGATAAGATTATATCCATAAATATGCAACCCTTATTTTTTAAAAGGCCTTATCCCACTCTATTTTTTTGCCTAATGGCTCTTGGGCTGATTTTAAATATATTAACGCTGAAATCGCCTATTTTGGGCCTAATTTTAAGCGTTTTTTGGCTAGGCCAGCTCATTTTTAAAGCGCAACAAGGCCTAAATAACCCAGAACTGCCCCCAGCCATTACTTTTACCCTGGCGACCCTGATTATTTTAGGGTCATTATTTTTTTATTTATTCAATCTGGGCACAGTTTCCACTGTGTTCATTATAATTCTCCTGACCATTTTCGGCTTTTGGGTTGGTAAAAAAAATAGTCGAACCACTGGAACCGCAGTGTTTCAAATTTCCTTGTCCAGACAACAGCTATTATATTTGGTATTATATTTTATTTTGTATGTTTTATCTTTTATTTTATTGCTCAGCCACCAATCAGCCGAAGCAATCCGCACTCCTTGGGAAGTCTTGCCCAAAATATTTTTTGTCCTTTATTTTATCTTATCCTGCTTATTACTCATTTTTATTTTGTCTAGAAAAAAAGAAACCAATGAAATAAAGTATCCATTGGTGGAAGTTATTTTAGTTTCCCTGCATTACTTTTTGACCCTGGCTGTCGCTTTAATTATTTATAAAATCGGTTTTGGTTTTGATCCTTTTGTTCACCGGGCAGCGGAAAGCGCACTCTCCCAGCTCGGATATATTATTCCCAAGCCACTCTACTATATCGGCCAATATTCGTTAGTCGTCTTACTGGCCAAATTTTTTAATACCTCTGTCAGCTTAGTTGATAAATTATTAGTTCCGGTGCTATCTTCAGCTATTTTGCCTGGTTTAATTTATCAAGAATTAAAAAACATTTTAGACAATAAAAAAATACTTTTAGCGAGCATGATTTTAGCCTTAACCCTGATCACTCCCCTATTCTTTTATACCGTGCCCCAATCTCTCGCCAACCTGCTTTTGCTGATTTTAATTTTTACCAGCCTGCCATTAATTATTCAACAACAAAAAATTCCGGTGGGGCAGTGGCTAATTTTAATAGCTATATTTTTTATCCATCCGCTCTCTGCCATGCCTGGCTTGATCTATCTCGGCTTTTGGTCACTTATTATTATCAATAAACACCGGTCGTTAAAATTTCTATTCCTCCTGCTATCAGCCATCATCATGCCGCTTTTATTTATCTTGATGGCCAATTTCTCAAACGATTTTGGGATTTCTTTCTCTTGGCCAAATTTGCTAAATTTTAGTCAGACACTGGGGAGTAATATTTTTAATTACTTACCATTCTATTCTGTCTACCATCTTGTCTATCTTTATAATTTTAATTCATTATTACTATTTTTGTTATTTTTCAGCCTGGGTATTTTTTATCTTCATTGGCAAAAATACACAAAATTCGTGGTTAATTATTTGCTTTTACTCGGAGCGCTTTTGATCGGCCTCGTTCTAGTCGCTCTGATCAGTTTTTCAGCGGTTATTGATTATGAGCAGGCGGAGTTTGCCAAACGTTTGCTCCAGGTTATTGCTCTTTTAGCCGCGCCGATCGTTTTGATTGGTTTTTATTTAACGCTCAAAAAAATATTAGCCCTCGCCAAGGGACGCGTAATAACTATATTTTTTGTGGGCTTAATCTTGTCTTTTTCTCTATACTTATCCTATCCGCACAATGACGCTTTGGAAAAAGGACGCAACTATGCGGTATCAGCCTATGACCTTGAGGCAGTGAGCTGGATCGACTCTGACGCTGTCAATACCGATTATGTTGTTTTGGCCAACCAATCGGTTTCCGCTGCCAGCTTGCAAGAATTTGGATTTAAGAAATATTATATCTCAACACCCCTCCCTACCCTCCCCTCGTCTGAGGGGAGGCCGAATAAGGTGCAACAGTTATTTTATTATCCAATACCAACGTCATCGCCGTTGTATGAGATATATTTAGATCTAATTTATAACGGGGTGACAATGGAAAAAATACAAAAGGCCCGGGAATTGACCGGCGCCTCTAAGGTTTATTTGGTGATCAATGACTATTGGCTGGACGCCAAGAAAAGAGTTGAAGAAGCAAAATTATTGACGAAAAGACATGAGGAGATAGAAGGAAGAGTGTGGGTGTTTGGGTTTAAAGAATAGTTATTATTATTGTCCGCTACAAGCTCTAGCTGAAACATGATAATGATCGCCTTCATTTCTAAAATTGCCATTACAACCACTTATTACTAAACTTTCAAACTGACTCCCATCAACGCCTAGTGTGCCAAAATCAGCAGCATAAGATCCTGTTTTCCCATTTTGTCCGCCATAATGGCAAGAACCCCTACCATGGTAACAGCAATTCTGGGAATCTGCATTATCACTAGTACATTGCACAGAATAAAAATCTCGGCAAGTGCCTAGGCCGTGGTCATCACTAATTGAATTTATCATAATTGGAACTGTATTAATATCCTTAAGCAGCGGGTAGTCACCTCGCTTTGTTTGAATGCATTTTAATAATTCTACCAACTCCGGAGAAGCGTCATTACATTGTTCTACTCGGATGTCAGGTTTGGTTTTTATACCACCACAGCTGCCACCACAACCTGAAGCACTACCCTGTTCCCAAGATGATTTGCAACCATTAGTAATAAGTGAACCTTGACTTTGGCCCC
Organism: Patescibacteria group bacterium; assembly: GCA_022709795.1. Lineage (GTDB taxonomy): Bacteria > Patescibacteriota > Patescibacteriia > UBA2196 > GWA2-42-15 > JAAZMX01. The sequence goes on along the minus strand of JAKLID010000007.1, from coordinate 21,563 downwards.
CGCTCCAGCCGGTAGTATCATTAATCTTTTCTGGTCTTTTGCCACTTTCACACTTCGGGCCGATATTCCAATCGGCAGAAGCTTGTCTTTTTATAAAAGTTTTAAAAGTATTGTCGGAATAGACACTGATCAGGGCACCAACTAGAAAATAAGCAGCTAAAATAATAAAGGCGGCCAAAAGGGTACTTTTCATTTTATCAGTAGCGGCCTTAATCGCTTCAGCGTTGCCCCAGTTCATGATCATGCCGCTGGCTTGCCACATGATAAACAAAAGTACCAATCCACCCATACTAACAAAAATAAACTTAGCAAAATTGAAAAGCACCTGAAGAACATCGCAAGGTGTACAATCACCACTTGCCATACAAGGCAGACTGACCTCGTCCACCAAACTCGTAAAAGCGGCTTGGGCCGGATGCACTGGCGCGAGCAGTAAATAAAAAGCAAGACACAAGATAAAAAAGAAAAATATTTTTTTCATAAAATTTTGCTTTTGATTATTATGAAATAATTATAGTCTTTTTGGGAGAGGAAGTAAAATGGATGGAAAATGCCAAAATCCTAATGCCAAACAAACTCCAAAGTCCAAAATCTAAATAAAGACTTTTGTTTGTGACTTTAGATTTAGGATTTGATTGTCCCCCTGCGGGGGATCCGCCCCAGGTTACGTGAATTGGCAATGTTGGGAATTGGCGGAGAAATTGGAAATTGCCTGCCCGCCATAGCCTGCGCCCGTCAGCAACGCTTTGCGTAGCAATGCGGGCTGGACATCAGGCGCTGGCAGGCGGGGGATTTGGAACTTTTATTTTATTCATACCTCAAGGCCTCTACCGGACTCAAGCTGGCCGCTTTTTTGGCCGGATAAACGCCAAAAATCAAGCCGGTCGCCACGGAAAAAGTCACCCCAAGGATTAACCCAGTCCAGGAAAAATTAAAGCCCCAATCAAAACCAAAATTTTTGGCCACAGCAAAAGCAGCATAACTAAAAAGCGTACCCAATATCACGCCAACCAACCCGCCCAAAAAAGTCAAAAATATTGCCTCCCAGAGAAATTGCCAAAGAATATTTTTACTGGTGGCGCCCACGCTTTTCCGAAGACCGATCTCGTAGGTACGCTCCAAAACCGAAACATACATAATATTCATAATACCCACACCACCGACCAAAAGCGAAATCCCGGCGATCGCAGCCAAAAGCAAAGTGATGCCGCCAGTGACAGTATTGATCATACCCATCGCCTCATCAGTCGTAGTGACGCCAAAATCGTCTTTATTTGGATCAGTGATATTATGTCTCAGCCGCAAAGTATCTTCAATATTGGCAGCCGTCTCAGCCGCCAAATTTTTATCTTTCATGTAAACTGTAAAATACATGATGTAATCCACACCCATAATTTGTTTTTGTAAAGTACGAAGTGGCAAATAAACAATACTATCCATATCGTAAAATGATCCGGCGCCCTGTTTCTCCATAATGCCAATAACTCGAAAATTTTTATTACCGACCTTGACTGATTGGCCAAGAGCATCGTTATCGCCAAATAATTTTTCTTTCAAGGTTTGGCCAATGACCACGACCTTGGCTTCAGATTTTTCCTCATCAGAGGTATAAGCCCGGCCTTCGGCAATATTCAATTTACTTAAATCAAAAAAACTAGCCGAAACGCCCCAGAGCATAGCGGTTTTGCTATTTTCATTTTTAGACATAATCGCTTGACCCATTTGACCGGCGTAAAAACCCTTGACGTTTGGTAATTTGCCAACAGCTTCGGCGTCTTCCAGCTTCATAGTGGTAATAGTCACGCCTTGCGCCATATTGGTAGCGTTACTGGAAGAATTCTTGGCAGTGGAAGGAACTTTGACTTCAACCTGGATAAAATCAGAACCGAATATTTCGACTGATTTTAGAATATAACCCTTGATCCCCTGGCCCATATTCATCACGATAATGATAGAAGTGACTCCAATCAAAAGACCGAGCACGGTCAGAGCCGAGCGGACTTTATGCGCTTTCAAGGCGCGGTAGGCGATCTTTAGGGGGGAGAGTAGATTCATAGAAATAATGTAAAATGCAAAAATCAAAGTGTAAAATTATAGTATCTCGCTAACGCGGGATGAATTATAATTTTAAATTTTTAATTGTCATTTTGATTTTTGATATTTACATTTTGCATTTAAGCCTATTCATGTCTCAACGCTTCCACCGGCTCCAGTCGCGAAGCTTGACGCGCGGGATACCAGCCAAAAACAATACCAACTAGACAAGAGATGGAAGCGCCCAGGATTATTGAAGGAATAGTGATTACAAAATCCCAGTCGTAACCCAAGTAATTGGCAACAATAGCCACTAGGGCGGAAACGATGAAACCCAAAACAATGCCGATCAGACCACCGCTCAAAGTAACGACAATCGCGTCAACCAAAAATTGCTGTTGAATATTCTTTTCCGTAGCACCCACCGCTTTACGTAAACCGATTTCTCTGGTTCTTTCGTTGACTGCCACGAGCATAATATTCATAATGCCGATACCGCCGACAATCAAGGAAATAGCGGCGATGCCGGCCAAAAAGAAAGTCAGCGCATCAGTGATCTGCTTCATGGCATCCAAAGCTTGTGCGCTAGCACGCGCGGAAAAATCTTCCTCTTCCGGTCTGGAAATATCATGACGTTCGCGCAAGATCTGCCTAATCTGTGCGACCGCATCCGGCACTTCGGCATCATTGATTACCTTAGCCCTGATCATACTGACATAATTAACGCCCAGAAGCAGTTTTTGAACAGTTTGTAGCGGTATAAAAATCAATTCATCTTGATTCTGGAAAGCAACCACTCCCCTTTTCTCTACTACGCCAATAACTCGAAAATTTACTCCTTTAATTTTTATAATTTCGCCGATAGGATCTTGTCGGCCAAAAAGGTCTTCAGCCGCTTGGTAACCCAAAACTGCCACACGAGCCATGGCCTTGTTCTCAGATTCATCAAAAAAGCTGCCCGAAGCAATTTTGACATCTTCCACAATCGTATAATCAGGAACAGTGCCGACAAAGGTAGCATCTATTTTTTGGTTTTGCCATTGGGCTGTATCAACACCCCGGGAGTAGCTAGCAACCGCGGTGATTTCTTTAATTTGTCGCAAGGCCTCAGCATCATCTTCTTTTAGCGTTGTGACAACCACGCCCATAACAGAAGCAGGCGGTCCATTTTCATCACTATAGCCGGGCAAAATACCGATCAGATTGGAACCCTGCGCACTGATTTGATTGAAAATAAGACTCTGCGCTCCAGCGCCAACCGCCATGATAATAATCACTGCAGCCACGCCGATGACAATGCCGAGAATAGTCAAAAAAGAGCGCTTTTTGTTGGCGCGCAAATTCTTGAAGGAAAATTTTAGATTGGCGAGTAGCGTCATGTTGTAATTATAATTTTCTTATCAAACCTGTCCCGAGCGGTAAAATCACATTCACAAATAAACAGGTTCAATCAATGATTAGTTTCTGCTAACTTTAATACCATCAATCCAAGCCGAGGAAACCCGGCTAAATAACCCCGGATTATAGTTAACGTAATTCCACTGTGGTACGGGATCCCTCCACTCCCCCGCCTCTCGCGAGAAGTGGGGTCGATCGGGACTGGCTTAGGGTTTTACTTTATCAATCCGTCCTTGACATTCACCCGTTCTTTAACCTCCTCATCAGAGAAAATCTCGCCGTCGCGGACCTTGATGATCCGTTTGGCCACAGCCGCAGTATATTGCTCATGGGTGACCAAAATAATGGTTTTGCCTTGGTCATTGAGGTCACGCAAAATTTCCATCACTTGTTGGCCTGATTTGGAATCCAAATTGCCGGTCGGTTCATCGGCGAAAATGACTTCTGGCTCATTGACTAGAGCGCGGGCAATAGCCACTCTTTGTTTTTCCCCGCCAGAGAGTTGATTGGAAAAATGGTCTAGACGATGCTCCAAACCAACACCCTGCAGGGCCTTCAAGGCTGCAGCCTTTTTGTCTTTTGCGCCATTGTATTCCAAGGGTAAAATAACATTATCCAGAACAGTGGTGCGGGGCAAAAGATTAAATGATTGAAAAACAAAACCAATTTTTTTATTGCGCAAAGCGGCTAGCCGATTATCATCAAAATCACTGGTGTCCTCGCCCTCAAAAAAATATTGACCGCAGCTCGGACGATCCAAAAAACTCAAAATATGCATCAGGGTCGATTTGCCAGAGCCGGATGGTCCCATAATAGCGACAAACTCACCCTTATAAATAGAGCAATTGAGATGATGTAAAACCTTGGTAACGACCTCATCAGTCACAAATTCCTTACAAATATCCTTTAGCTCAATAAGCGGATTTTTCTCAGTCATAAAATATTTAAATTACAAGTACCAATTTAGATTTGGGATTTGGTGCTCTTCTGATTATTTGGTTTTAGTAAAAGTGATAACTTCCTCGCCCGCAGATAGGCCAGAAGTTATTTCAATGTATTCATCACCGCGAAGACCGGTGGAAATATTTTTTTCTTGGGGCTGGCCCAAAACCAAAACCTCAACGAATTTTTGACCGTCTTTTTGTTTGACGGCGCGGATGGGGACGCGTAAAACATTATCAACGCGGTTGGTTTCAATGGTCAGGTTGGCTGTCATACCAGGTTTAACCTCTTCAATATTGTCATTAAATTGAACTTTGACTTCATAATAGACAACATCTTGAATAATTTTTTCGGCCGGATTGGTGAAAGTGACAGTGCCAGCAAAAATAGTGTCTTCACCAAAAGAGTCCAGGGTAATTTTGGCAGTTTGGCCGATTTTTATTTTGGCCACATCGGATTCGGGGATATCAGCTTCAATTTCTAAACGAGAATCACCAATCATCTTAATGACTGGCTCCGTGAGAGAATTTTGCTCGCCGATTTTATTATTGACCTCGGTGATCAAACCATCAACCGGCGCCTTGATAATATTGTCGCCCAGATTTGCCTCAGCCAAAGATAATCCAGCTCTAGCCCTAGCCACGGCCGCCTCGGCTGATTTTAGATCATAAGATTGCGGCTTGGCCTTTTTAAGAGCCAACTGAGCTTCAGCCAATTGAAAAGTGTCGCTGGCAGCCTCAACCGCGTTTTCTCCTTTACTGATTTGATCAATATAATAGGCTATCTTATTAGTCCAATTTGACTCGGCCGTTTGGATAGCCGTTTTGGCAGTAGAAATATAGCCCTGTTCTGTTTGAATATCAGTGATTAAAGCGTCCAGCTCGCTTTGAGTGAGATCAGCGCTAGTGATAGTAGCTTTTAAAACAGTGAAACAATCAGATAAATATTGCCGCACGGTATCAAGACAATTATTGGTAGTGGCAATGGCGGTGATAATTTCCGCGTCAGTCGAACTAGTCGTCAGGGTTTTGGTTTTATTTTGAGCGTCAACCAAACTATTTTTAGCTAAAACTTTACTAATAGCCGAATTATTAATAGTGGCAGTATTTAAAATACCAAGCGTGTCGTCAGCATCATCGTTGGCCAGGGTATCTTCTCCGGTTTTGATAGCGTGTTCGGCCACGACCAATTGATTATTCAGGGAGACAATAGTGGTATCTTTGAGGTTGTTAACCTCTGTATCACGGTTAAGTTTCAGATTAGTTAAGTTATTTTCTGCTGCAGACAGGTCTTGTTTTTTTTGTTCCACATTCAATTCGGAAATGCGTAAATCTTCAACAGTGGCTCCAGCGATAATTTTTTCCAGATTAGCCTCGGCTTCAATCAAGGCGCTTCTGGCATCAGCCACTCGACTGGCCAAGGCAGCTGTTTCCAAGGTTGCCAAAAGATCACCGGTTTTGACGCGGTCACCGACTTTGACTTTCAAACTGGCCAATTTGCCGGTTGATTTAAAATTAAGATTAATATCTTCAGCCGAGGAAATAGAGCCAGTCGCGTCAACGGTTTGAATCACCGGACCGTTTTCCGCTTGGCTGGTGGTGTATTCCACTTGAGCGGTTTTGGGTTTTAAAAGCGAATAAGCCAAAACAAGGATAACGATGATAGCAATGGGGATAACAACTTTCTTTTTCATAAAGTTTTAATAATTTTATCTTGAGCGATTTAATGAATAAATGTTTTAATTAAACAATTGGTATCAGAATAAATTTTATGCCTAAGTCAATTTTTGTATCAATAGTTCCTCAGCCATTTTGGGATTGACCCGGCCTTTGGTTTCTTTCATCACTTGGCCGATCAAAAATTGCATGACCGCGGTTTTGCCTTTTTTAAATTGTTCCACCTGCTCAGGATTATCCGCAATTACTTTATCAACCACAGGATCAATATCCGAAACATCTTCCAAGAGGTGCAATCCCTGATCCTCCAAAATACTGGTCGGATCTCCCCCGCTCTCTACCATTTGCTCCAAAATCTGCAATGCGTTTTTGGAATTAATTTTATTTTTATAAATCAAGGTAATAAACTCGGCAAAATTTTCTGGAGTCAATGGCAATGTCTCAAAAGTTTTCTCTTTGCCTGTCAAAAGCGGCGGCAATTTATTGATCAGCCAGTTGGCTACCAGTTTACTGAGTTTGCCTCTATATTTCTCCCAGGGGTCAGCATTCTCCAACTCCACTTCATCCAGATCAACTAGCCAGCTTTGCAACTCACTCATGGTCTGTTCAGTAAAGTCGGCCAATCTTTTATCACTGACGATTTGCTTGGCATCAAGAAGCGAAAAATCATACTGTTCCATAAAACGCGCCACCTTGGCCTGCGGCAATTCCGGCAGCTCCTGTTCAATTTTTTTTATTTCTTCGTCTGTCAGATTTATCGGCGGCAAATCCGGTTCGGGAAAATAGCGATAGTCATGAGCATCTTCCTTGCTTCTCTGGCTATAAGTGGTTTGCTCGCGGTCATTCCAGCCTCGGGTTTCCTGAATAATTTTCTCACCCGCTTCCAGAAGTTTGGTTTGGCGCATTATTTCATATTCGATTGAGCGCTCCACTGCCTTAAAAGAATTAAGATTTTTGATCTCTACTTTGGTACCTAGTTTATGCGTGGCACTCAAAGAGATATTGACTTCGCAACGCATCTGGCTTTTTTCCATATCCGCGTCGGAAATATCCAGCTGGCGCAAAATTTTCTGCAGTTCCTGACAAAATTCTTTGGCTTCGGCCGCTGAATGAATATCCGGTTTGGTCACTAATTCCATCAAAGGGATACCCGCCCGATTCAAATCAACTAAAGAATCAGTTTCACTTTGATCGTGAATCAAGCGCCCGGTGTCTTCTTCCAGATGAATCCGTTCAATGCCGATCCGACTGTGGCCAAAAATCAAAATGCCATTGGTACACAGTGGTTGGTCATATTGAGAAATCTGATAACCTTTGGGTAGGTCAGGATAGAAATAATTTTTGCGGTCAAATTTGGAATGCTTGGCAATAATGCACTCTAAAGCCAAGCCAGTTTTGACCACCAATTTCACCGCTTCAGCGTTTATGGCTGGCAAAGCGCCTGGCTGGCCAGTGCACACCGGGCAAATATGGCTATTGGGTTTTAATTCACTGACCCCGATTTGGGCGGAAGTATTGGCGCAACGGCAAAACATCTTGCTCTTGGTTTTGAGCTGTACATGAATTTCTAGGCCAATTGTGGGCGTATATTGGTTTTCTGACATAATGTTTTTACCTAAAAATGGCCATTTTTAAATGGCTAAATAGTAAATTTACTCTAACATATTTTGAGCAAAAATAAAAGCCCAAGAACAAAAGTCAATAAACAATTAGCAATTAACAGTTAGCAATAAAAAAAGCCCGATCGAGTAAAGACGACCGGGCCCACATAAGGCTTATGCCAATTCTCCTGTTTTCACATATAAACAGGTTTCGCACAAGCCGTTGGGATAATACTTGGTATAGAAACCACTGATGGGATCAAGATTATACCCATCAGCGATAAGGCTGGCGATTAATTGTTTTAGAGCTTCGCCATCCTCATTGAATACTTTCGTATCCGTATGGCCGCACTCACTAGCGCCATAAGTAGTACGCATAAATATCTTTGCCATGGTTCTACCTCCGTTTTATGTTCAACCGTTTTATTATTCCCCAAATTTTTTGATGAATTTTTTCGATAGAAAGTAATTGCCCATTTTCTACGCAGTTAATATTCTTCCAATATTTAAAATTCTGGCACGCCAAGAGATAGGCTTGGCGAGAATTTTTTAAAAAATTTACATCTTTTTCGTGCTCGTCTTTGGCCTTTCCCGTTTTATCTAGTAGTCTTATAACCTCTTTGACCGGCACATTCAAAAACAAAACTAAATCCGGCTTGGGATTTTTGAGCACAACATAATCCAAATTATACAACCATTTTAGGACTTGACACTGTTTTTTAATGTTTTTTATCTTACCGCCCTGATGGCCAAAGTTAGATTCGGCATAACGGTCTAAGACGACCCAATGGCCGGATTTAAGCCATCGTTCTATCTTACTCTTTGCTTCGAATCGGTCAAGGGCATACAGAGTAGAGGCTAACCGATAATCAATCTTGGGAGCAGGCCCAAATTCACCTTGCAAATAAGCATCGACTAAATTACCAAAAACTTCCTGCCCGTGTTGAGGGAAATGGATTGACTTAACTTTCTTACCCTTTTTCCTTAATTGTTCAATCAATAGCCTGGTTTGAGTAGTTTTACCCGAGCCGTCGATACCCTCGATGATGATAAGTTTGCCTTTCATAAGCGTGTATTATGTATAAAGTATTATGGGGTACAAGCTCCAAGATACAAGATACAATTTCCAAATAAAATTCAAATTACAATGTCCAATGTCCAATAATTATTTGGATTTTGAGTATTGAAATTTATTTGTATCTTGTTTTTGTATCTTGGAAATTTATTTATTTAATTAATTTTTTCATAATAGAAAAATATAATCCCAACACTGGATTTCCTATCCAATCTAAAAGCGGATTCTGGATTTCCTGAAATTCAATCTTGCCGGTCATAAAATCAAACAGTTGGTAGTCGCCAGATTTTCTGTCCTGCTGTATAGCACGGCGCGTTTTAATTATACCAGGCAAATTTACAACGAGCCAGCCGTAAGCCTTGAGCCGTTGAGCGAAAAAACCCCGAGCTAGAGAAAATAATATTAAACCCAATTCCATCACGAGAAAGGCCGGAAAGGCCAAGATCAGAGTACGGAGTTTATAAAATTTGAGAGTCAGATATAAACGATTTTTTTCCAGCCAAAAATAGCGTTGTTTATTTTTTTTTGAAGGAAAGCGATAATTATGGTGAACTACGGCATTACTAACGGCTAAAAGATGCCAATCAGCCAGCCTGGCGCGGAAACAAAAATCAGAATCTTCGTGATAAGCAAAATATTTTTCGTCCAAAAGCCCGATTTGCTCAAAAACCGCGCGGCGAATTACTACCGCGGTAAAAGACAAATAGGCCGGCTCATAATCTCTTTGGCCATACTTTTGGAATAATTGCCCAATCGGCCAATTATCACCGAAAGAATAACCAAAGCCGAGAAATTGAAAAGCATTGCCAAAACTGTTGACTAGATTTTTCTCGGGATAACGGGTGATCAGTGGCTGGGCCAAGCCAACCTCTGGCTGTTTTTCCATTTTTTCAATCATGATTTTCAGCCAGTCCGGCTCAACTACCGTATCATCATTCAGAAGAATAATATAATCGGGATTTTGTTTGAGAGCATAGCCAATACCTTGATTGCAACCCGCAGCAAAACCAAGGTTTTTTTCATTGCGGATAATGGTGGGGAAATTGAGCATTTTTTTCTGCCAATCATTCAAAATTTCCAGGGTTTTGTCTCTAGAACCATTATCTACGACTACCAGATTCCAATCTTCCTTGGGGTAGTCCATATTTTTGAGCGACCAAAAAAGCTCGGATAAAAACTTTTCCGAATTCCAGGTGGGAATTATTATAATCACCTTCTTCATGAATTTCTAGTATAAATTTAATAAGCTCCAAGCTCCAATTTCCAAGATCCAAATAAATTCCAAACCTCAAATCGCAAATTCTAAATATTTGAATATTGGTACTTGAAAATTATTTTGTGCTTTGAATTTAGAATTTGGTGCTTATTTGGAAATTGTATCTTGTCTCTTGGAGCTTGTTTTTGCTTCTTCAATGCTCTTGCACCGAACTACTTTAGTAATTTCGTGTTCCATTTTTTCCAAACGGACGAATATTCTAAACATGAGATAAAAAACCACCACCACGGCCACATACAAAACCAAATCCGTACCGCGGCCTATACCTAGGAGATTGGCCAGTCTGGTCAATGATTCCGGCGTGACAAAAGCCACGCCCACAGCCAGCCAAAAAATAAACCACATAGCAAATTCAGCCGGTTTAAGTTCTTGACGGCGGAATTTAGCCACCACGCGCCAGATGGCAAAAAGACAGAAAAGAATAGCGAGAAGTTGAATAAGCATAATATTAAAATTTCTAATTCCTAATTTTTAATTTCTAATAAAATTTTTAATGACTAAATTTTAAAACTAGACTTGTCAAAAATATTAATAGGGCTATAATTATTAGTATTAATTAACTCTAAAATATATGATCTCAGAAAATCGAGAACGGGCGATGGACACCGAAAAACAAAAGCTTATCTTAGTTTTAAGAGAATTGCCTAGACAAATAACCAAACAAGAATTAATATCTTTTTTTGAGTGCCAACAACAAGAAGATGAAATGGACACAAGAATACCGAATGAGCAAGCTGACCAGTTTGTAGCGTGTTGTTTGAGTAACGGACTAATAACCGAAGAGCCACATGGATCTTTTATTAATAGCTATGGGCTGGCCCTAACTTTTCGTGGAGAATATATGCCAGACTCATTGTCATATGGCACAGATGGTGCCGATAGTGAAAATGGATATTTCGTCAAAAAAACTAACAATTAGAAATTTATTTTACTATTTTCCCAGCTAATAATTCTTTGACCACTCTTACCCCGTCTTTGAGGCCTTGACCATATTGATGATAATTAACCCGAACCGCTACTTCAGTGTAGCGGATTTTGTTTTTTTTGACGAGCTGCAAATATTCAGTAGCGTGAGCCATGCGGTCTTGGGATAAATAAACCTGGTCGGCGATCGTGGCGCGAAAAGCGCGCAGACCATTGTGGGCGTCGGATAATTTCAAGCCAGTGAGCAGATAATTTACCAAGCGAGCCAGTGGATGAATAATTTTTCTTTTGGTCCAGGGGATACCCAAAATTTTATTATGTAAATACCGCGATCCAAAAACAAAATCCACTCTCCCCTCTTCTATCGGTTTAATTAGAGCAGGAATATCTTCAGGATTATGCTGGCCGTCGCCGTCAAAATGGATAATAATTTCCGCGCCATCTTTAACCGCAAAATCTGTACCGGTTTGCAGGGCCGCGCCTTGACCACGATTCACTTCATGGAGAAGCCATGATAGTTTTGAATTTTGAATTTTGAATTTCGAATTTATTGCCGATCCATCATCGACGACAACTATGTTGTCAGCATAATTTTTTAAATCAGCCAAAACTTGGGCCAATTTCTCTGGATTTTCGTTATAAACTGGGACAACGGCAGTGGTTTTCATATGGCTTTAGTTTAGCATTTTGGGAGTAAAAAGAGCAAATTACTATATTGTTAAATTGTTAAATTGTTAAAAAAAGAAAAGCACCACAGTGAATGTGGTACTCGTATTCAGACAGATAGAATTTAAATTCAATGGAAATAGCTCTTCCCTTCCGGACACTCATGGCGAGTGATTTGCTCCTGATAGACAGGATCATAAATTTCAATTATTTTATATTGGCCAGAAGTAGTCTGGGTGTCAGGGCTGTCCCCTTTTATAGTTTGCTCTAAAATAATAACTTTACCCCAGTAGAGCCACCGGCCGTCAATGTTGTGAACGAGAAAACAACGAATCGGCGGGAGATGATAAATCCGGGCGCTGGGCTTGCCGTGAAAAGAAAATATTTTATCCTTGATCTCGTCCAGAGTGATCGGCTGGGCGCGGTGTTTCTCCAAATCCAAAATATCCGCTGGGAAACCTTGCTCGGTGGTGATTTGCAGCGTGTCGTTGAGTTCTATAAAGCTTCCCATACTTTAAAATTTTTAATTTTATAATTTTTAAATAAATTCTAATTTTTAATCTCTAAATTTTATTTGGCCTGACATTTTCTAGATATTGAGGCGAGAATTAATGTTAGTTCATGTGCTTCTTTCCATAATACTCGACATTCTTGAATTTTAATCGGGTAAGCAATGGCTAACATTCTCAACCTTGGAACTAGACTGGTTAGCCTCCATATAATTGGCACCTATGCTGGTAGCCGCTCTAATGAGCTGATTGATTATTGCTTTTGTTATTTCCGTAATCTGTACCGTTTGGCAAAGCTTAATTACATTTTCACCAAATTTTGCGGTTCTTTCCTCTAGGTTGTAAATCATGATTTTAGATTTTTAATTTAAGATTTATTTAAAAATTATAAAATTAAAAATTAGATGTTGAGATACTTTTGCCAGTAATCATAAAGCTCAGCAGTGGCGAAAAGATCGTCTACATTGTAGCGAGCAATCTTTTCATAGTCACCAGCCGCAAACATTTCTTTGACATGCGCGCCGGACACACCCTGACCTTTGGGACTTTTGATATTAAAAGCCTGACAAAACATATGCAGATTGTAGCCGCGTTTGCCCCAGGTAGCCCCGTAAAACTGCAACTGATCAAGCAAGTCAATATGCTTGGCACCGCCAAACTGACTATTGACATAGCGATTGGAAAGTAAATTTTTGGTCGGACGGATTTTGTGAATGGCCGAACGAATCATCAGAAATGGCACATCGAAACCCCGGCCATTGAAAGTAATAAATTCATCATAAAATTTGACTTGCTCCCAAAAATTTTTGAGCATATCCGCTTCGCTCAAAGCCGAATATTTTATCCCCTCTTCCTCAAATTCTTTATTGGAACCGGGCGCTTGATAATAAACCAGGCCTTTTTTGGTTTCCGGGTTGAGCATGCCGATGCAAACCGTTTCGGCGGTCAAAGGCGAGATGCTGAAACCCTCTTCGATTTTTTTCACTTCTTCTTCAATATTGTCTGGATTGAGCGCGGAATTTTCCGCCCAATGATTGACGTAATCCAAAGATATTTCGTCCAGATCAGACAAATTTTTGCCAGCGGTTTCGATGTCGAGAATTAAACGAGACATATAATTGAACTAAATTAATTACTGACGCAAGCTCCAAGAGACAAGATACAATTTCCAAATAAGCACCAAATTCTAAATTCAAAGCACAGAATAATTTTCAAGTACCAATATTCAAATATTTAGAATTTGCGATTTGAGGTTTGGAATTTATTTGCCTGCCCGTCATAGCCTGCGCCCGCCGGCAACGCTTTGCGTAGCAATGCGGGCTGGGCATCAGGCGCTGGCAGGCGGGGAGCTCGGAAATTGTTTCTTGGAAATTGTTCGTGTTTTGCTCCAATCAAAAATATTTTATACTGCAGGTTATACCAGCCCAGCGAGCTCAACTAGTCTATTTGAATACCCCCACTCATTGTCATACCAAGCCACGACTTTGACTAGATTGCCACCAAGGGATTCAGTCAATTTCATATCAACAATAGCGGAATAAGGATTACCGATAAAATCAGAAGAAACCAACTCGTCGCTTGTCACCATGAGAATATCCAATAATTCTTTTTTAGCCGCGGAAATAAAGGCGTTATTGATTTGTTCGGCTGTAGCCGGTTTTCCCAACTCAGCGACAAATTCTATCAAAGAAACACAAGCTGTTGGCACGCGGTAGGCCACCGAAGTCATTTTGCCCTGAAGCGCGGGGATGACTTTGGCCACGGCAATCGCCGAGCCTGTTGAAGTGGGAATAATATTCTGTCCGGCAGTTCTAGCCCGACGCAAGTCTTTGTGCGGACCATCAACTAGATTTTGGTCAGCGGTGTAGGAATGGATAGTATTGGCCATGGCTTTGACAATACCAAACTTGTCATGGAGAACCTTGGCGACCGGCGCCATACAGTTGGTCGTGCAAGAGGCATTGGAAATTATTTTATCGGTTTTAGGATTATAATCTTTGAAATTAACACCAAGGACAATATTTTTTACCTCGTCATCGCTCTTGGGCGGAGCAGAAATAATCACCCGTTTGGCCCCAGCTTTGAGATGTAGCCCCGCTGACACTGGGTCGCGAAAAATACCCGTACACTCCAAAACCACATCCACGCCCAATTTTTTCCAAGGCAGCTGATTTGGGTCTTTTTCGGCAAAAGACAAAATTTTCTGTTTATCCACAACTAATTCTTTGTCGGTATAAGTAATATTTTTGTTATATTCGCCATAGACTGTGTCATATTTCAATAAGTGGGCCAAAGTTTTATTATCAGTCAGGTCATTGATGGCCACGACCTTAATATTTTTTTGCTCTAAAGCGATCTTAAACGCCGCTCGGCCAATGCGGCCAAAACCATTGATGGCAATTTTTGTCATAATATTTTTACTTAATAATTAATTTATATTTATCTAAAAAATAAATAAGGACGAATACTAAAAGGACTCCTAAGAATAATACTATGAACAAGGATAAGAACGTTTCTTTTTTAATAAGATCGAATTTTAAATCGTCCTCAGTTGCTTGATAACCAGCCTCTTTTCCCCAACTTAAACCACCAAGGTTTCTGGTTTTTTTTAGACCGCTTGCCTGAATAATTTTTTTAACCACGTTTCTGGTTTTTGGGGTGCCATATAGAACAATAGGCTTATGTTCGTCTTGCCAATTAAGTACAAAGGTTATTCTACCCCTATGCGCGTCCATCTCTAATTTGTTAAATTCATTAAAATTTAAATGCTTAATCGCGCCACCAGCCAAATAGAGAATTATTTCATCATCTTTTATTAAAATGTCCTTAATGGGCTTTGTAAAATAAAGATAGATAAATATAATAATCAAAAAAACAAGAGGTATTAAAATAAATTCACTATTATTCATTAGGGCAATTTCTTTTATCATATAAAAAACAATCTCAATTTTTGAGGGCATAGATGAGATGATTGTTTTTATAGAATCAATAAAAGCCCCAATTCCAGAAGGCATAATTTTTTTATAATTAGATTACTTTGTCTATAATTGCCCCATTAAAACTTGATAAATAATATAAAACGCAAACTCAATCAGAAAAACAATAATGGAAATATGATTTGACTGTTTGTCTTTTTGGGGGTGCTTGATAGTTTGTTTGATTGTCCATATTTTAAGATTTATGTTAATAACATAAGTTCGACCTTAAGAATAAAAATTAGCCATCTATCAATGTCCCCCCGGCTTGGAGCTTGATCGCTTTTGCCACCATTCCTTTTCCCCACCTGAAGATATAAATCGGCAATTTTTTGCGGCCAGCCAGCGCCACGGCGTCTTTATCAAAAATAGTAGTATTTTTTATTTTTAAATAATCCTGATGACTAATCTCATTGAATTTTTTGGCTTGGGGATTTTTATGCGGATCATCGGTATAAATGCCGGAAACCTTGGTACCTTTTAAAATTATATCTGCGCCATATTCTAAAGCGTATTTGACCGCAGCCGAATCAGTCGTGACAAACGGCCGGCCAGTGCCACCGGCAAAAATAATAATCTCATTGTGGCGGAAATAATCTTGTTTTTTGGGTGGATCAAAAGCAGAAATAATTCTGGCCGGAATACGCAATTCATCAAAAACAGCTTTCAAGGCCAGGGCATTGACTAGGGTCGCGGCCATGCCGACAAAGTGCCAAGCCGCTTGATTTTTTATTTTACCAGTCATCTGCCGACCACGAAAAATATTGCCCCCGCCGAAAACTACTGCCAAACGGTATTTTTTTCTGATCGTGGCAATTTCCTTGGCCAAATCAAAAACTCGCTCAATATCAATGGTATTAGTGGCGGATTTAAAAAATTCACCGGAAAGTTTGAACAGGATTTTCTTCTTGAGCATAAGTAAAATTTAGCTAATGTTATTATACCAGATTGGCAGATAAAAAAAAGCCGCCCGAGTCTGGCTTTTTTTACCATAAAAACGGGCTAGCTTGGGCTCAATCAGACAATTCTGATTTGCAGCCAAAAAAGTTGATGAGCTGGGACATGGTGAACCATTTTTTTAAGAATAAATGATAAACCAGACAAAAAGTCCCGCTAAGAACAAAAATAACCTGCGAAAAACCTTCCAGGAAAATAACCATCAGCACACCTCCTTTGCGTCTAAATTAGTAGCACAAAATTTAAAAAATACAAACAGGCCAACGCCGAAGACAATATACAGCAGGCCAGTCACTATTGCGATTATTGGCGACATAAGGATTGCGATTAGAAAGATCACGATGCCGAGAATGTATTTCCGTGTCATGCCTGTTGCTCCTCTCTTTTTTGATTTATTGCTTGGATTTTTGCTGTTGCTTAAAACCCAAAAATGTCATGGTTATATTTAGATTTTTGTAAAAATTATATATAGCTAAACATATTATCCCTAACGAGAGAAAAAAGATGATTAACAAAGACAGTAATAGCACCTTCATTTTGTCCCCCACTTTTTAGATTTTGTTTGTTTGATTTTTTTTGTTATGTTTTTGAACAATTTTATAACCTAATATAACCATAAACACCCCCATGATGGCAAGGGCTATGACTTTATATTTACTTTGCAGAAAAAGAGAAGCCGAACCGAAAATTAAAGTGATAAAATATAAAAATAAAACCGCGCTACGATGAGAAAAGCCAGCATCCAGAAGCCGAAAATGCAAATGCTTACGATCGCCAGCAAAAGGACTCTTACGCTCTTTAAACACCCGCCGCAAAACCACCCAGACTACGTCCAAAAGCGGAATGCCCATAATGAGGAGCGTAGTGGCGATTTTGCCGCCAGAAATGATAGCCAATATCCCCAGCATAAAACCAATAAACACCGAGCCGGATTCGCCGAGAAATATGGAGGCTGGATGCCAGTTGTAAACCAGAAAACCCAAGCAACTGCCAGCCAAGATCAAACACAGAACAGAAGTACCACTTTGGGGCACATCCCAAAAAAGTGACACGATAAAAAGAATAATCGAGCCAATCGCGCCAATACCAGAAACCAAGCCGTCCAGACCATCCAAGAATTTCGTAGTGTACATCATGACCAAAAGCCAGACAAAGCTCAAAAGATAGCCAAGGGAACCGGCAAAATAAAATAACGCCCGGCCATAAGGACCACTGCCTGAAACAAAGGGATTCGTAATATAAACAATAACAATTCCACAGGCGACAGCGATGGCCGAAGCAACAAATGGGCCCAGAAATGATTTGGTCTTGATATCATATTTATCATCAATAAAACCGACAATACAGATAACAAGACCGCCGAGTATAATGCCCAAGATTTTGACTGCGGTTATTTTGCCATCAGACAACAAGCCACAAGCCCAGGAAAAAATTAGAACTATCAAAAATGACAAATAAACAGCCAAGCCGCCGAGTAATGGCACATGACCAATCTGAATCTTGCGTTCTTCAGTCGGCGCGTCAACAATATTATATTTTAAAGCCAACCGGCGGACGCGTCGGGTAAGAAGTAATGAGACAATAAAAGCTAGGAGTGGAGGGAGAAGATAACGGAGCATCTGTAAATTTCTAATTTCTAATTAACCTAATTCCTAATAAAATTCCAAAACCCAAAATCATAAATTATCTTAATACAAAAAAATTAAATTCTAAATAACTTTTGAGTATTGAAAATGGTAGCTTTAGCAACCTCTGACAACGTCACGCCTTTTAATTCCGCGATTTTTGCTGCAGTAAATTCTACAAAGCTTGGTTCATTGCGTTCACCACGATGCGGGTCAGGAGACAGATAAGGGCAATCGGTTTCTACTAATATTTTATCCAGTGGTAAATTTTTGACAAGCTGGCGCAGCTCCTCGGCATTTTTACCAAAAGTGATGACGCCGGTAAAACCCACATAAAAACCCAACTGAAAAAATTCTTCGGCGATTTCCAGATTACCGTCAAAACTGTGCTTGATACCACGAAACACCAAACCGTTTTTAATTTCTGTTCGCAAAATATCCAATGTATCGCGGTAGGCGTCAAATTTGCCGCGCTCGGAATCACGGCAGTGAATTATCACCGGTAAGTTATTCTTAGCGGCAAAATGTAATTGTTTGATAAAATCAGGCGCCTGACGCTCTCTAATTTCTTTTAAGGTGAAATTTTCTGGAATATGAAAATAATCCAGACCGATCTCCCCCACTGCCACAATCTTGTGATTTTTATCAGCATCAATCAAGGCTTGATATTTATCCTCGTCAAAAAATTCTTCCCGTGTTTTAAAATGAATTTCTTCTTCATCCACTTCAGTGTGTGACAAATGTATCGGATGCAACCCGATAGCGGCATAAACGCCCTCTTTATATTGATTGGCTATTTCTGCGGCTCTTTTAGAGGTATCATATTGCGAACCGACATTGATCAGCCAGATTCCTTTACCTAAAGAACGACGGATAACTGCGTCTCCGTCGTCTTTATAGGCATTAAAATTTACATGGGCATGGGAATCGATTAAAAATGGCATGAAAAAATAAATTAAAAATCAAATATCAAAAATCAAAATTATGGTATCCCCTCACGGGGATAGGTTAATTTTTAATTTTAAATTGTCATTTTAAATTTTGATATTTGATTTTTAAATTTCCAAGACTCCTTTGATTTGCTTTACCGCTTCGGGCAAAAGAGGCGTTAAAATTGACGAACCTTTGGCTAGATAAGGCACGATTTTTGATTCCTCAAAATAGCTGGTCAAGAAATTAATCATGGGGTATTTATCAAGCATAATAATCAAAATACCCAAAATAAAAACACCACAGACAAGACCGAGCAAGGCGCCGCCGACATGGTCAATCAGTTTGACAAAAGGGATAAAAGACAAGAGTTTCAGAGTGCTACTCAAAAGCCAGATGCCCATAGCAATGACACCATTGGCGATAATAAAAATAGCCAAAAAGCTGACGATTCGGGCCAAATTTTCCCGGCCGCCCATCATTGGCGCCAGCCAATATGAGGCTTCCATAAAAAAATGGCCAGCCAAAATAATACCGACGATTATGCCGATCAGAGCGCCCAAAGTTTTCAATAAGCCCAACTGCCAGCCATTGATGATAAAGCCCAGAAGAATAATGAGCAAGACAATGTCGATTAAAAGCATATTATTAAAATTACTAATTTCTAATAAAATTTCCAACTACAATATTCAAACCGCAAGTCAATATTCCCTGAACCCGGTTTCGCTGAACATAATACCTTTTTCACATTCTTCCAAAACAAACTTAATATAGGGAAAAATATTGTCAGGTAAATTATCCAAAGGAAACCATTTCAGATGAACACACTTTTCCGGCTCATTATTATTTATTTCGCCAGCCCAGTTTCTGGTGATAAAAAATACATCCAGGCGTTGGCGCACATTTTCATCCTTTTCTTCTTTGTCGCCTTCTAGTCGATGTAAAACATGGGCCAGTTTTAAGTCTTCAATCTTTATTTCCACATTAGCCTCTTCTTTAGCCTCACGTACAGCACACTGGGCAAAAGACTCGTGTTCTTCTGCATGGCCAGCTGGGACTTGGTATTGTCCATCGCGATAACCACTATTCTGACGCAAACTTAAAAGCACCTCGTTTTTATCATTAAACAAAAAGACATAAGAAGCTGGGGTGATTTTAAATCGTTCTGTGGCCATATCAAATTCTTGGAAAAAGAATTTCACTTTTTACTATTTTTTCAGCGGCAAAGGTCTGGATGATTTTATCCGCAGTGGTTGGCATAAAAGGTCTGAGCAAAGCCGCCACATTGAGAATATCCTGCGCAATTGGCTTCAAGACTTTCTTTAATTCTGCTTGATCTTTGATTTTCCAGGGCTCGGTTCTAGTAATAGCTTCATCGCAAGCGCGCAGTTTAGTCCAGAGAATTTCCAGAGCTTCATTGAATTTGTATTCAGATAATTTTTGATCAAAGCTCTCTTTCATTCCGCCATCACCAGCCGTATCCAATTTGAGTGACAAATTGTTTTTATCGATCAGATTGGAAACGCGGGAAACTAGATTACCAAGTCCATTGCAGAGATCAGCGGTGTAAGATTCTTTGAATTTTTCTTCGGTATAATCGCCATCTTCAAAGGGTGGCAATTTAGCCAATAAATAATAACGCACAGCATCGGTGCCAAATTTTTCTACCAATTCAAACGGATTAACCACGTTGCCCAGAGATTTACTCATTTTTTGACCGCCAGCGGTAATAAAACCATGAATCATCACTTGCTTCGACGTGGGTAAACCAGCAGACAAAAGCATGGCTTGCCACATGGCAGATTGTTGGCGCAGATTGTCTTTACCAGCGACCTGAAATCCAGGCCAGAATTTTTTATAATTACAAGAGTCTTTTTGGCAGAGCGCCAAATCGGGCGATTCATCAGCTCCCAATTTATTGACACGCTCGCAATGACAGGGCCAACCAAGACAAGAAATATAATTGACCAAAGCATCAAACCAAACATACATTACTTGGGCTTCATCACCAGGTACAGGAATACCCCAGGGCATTTTTTCTTTGAGGCGGGAGACACTAAAATCCTCCAAGCCAGCGGTAACAAAATTGGTGATCTCATTTTGACGCCACTCTGGCACGACGAATTCTTTATTTTGAGAATACAATTTCAAAAGTGACTGTTGATATTTACTAAAGCGGAAAAAATAATTTTCTTCATCAATCAATTCTAAATCTAAATTGGGATGAATCGGACACTTGCCACCAGCTAGTTCGGATTCGGTTTTTTCTAGTTCGCAACCGACGCAATATTTGATTTGATAATTTTTTTTGTAAATATCACCATTCTTTTCACAAAGTTGCCAGAATGCCTGCGCGGCGGCGATATGATGTCCGTCGGTGGTGCGGATAAAATTGTCATAGCTCAGATTGAGGGCGGCTTTGAGATTGTCAAATTTGGCCGCGTATTCATCACAATACTTCTGTGGATCAATGCCCAGCTCTTGGGCTTTACGGTAAATTTTCAGGCCGTGCTCATCAGTACCAGTATTAAAAAATACCTCGTCGCCATTTTGTCGATGGAAACGCGCCAGAACATCAGCCTGGATGATTTCCAAAGCAAAACCGATATGCGGCTCGGCATTGACATAGGGCAAAGTGGTGGTGATGTAATATTTCATAAAAATAATTTTTTTAATTCTTCATGTCTGGCAAATGCTTTTTGCAACATTTTTATCGCCCCTGGCCAGAGAAATTCGTCTTTGATTTCGTTTTTATTAATCCATTTGTAATTGATATGCTCAGGGCTAAGATGAAATTCATAGGTATTCAGATTATCTATTAGAAAAACCAAGGCGCAAACCGGATGTCTGTGAACGCCAGCGTACCAGATATCACAGGCGACCAAATCAATAATTTTAAAGGCTCTAGACTAGATACTCTAGTATTTAATAATAAAATTTTAAGATATTCCACAGCTCACTTTCCAGCTTATCAG
>JAKLID010000069.1 GCA_022709795.1 Patescibacteria group bacterium | reverse complement strand
ATTTAAGGAGTTGCGCGACAAACCGTATTTCAAGCGCGTGGCTGTGGTCGATGGCACGGTGGCCTGGCCACACGAGCAAGATATTTGTCCGGACACGCTGTACCTCGACTCGGTAAGGCTGGCAAACGCTTCCTGATTTTTAAAGAATATTCACGGCTCGTTAAGACGAAGGGCCGATAACCTTATTAGGTAAACATCATGACCCTACACAAAATCAACAAAAAAATCGTCGGCTACAAAGTGCTGACCAAAGACAATGCCGAAACCGCACAGCCGGAAGCGGAAAAACCTTCGCTGGAGCAGATGCACGAAAACGTCGAGCGCCCGGAAGTCTTGCTGGGCTCGACCTATAAAATCAAAACCCCTCAATCCGAGCATGCGCTGTACATCACCATCAACGACATGGTGCTGAACATGGGTACTGCCCACGAAGAGCGCCGCCCTTACGAAATCTTCATCAACTCCAAGAACATGGAGCATTTCCAATGGGTATTGGCGTTGACGCGGGTTATCTCGGCGGTGTTCCGCAAGGGCGGCGACGCCACCTTTTTGGTGGAGGAAATGAAAGCAGTATTCGACCCGCGCGGCGGCTATTTTAAAAAAGGCGGGATGTTCATGCCGTCGCTGGTGGCGGAAATCGGTTCGGCCATCGAAACCCACATGAAACACATCGGCATGATCAAATCGGAAAAGCTCAGCGACCATCACCAGCAATTGCTGGACGAAAAACGCCGCGAGTTCGAAGCCTTGCATGGCGCGACGGAAGGCCAAGCGTTTCCAGAAAAAGCCGTGCTTTGTAACAAGTGTTCGACCAAGGCCATGGTGTTGATGGATGGGTGTATGACTTGTTTGAATTGTGGGGAGAGTAAATGCGGTTGATGTCGTAGGTGGAAAAGCGTAGCGCCTTCCGCCGGATGACATTAAATAAATTGGCGAATGATGGTATTGTTTATGCGCCCTGTGATTCTAATAGTTAATTTGGATATTTGGTATTTGCATGCTGAATAAAGACTCAAAATTGTTCCTTTATGCAAAAGAATTGTTGGCTTTTCTTTTTTGGACTGGAACGATTATAAAAATATTTTTCTTTGACTTTGATCGTTATTTAATTGAAGAAATACATCCAAATTACTTATTTATCCTGAATTATAGGTTTATTGTTTTCCTGGTGACAACATCTGTTTTGTGGATTATTTTTGGCGGCAAATTATTTTTGAATTTTGTTATTTATTCTCTTGTATATCCATTTATTATTGTTTACAGAGTGTGTAGGCTTCTTTTTGGGCGTCTAGAAAAGATTATATTCTTTTCGCCGTTAATATTTGGCTTGGTGTTTGATTTTAAGAAAAAGTTTATTATGACTACAGTGTTATTGGCGGCATTGGTTGTTATTTTTTCTGTAGACAAAAACAGCCAAAGTGGTCGCTTTGAGCTTTATTCGTTGACAGGGTGCGTAATAACTTTGCAGTTAATATTAATCTACTTTCTTGGTGATAAATTTATCACATCAATGAACTCTAGCGTGCTGACAAGAGTGGTGAAATCAATTGCGGAGTTTAAAGAAAAAATACAAGATGACCAATACTTTGGTCAGTATATGTTGCGAATAGATAAATCTAATAACATGACTGAAAATCATGGAGACCCTCTTCCTGTTTACATGTTTTATTCGCTTGCTGAAATATTGAATTCAAAGATAAGAGATGTTTTCACTGGTGGAGGGGTATATTATTATTTGATAATTAATTGGGTCTACATACTTTTATTTACTGTGTTAATTTATTCGGTAGAGTATTTTGCCTTGTTCAAAATCAATCCGGCATCATTCTCGGTTGACGAGGCTACTGGTTACTTGTCATTTGTCGGATTTAGTTTTAGTAGGTCCGTGTCATCTGGTATTTCTCAAATCGCACCAATTGATGATTACGCAAGGTTGATATGTTATTCTGAAGATGCGTGTTATTTTTTTATAGTCTTTATTCTGTTTTATTCGTTTTTTACGGTTGCGCATAAAAAAGTTGGTGATGATATTGATTTGATGACTAAAAATTTGAGTGAAGCAATGATTATTTTGGAAGAATCGACCCAAAGACATTTAAAACTTAAGCTTTGCGAACTTGAGAATAAACTGGCTGCTAAGAACAGGCCGCTAATAAACTGGAGTAGAAAAGTCAGAGGACTTCCAGAGTTGAGTCAGGAAACAGATAGAGATCCAATTGAGGAAATTGATCTACACGATGAGGTAAATATGAATAGCCTCATTAGGTCCGATTAGCTCGCGTAGGTCCGATTAGCGTCAGCGTAATCGGACGCATGCTTTAATTGAAACACCTTTGTTTTAATCGTTTCGCTACCGCGAAGCCAATTTAACGCCGGTTCGCGGACCGGCAGCCGCGATACTTTCTTTTGCGTCGCCAAAAGAAAGTATCCAAAGAAAAGGCGACCCGGATGCCGCTTTTATCCTGCGCGCCGAAGCTTTTGGCGAGGGTTTTCGGAAGGGCTGTCCTAGCCCTCCGAAAACGAGCGGCATCCCTGCCGCTCCCCATGCGGGCTGATCTCGCCAAAATCTCCGGTGCTCGGCACGGCATACGGGAAAAATCGTCCCATTTGCGCAGCTTATAGCGGGTTAGAGTGGGCAAGCCTTTTGTGCCCACGCGGTAATAGGAAACAAACCAATCGGTTTAATAACCTATTCGGTAATCCGTTGAGATTCTTTGAGTTCGGTACGGGGTTTTGTCCCGTTATTCCGCCCCGAGCATCGCAGATTTTGACGAGATTAGCCCGACAGGGGCGATGCAGGGATGCATCGCGTTTTACGTAGGGGCTGGGAAGCCCCTTCGGAAAACCCTCGGCAAAATCGAGAA
>JAKLID010000068.1 GCA_022709795.1 Patescibacteria group bacterium | reverse complement strand
CCCGGGGGGTGACGAACAGCGGCTATTACCGTGGTGGGTACTCTGCCTTCAGGAGCGCGCCCCAAACTCTGAACCGGTATATCCAGGTGGCGGCCATGAACCACCAGGTGGATCCGCTTCTGATCAAGGCGGTCATTAAAGCGGAATCCAATTTCGACCCTAATGCGCTCTCACCGAAAGGCGCTCAAGGGTTGATGCAGTTGATGCCGGGTACCGCCAAGGATTTAGCAGTCATTGACCCCTTTGATCCCCTCCAGAACATCAACGGGGGCACCAAGTACCTTAGATATCTACTTGACAACTTTAATGGAAATGTGGAACTAAGCTTGGCGGCATATAACGCCGGTCCGGGTAATGTCGCTCCCTATGGTGTCATTCCTCGGATCCCCGAAACCCAGAACTATGTTGCCAAGGTCATGGAGACTTATCGCTCGTACCGCAGCAACAGGCCCTCGCTTCCGCCGAATATCAATGTCCGGCAAATGGTAACCGTCAATTGAACCGCAGTTCCAAAATTCTTAATCTACCTAATCTCATCACAGGCAGCCGGTTTATCCTCTCCGGCTGCCTGATGCTGCTTTTGCTTCAGGAGCAAACCACCCGTATGAGCTTGATCGCCTGGCTGGTTTTTTCGATTGCAGCCGGGTCTGACTGGATAGATGGCTATTTCGCTCGGAAGTACAAAGCTGTAACCGTCTTGGGTCAACTGATGGATCCTTTGGCCGATAAGGTCTTGGTGACCACAGCGTTAATCATGCTCATCCCCACCGGTAAAATGCCAGCTTGGGTAGCCCTGATCATTCTATGCCGCGAGATAGTGGTCACTGGGCTGCGAGGGGTCGCTTCCTCGTCCGGTGTTGTTGTTGATGCCAGCAGCCTAGGCAAATGGAAATCCACTATCCAGTACATAGGCTTGGGCACCTTGATTTTTCCTCTCGGCGTTTTGCCTATTTCGAATTTACACCAGTTGGGACTAGCCATTGTCTATGTGGCATTGGTGCTGACTGTTTGGTCCGGTGTCGATTATTTTTACAAACTCCGGCGGATTTTTTTGGAAGACCAGTGAGAGTGAGTGTTGGTGACTCAGCAAGTGTGCTGAAGTTTCGCTGTCAATCTGGCATGTTATGAGCCAAGCAGAGAATCTCTGCCTTTTTTGAAAGTTGCGAGAGAATGACCCGGGTTTACCTTGCGAGCATAAAGTCGAGAGAAAATTGCCGCGGCATTGTGTGAAAATTAAAAGGGAAATTCAGGTGGTTGCTTGATGTGCGGAAGGCGAGGGTTCATGATGTGTGGACTAGACCTGTGGAAATCCAATAAAAAATTTCTTCTCAACTTGACAAAGAAAGCGTTTTGTGTGCTTAATACTAAGAAGGAATAAAAAATACGTTTAATTCCTGCTAGTAGTCACTTGGCGTATTTATTATTTTGAATGAGTCTTTGGTTGCTTTAAATTTTTACAGGGTAAGTGAAGCGCAGTGCTTGAAATGACTTGGCCATGAAAAGTCCCAATGCCTTGTGGGTTCTTCATGATCGTATTAGACATCGCCTGTGGTTCCAGATTAAATGTTCTAGGCGGCAATCGTTTTTTTAAGACATGGTCTTTTAAAGTATATTGGTGATTGCGAGCTGTAGTCTCTTGCCCTCCAAAACAACTGGATACGTTTTGGCAAACACCCAACGATGAACTTGTAAAAAAATGGTTAAAAAAGATAATTTAATAACTGGTGTTGATATCGGATCTCACGCAATAAAAGTGTGTCAACTGCAAAAAACCGGAACTACCTATAAACTTATAGCAGTTGGATCAGCAGCTTTACCTTCAGGGGCTGTGGAAGACGGGGTTCTGCAAGAACCTTTAGAGGTTGGTAAGGCTCTATCTGCTTTATTAAAAAATCTTAAAATAAAAAATAAAAAAATAGGTATTTCAATTTCTGGTTATTCCGTCATAGTCAAAAAAATTAATTTAGAGGAAATGGAATATGATGCGTTGGCCAAATATATCAGCGCTGAGGCTGAGCAATATATTCCATTTGATCTAGATGATGTTTACATCGATTTCCAAAAGCTTCCAACCAAGAAAGAAGGTACTGATAGGTGTGATATAATGTTGGTTGCGGCAAAAAAAGAAGTAGTCAATGACTATCTTGACATGCTCAATGAACTTAAATTGAACACTGTTCTTGTCGATGTCGACGGTTTTGCGTTGGAAAACATTTGGGAAACAGTTTCGGGGCGGACTGAAAATGTCGCTTTGGTCGACATTGGAGCTTCTAAAATGAATATCAATATAATTTCTGAAGGGGTATCTGTATTGGCGCGAGATATCGTTGTCGGGAGCGAGCAGTTGACTGACCAGTTGGCGAATGCTCTCAATGTTGATTATCTCCAGGCCGAAAGAATAAAACTCGGCATTGTGCCGTTAGAGGAACATAAAAAAACTGTCGAAAATATTTTTAATCAAACCTGTACGCAATGGGTCTTGGAGATAAAAAAAGCTATAGATCTCTACTTGGCGAATAATCCCGACCAGCCTTTACGGTCCATAATTCTTAGTGGTGGGGGGGCCAAGGTTAATGGTCTGAAAGAATATATAGCCAGGGAAACAGGATTAGATGTTATTGCCTTTAATCCATTTACTACGATGATTATTGATAATAAAAATTTGGATGAACAGTATCTTGCTACGATAGCTCCAGAGATGGCTATCGCAACAGGCCTCGCAATTCGATCAGCCACATTTTGAAATTATGATACACATCAATCTCCTGCCAGTTCGCGAAATAAAGCGACGGAAAAAGGTCAAAAGCGAGATCGTCATTGCGGCTTTAGCCTTTTTTTCTCTCATCGGCATTTTCTTGGTGATCGAGCTTTTGCAATTAAGCGCGATAG
>JAKLID010000067.1:2634-2902 GCA_022709795.1 Patescibacteria group bacterium | reverse complement strand
CCAGCGCTGGTGACATTGTAATAATAAATGGTACTGGCGTTATTGATAGCTGAGACAAGATCCTCAGCCTTCTTGCCCACCCAGGAATCAGGAAGGGTAAAATGATATTGGTTTATGCTCTGCGAGGTCCGAGGCATATTGATGATGGTCGTGGCATCCTGAGTACCAGGGAAATAAACCAAGGTGCCAGCACTCAGAGAGAGCGCGTAACCAACGCCTGGCTCAAGGGAGAAATTATTGATCGGGGTACCTTTGGGGTGACCAACCC
>JAKLID010000067.1:0-2626 GCA_022709795.1 Patescibacteria group bacterium | reverse complement strand
TACAGTTGGGAATATATTTAGCCAAGTCCTCAGCTGTCTTGCCAGCGACCCAAGAAGACGGGGGGACGATAAGGGGCTTGGTGGTTGAGGTGCTGGCGAGGTAATAGGAAGTGGTTGAATCAACGGTAATCATTTTGCTAAGAATATTATTATTTTCATCCGATTCTGCGATAAAGCCAGGTGCTCCAGTTAGCGCATTGTCTATATCCCCTACTGCAGTGATATAGGTAGTGTCAACAACCATATTAATTATCGGGAATGAAGCCGTAAAGCTTTCTCCCGCTGCTAGATTATTTTTATACTGAAGATAGCTGGTAGGAACATCACCCATATTGATTAAAGTACCATCAGGTTCTTTCATGTTGATACTTGTTCGGATGCCTTCGTAATAATTAGTGGCCGCAGTCCCTTGGTTTTTTACTACCATTTCAAGAGTGCCTGTGAAAGATACATTCTGCTTTGGGTTTTGGGGAACAAGTTTTATGCTCTCAATAATCAAATCTGGCTTTTGAACATCCGCAGTGCAAATCTGACTGGTTTCCGGCTTAACGCCGGCGCTATTACAATAACTGTCATTTACCGCTTCGCCTGAAGGTTTTTGGCAATAAACTACTCTGTTTTGGAGGCCATTGGCGCAAGGTGACCACTCGCCGGTGGACCAAAAATAGGTTGCTAATAGATAAGGGCTAAACAAGGTATCTCCAGTAATCTGAACCGCATAAGATGTTCCAGCTGTGATGGAGAAATTATTGATTGAGGTGCCCTTGGGATGGCCAATCCAACCGCCAGCCGTAACATCATAATAATAAACGGTACTGGCATTAGTATTAGTCATCGAACTTAAAATATCCTCGGCTTTTTTACCAACCCAAGAACTGGGCAAGCTAAAATGGTACTGGTCTATGGTCTGTGATGTTTTATACATAGAAATCATAACCGAGGGGTTTTGAGTGCCAGGAAAATAGACCAGGGTGTTGGCAGAGACAGAAATAGCATAGCCGCCGCCGGCTTCCAGATTAAAGTTGTTGATCGGGGTACCTTTGGGGTGACCGATCCAACCCTTAGCTAGAGAGTCCCAACGATAGACATTGGTACAGTTGGGAATATATTTAGCCAAGTCCTCGGCTGTTTTACCAACGACCCAGGAAGAAGGAGGAACGATGAGGGGCCTGGTGGTGGAGTTGCTGGTGAGATAATAGGAAGTATATAAATGCGCGTTAACTGGCAAAGAAGCAATTTCGCCAGCCTCATATTGGAGGATGAGATCAGCATCGGCGCTAGTGATCACACCATCGCCGTTGACATCAGCATTGGCAAAATTCGAAATACAACCGCAGTTATTGTTGATTACATAAGTCTGAATGCGCAGAGCATCAGTAGAATCGACCACGCCATCATTGTCAACGTCGCCCCATAAAACCGCGGCTGAAGCAACATTATTATTGCCAATAATAAACACCTGGCTCAAAACCAGGCTGAGGCCTAGAAAAACAAGGAAAGACTTACGCAAATTGGAAAACATATGTTTTACTTTAGTTTTTAATGTTTTCAGTTATTTTTAGCTATGTAAAAAGAGTATTCGGCAATACTCTTAACTAATATCATTGTATCATAAATATCTTGTTCTGTCAAACAAGACGCAGGGCATCAAAATGAATCATATAAAACTCATTGAACCAATAAAAAAAACATGTTAGAATAAGGGCACGGAAAAATTGAAAACTATGTTAGAAACTATTTTAAATAAATTTACCAGTCATTACAAAAAAACCATTGTCCGAGCCTATGGTCTGTCTTTGGGCAGTAAGAAAAAAGAAATTGATGTCGAGGAAATATTTTGGAGCCTGGTCGGTGAAAAGGGCTCGCTCGGCGCGGAAACCCTGATCAAGGCTGGGGTCAAGGCCGGATTGGAAACTGATCTGGGTGAGAATCTCAAGGCGGATGAATGGGAAAAAATCATCCAGGCCAAAGAGGAAATAAAATTGAGCAACCGGGTCAAAAAGATCGTGGTTGATTCCGCGGCGGTAGCGGCCAAATACCAACATAACTATATCGGCACCGAACACTTGCTGTACAGTTTGCTCAAAGCAAATGATGAGGCCATCAATACTCTTTTGGAAAAGTATAAGGTGACTGGCAAAGCACTCTTGAAAAATCTAGAGATAGTCCTCGGCTCAACCGCCAAATTTGGCGAGATGACTGAAGCGGTCGGAGCGCTCAAAGAAAAAATCAATGCGGAACAAAAACGTCACAACAAGCAAAAGGAAATGCTCTTGGATTTTTTTGGCACAGATTTGACTAGCCCGACAGCGCAGAGAAACATCACGCCAGTGATCGGCCGCGAAGCGGAAATCAAAAGAGTGATCCAGATCTTGGCGCGGCGTAATAAAAATAATCCTATTCTTTTGGGTGAACCGGGCGTGGGCAAGACCGCGATCGTCGAGGGCTTGGCCAAAAAAATCATGCGAGGCGAAGTGCCGGACGCGCTCTTGGATAAAAAAATATACGCTTTGGATATGCCACTGCTCGTGGCCGGGACGAGCTACCGCGGCGAATTTGAGGGTCGGCTGAAACAAATCGTGGAGGAAGTAAAAATGAATCCGGAAATAATTTTATTTATTGATGA
>JAKLID010000066.1 GCA_022709795.1 Patescibacteria group bacterium | reverse complement strand
AATCTTTGTTAGAGTATGAGAATTTAGTTATTAAAAGCTGAATTTAGTCTAACAAACAGCCGCCAGCTTGTCAAATATCTCACTCTGTGTTAGAATGCCATCAACCAAATAAATTAGTAATTTAGCCAATTTATGAAAAAAGATATTCATCCCAAATACAACAAGAATTGCCAGGTCAAATGTGCCTGTGGCAATGCTTTTGTCACTGGTTCCACCAAGGACGAAATTTACGTGGAAATCTGCAGCGCTTGCCATCCCTTCTTCACCGGCAAGCAAAAACTAGTCGATACTGCCAGACGCGTGGAAAAATTCCAGGCCAAAACCGCCAAAGCCAAAGAAATCTCCAGTCAGAAGCCAGTTGGCAAGAAAAAAGTCAGGCGCGCGGTCAAAAAAGCAGCCCAGACCGAAAAATAGCTTTTTTATCTTTCAAAATCCTGCTATGATTACTCTAGGCGGGATTTTTGATACTCCTACAAATTACAAATATTTACAAATATACAAATAAGCCCTCTCAAGACTCTACTCACATATTAGCTTTTGTTTTATTCGTATATTTGTAACTGATTTGTATATTCGTAGATTATATGGATTACTCACAAAAACTCACCGAACTCAAATTAAAGAAAGACCAGCTCCAGGCCGACCTGCAAAGTCAAGCCGTTTTAAGTGATCCCCAGCGCCTTGGTGCGCTCAATAAAGAATTTTATGAGATTAGCTCAATCATAGAAAAGATCAGCCAGCTGGAAGAGATAGAAAGAAATATCCGGGAAAACGAATTAATTATCAACGGCGAGGATAATGATGAATTGGTTTCTCTGGCCATCTCTGATAATCAAAATCTGGCAGAAAACAAAAAAGCTCTTGTTGAGGAAATTGATGATTATCTCCGGCCAAAAAATCCGCTGGATAAAAAAAATACCATCATGGAAATTCGCGCTGGCACCGGCGGTGAAGAATCAGCGCTTTTTGTCGCTGAATTATTTCGCCTCTATTCCCGTTTTTCCGAAAGACAAGGCTGGAAAGTCAAAATCGTTGATTCCAATCGCACCGGCATTGGCGGCTTTAAAGAAATTGTTTTTGAAGTCAATGGTCAAGGTAGTTATGGCTGGCTCAAATATGAAAGCGGTACGCATCGTGTCCATAGAGTACCGGAAACAGAAAAAGCCGGTCGGGTCCACACTTCGGCTGTGACCGTCGCTGTCTTGCCAGAAGCTGAAGATGAGGAAATAACAATCAAGTCGGAAGATCTAAAAATAGATACTTTCTGTGCCGGCGGCCATGGTGGCCAATCAGTCAATACCACCTATTCCGCTGTCCGCATTACCCACTTGCCCACCAATACGGTCGTCACCTGTCAGGATGAGCGTTCTCAATTACAAAACCGGGAAAAGGCTATGCAAGTCTTGAAATCACGCATCCTAGCCAATATTGAAGCTGAGCGCCATCAGAAACTCTCAGCCGAACGTAAATCACAAATCGGCACCGGCGACCGCAGTGAAAAAATTCGCACCTACAATTTTCCCCAAGACCGTCTGACCGATCATCGCATCAAACAAAACTGGCACAACCTCTCGGTCATTATGGACGGCAACATCACAGAAATTATTGAGGCTCTCAAAAAGGCCGACCAATAAAATTAGTATAAAGTATTTGGTATTAGGTATTAAGTATAAATAACTCACTCAACCTTGCTATCACAAAATTTACCGACGCTCCCTAGCCCCATACTTAATACTAAATACTTTATGCCATATACTTATTTTACCCATGACTATCAGCGAATCTCTTTCTCTTGCTATCCAAAAACTCAACCAGTATCGCATCACCTCCGCTTCTCTTGACGCGGAAATTTTATTATCTTTTGCTCTCAAAAAACCCAAAGAATTTCTCTACTCCCATCCCGACCGCCAGCTAACTTCTGGGCAACTTCAAAAATTCAATCACTTAGTTATCCGCCGAGCCGCGTGTGAGCCAATCGCCTACCTCACCGGCCATAAAGAATTTTACGGCTTGGATTTTTTTGTGGATAAAAATGTCCTTATCCCCCGCCCTGAAACGGAATTAATGGTTGAGGAAGTATTAAATCACTTCCGCGTTACGCCCCGCTCATTACCTGTCACTCTTATTGACATCGGCACCGGCTCCGGCTGCGTCCCCATAGCTCTAGCTAAAAATTTGTATGATGCATCAGGTATTAAATATTACGGGCTAGACATCTCCAAGCCAGCTATCACTATCGCCAAACGCAATGCCAAATCGCACGGCATCTCACAAAAAATAAAATTTCTCCAAAGCGATTTATTAAAAAATATTCCTAATTCATTACTCATAATTCATAATTCACGCATTGTGGTTACCGCCAACCTCCCCTACCTCACCCCTACTCAATATCGCGCCAACCCTGATCTAAAATACGAACCCCAAAAAGCTCTGGTTGCTGGTCCTGACGGCCTCAAATATTACCGAACCCTGCTCCCGCAAATCA
Organism: Patescibacteria group bacterium; assembly: GCA_022709795.1. GTDB lineage: Bacteria > Patescibacteriota > Patescibacteriia > UBA2196 > GWA2-42-15 > JAAZMX01. The sequence goes on along the minus strand of JAKLID010000066.1, from coordinate 587 downwards.
AAGATCTTTCTCGCCGCGTTGCCTCTATAACCATATTTTTGGAAATTGACCCCAGCCAAACAATCGCCATCAAAAAAGTTATCCACCGATACCTACCAAAAGCTATAATATCAGTCGAAAAAGACCTCTCTGGACACAATCGCTTGGTCATTATAAAATTAAATTATAAACAACCAAAGCCATAAAAGTAACCACCCGAAAGGAGGTGAATCCAAATGGCTAAGTCTAAAAAAGACAACAGCCCACCCATTCCTGCTCCAATTATCGTCTCTGATTTATCAGACAAAAATCTGGCAGATCAACACCAGGGGCAAAAAATAATTCTTAGAACTCCTGGTGAAAAAGACATTGAGGCAGAAGTAACAGGAGCAGGAATATGTTCCATCATTGGCTGACCAAAAAGCCCTTCTTCCTAGTTCAGAAATCTGAACATCAAACCGGAGAAGGGCTTTTTATTTTTTACTGAATAAATACTAAATAATTAGTTATGGAAATTTTTATTTATTTTTGCCGAGTCAGCGTTAATGCGAGCTTTTGGGGCGAGAAAATGAAAATCTGTCGGAGTGAGGCGTAGAAAATTGTCAGGG
>JAKLID010000065.1 GCA_022709795.1 Patescibacteria group bacterium | reverse complement strand
CTCTCCTTTGATTAATATCACTGTCCTCCTCTATGAACTACCAAATGGCGCCATTGATGGCCAGGTTTATACTTCTGCCAACTATAATGCCCTAGATCTGACTACCCCCTGGCAAGGCATAGGTAATAAAAATCAAGCCCATTTCCACCTTAATGAAAACAAATTGATCACCGCCGAACAAACTGTTATTGATCAAATTCGGGAGCTTATCCGACCCGCCCATTGATCATCAAGGTATAATCGTCTATAATTTAAATAATTGGGTTCGTAGCTCCCGCCTCGCCTCGCGTCGACGCGAGGCTGGCAGTTGGTTAGAGCGCTTGTATGACACCTGCCCGCCATGCCACTTTTCTCTAATATAAAAAAATAAATAAAAAAGATAAACTACCTGGCATGACCTTGGGTGTATAGCTCAGTTGGTTAGAGCGTTTGCATGACACGCAAAAGGTCCGTGGTTCGAGTCCACGTACACCCATGGCTATGGCAGGTCAAATATTTTACCAAGAGTTGGAAACATTGATCTTTTTAAAATTTAATCCCCATTCAAAATGCTAGGGCATGTAGCTCAGTTGGTTAGAGCACCACTCTTATAAAGTGGGGGTCCTGGGTTCAAGTCCCAGCATGCCCACCAAAATTTTTACTTTTTAATTTTTACTTTTGCCTTTTTATGTCCAAGCTTCCCACCATTCCCTACAAACTCTATGAAGAACACGGCCGCGAGAGAAGCGCTTGCATGGATCTTTCCGATCGTCTCCGTATTCTTTCCAAAAGCACTATTAGCTTTTTGATCAAAAACCACACTGAGGCAGTGGACAAAAACTTGCCAGAGATGCACAAGCTCTTTGCCCTACTCCAAAATAAATTGAAACGTTATCCCTACCTTTACGCCAACCCGGCCATTGGTATTGGCTTTGAAGAATATGTAGAGGCCGTCCTTTTATACAATTATATAAAAAATAAACCCCTGCCCACCGCCACCTCGCTCAAAGTCACTCCTGACACCTATCTTGGTGGTCTATCTGATCTGACTGGCGAGCTTGTCCGCCTCGCCCACCAAAACGAAAAACAGGTCAAAGCTATCCACGACTATGTCGCCGGCATCTACAATCTCACTATTCCCCTGAGTATCACCAGAAACAGCGCCACTCGGACCAAGCTGGAAACTATCGGCCACAATCTGAAAAAAATTGAATCCATCATCTACGATCTAAAGCTTCGAGACAAAATCTAATTATTACAGCATGCCAAAAGCTCTCCCATAGGGAGAGCTTTTTAAAATAAATTTTTGCCATTTTCCATTTATAACCCCAAATTCGGATCCACTCTCACTTTCTTCCACTTGTCTAATCTCCCTAATTTATTGCTTTCTTGCTTTCTTGTTTTCTTGACCTTAAAATACCCCGCCAAAGCAATCATTACCGCGTTATCGCCAGTATATTTTAATTCCGGTATCAATAATTGAATCTTGTCTTTTCCTTTTTGAACTTTATTAACTAAATTGACTTTATCGACTTCCTGCCCCAGTCTTTTTCTCAACTCCCCATTTGCCGCCACTCCTCCACCCAAAAGCATAGTCTTAACCTTATATTTCTCCGCTGCCTTAATGGTTTTTTTCGCCAAAATCTCCACGCATGCTTCCTGAAAACTCGCACACATATCCTTCTTATCCTTAATTTTGAGTTTTGAGTTTTGAGTTTTAAATTTATATAACACCGCGGTTTTTAATCCGGCAAAAGAAAAATTAAAATCTCCGCTTTTTATCATTGGCCTCGGAAAATTATATTTTGTTTTATCTCCTGCCGCTGCCAATTCTGAAATTATCGGCCCGCCCGGATAACCCAAATCTAAAATTTTAGCTACCTTATCAAAAGCCTCTCCCACTGCGTCATCCAAAGTCTGCCCGACTATTTTATAATTATTATAATCTTTCATCAAAACCAATTCCGTATGCCCGCCCGACACCACCAAAGCCACTGCCGGAAACTTTATTATTGATAATTTTCCATAATTTTGATTTTTGATTTTTGATTTTTGATTTTTACTCTGCTTTACTGAAAGTAAAGCAGAGTAAATGTGTCCTTCTAAATGATTCACTGCGATCAATGGTCTATTCCAAATATAACTCAATGTTCTAGCCGCCTCCACTCCCACTCGCAAACTCGTAATCAACCCTGGCCCATTAGTCACCGCGATATAGTCAATATCGTCAAACACTTTTGCCTTTTGCCTTTTGCCTTTTGCCTTATTAACCTGCTCCAAAACCGGCATCATATATTCCATCTGCGCCCTAGCTGCTACTTCTGGTACAATTCCCCCGTATTGTGCCTGCAATTCTACCGACGACGCCACCATCTCCCCGAGTATCCTAAAACCGCCATTTTTAAACTCCAAAACAGCAGCCGAAGTTTCATCGCAAGATGTTTCTATTCCCAAAATCAACATAATTATTCAAAAATAGCTCTCTCTATAAAGTATTGCCCAACCTTGCCAAATTGTCCAGATAATGATACCATATTTTTGTATTCACCCAAAAAATTGGGGTATTTTTTAAAAATACCAACCCTCCTTTTTCCTTTTTAAATTTGCCTTTTGCCTTTATCTTGCCGCTATCGTCTAATGGTCAGGACACCAGGTTTTCATCCTGGTAATCGGGGTTCAATTCCCCGTGGCGGTACCACCGAACAATTTAATTTCACAATCCCTTAATAAACCTAACTACTGTTGAAACCTCTGGGAATTGAAGGGCAGGAGTGAGCCCGCTGCATTAACGGGCGAGACGACAGAAAATCCGAGCCAGCGCAGGATTTTCTGCTGCCCTGGACCCAATTCCCCGTGGCGGTACCATTTGATAAATTAAAAATAAAAAATAAAACATTCTGCACTAGCAGGATACAATAATTTTGATTTTTAATTTTTGATTTTTGCATTTTTTAAGGCGGCTAGTCCCGATGTGGCCTGTTAATCGGGATCCCGACCAAAGCGTTGGTTAGGGCGGTCCGATGTCCATCGGACAGGTCCTGGGTCTGCCCCGCCACCTATGGGTTTGTAGCTCAGTTGGTTAGAGCGCCTCGTTTACACCGAGGAGGTCACAGGTTCGAGACCTGTCAAACCCACCATCATACATAATAATATATAAAAAAATAAATATGACTTACGTTTTTAGTCTCCTCGTCATTGTTTTGGGCTTTCTTTTGGTCCGCTATAGCAATTATTTGGTAGATAATCTAGGTCATTCAGAATGGGCCGAGCATTATCTCGGTGTCTATGGCGGCTCGCGCCTGATGTGGAAGTTGATTGGCATCATTCTGATTATTTGCTCCCTTCTCGCCATCAGCGGTCTTGGCCAAGCCTTACTTTTATCATTTTTC
>JAKLID010000064.1 GCA_022709795.1 Patescibacteria group bacterium | reverse complement strand
ATTTTTCTGTCAGAGCCGCTAGCCAAGCACTTGATGCTTTGAAACAAATTACCGATGCTCTAAAATTTTTTCTTTCTGGTATTGCCGCTATCTCACTATTGGTTGGCGGTATTGGTATTATGAATATCATGCTCGCTTCTGTGACCGAACGCACCAGAGAAATCGGCTTAAGAAAAGCGGTCGGCGCCAAAAAGAAAGACGTTATTATCCAATTCTTATCAGAATCAATTGCCATTACTTTGTTTGGTGGTATTATTGGTATTATCTTGGGTTCCTTGATTTCTTTTTTGGTAGCTGTAGTGGCGCGTTACTTGGGTTATGATTGGGATTTGGTGGTTTCTTGGTTTTCTATTATTTTGGGTTTTGGCGTAGCCGGTTTGGTTGGCTTAATTTTTGGCATTTATCCTGCACAAAAGGCGGCTAAATTGAATTCTATCGAGGCGCTAAGATATGAATAAACAACTTTTTTGGGGCTGATTTAGGAATCATGGTTTAATTCAATAAATTAATAATTAGAGTGATAATCGCTAATAAATAAAATTATTTAGCGATTTTTTTGTTTAAAATTAGATAAAAATTATAAATTGTGGATAATTACTATTGACAAAATTATTAATGTATGCTATAATTATATATTACAGAATATGGTTGTGGATAACTGGACAGAATCCAATTATTAATAACTACATTCTGAGCAGTTTAAAACTGTTTTAAGGGAATTCCTTTTCGGGATTCCGTGTCCGGGCGGCAAGTCGCTGTATGCGGTTTGTCGCCTGTTGACACGGGTTCCCGATGGGTGCACGTTCATCACTCGCCAGGCCCCACCAAAGTTAGGGGTTGCTACAGGCGAAAAAAAAGCACTCACAGGAACCATGAGAGGGGGGTCGCGTTTGAGCGCACGAGAGACCGACAGAGCCCGCCGGGTGAAAAATAACCGGCTAGAGCAGTCCGTCACATAGACGGCGCGTTCGATTAAAATTCGAGCGTAATGACTGACAATGGCTGTTCGGTTTGGCGCCCGGGGCGTATTAGTTCCCGGTTTCGACCCCCCTCTCAACAGAACTTTGGCGGACTCACCAGCAAGCGAGTCCGCCTCTTCTTTCAATAAATATTTTAAGATGTTTTTTGAAAGAAGGGGGATAGTAATTTACAAAAAACTTTTCTTGGGCTTGATGCGATCTAATGGCGTCGGCTTGTCCGCCTTGATACTGATCCGCTTTCTAAGCGTGATATTGGGAGGAAATCAAGCTTGAGGCAACAGGCACGGCCATACAATAATTATAGAGCCGGTTCGCCTTTTGTTTGTCTTCAGCCATTGATTGTATCAACACCAAGAAAAGCTCCCTCCTGTCCAATGGGGTGGTCGTTCGGTCTGTTACCGTCGGCCACCCCAACATACTTTAGCTGACTAATCAGTTAGTCAATTAAAGTGTGTTGGCGAATGGTTCGCCACACAAAAACAGGAGAGAGAAGAATGGATCGACAAGCATTGGTGGAGGCCGCGGACGCCCTGTTGGCGCGAGCCGGTTTCGGACCCGGGGGAACTCGGTTCGAGCTTCGGCGGAATGAGCAGACGGAGTTCGAGGAGAGGAACATGATTCCGGCGGGCATCGTGCCCAAGCTGGCTTTGAGGATTGCCGTTTCCAACAATTACGGCAAGGCGCCCGCGCCGTCGTCCGTGGCGAGGATCATCTCGCCCCCGCCAACCCCAGCCATGAAGTCCTGCTGGACGCATCACCGCGTTCGCCGGGCTCGGTAGGGGTAGCCGCCGTTTTTTTCGCCCGACAATGATCATTGGTCAGAGTCGGGCACACACTTCAGACAGTTAGGTTCGTGGGAATTAAATCATCAATTGGCGACAGTTACGGTTTATTTCCGACGGCCATCAGCTGTTTGAAGCGTGTGTTGTGTACTTTGAGTTTGAGAATACGACAAAAACAGGAGAGAGTAAAATGCAGAAACTGCTTGTCGAGGTCGTGATGTTTTTTTGTAAGATCCGCCCACGGGAGACGGAGGATCTTCCCACGGAGAATCTCCCTGACGGTCAGCTGGAGCTGATCGATGACAAATGGAGGGATGGCTTCATTGTCACTATATCCAATGGCTGGACCTTCAGCATGGATCGGAGTCGGAAGGCGGGTGACAGGGATATTCCCTTCTATCACCTGCATGTTCCCGTCGACCACATCGAGCGTCAGATCGGAGCGACCCACTCAGGGCAGGTCAACTTCATCTACGGCTCTGAGGCCATTGACCTGTTCAACAAGGTCATCGACGCCCTGCTCGCCGCCTAGCCAGCCCCACGTTCTTTCGCCGAGGATGATCCCATCACCTCGGCTTTTTTATTTCTTATTTTTTTATTTTATCCACAACTCAATCTTGACATGATATTTATTTTTTTATTTTTTTTCTTTATAATGATTTATTAAGGGAGGGGAAAAGCGTCGTTTATTTTTCATCGCACTTGCCTAAAATTTTTTTAGGTCGCTCACGCTTAAGTGCGAACGAAGAATAATCGATTGGTCCCTCTCTTAATCCCGCCACGAGCGGGATTTTTTTATTTTATTTTTTTGTGTTATACTGATGATAGTTATAATAATTATTTATGTCTCTTAATCAATTATTATTAAGCGTTTTAACGGCTGGTTTTGCTTGCTGGGTAGCTTGGTTTTTCATTCTTTTTAATGTTGATCCTGAATCCAGCGGTTTTTGGGGATTTTTTTTATTTTATTTGAGCTTATTTTTGTCTTTAACTGGTACTATTTTTGCTTTTTCGGCCTGGCTCAGAAGAAAAAGAAATCTTCAAGAATCAGAATATCAATCAGTTAGTATTTCTTTTCGCCAATCGATTTTTTTCTCTTTGGCGATAGTCGGCGTTTTGTTTTTGCAAAGTAAGCAATTTTTAACTTGGTGGAATTTGATTATTTTGATTTGCGGAATTACTTTGTTGGAATATTTATTTTTAAGTTTGAAGAAAAAAGATTCGGTAGCGACTAATAATTTTGATGATAATGATAATAACGAAATTCCGCCTTATATTCCTCCCGATTTTTAATTAAATTTTTAGTTCTCGTTTCTCTGGTGAGCATAAATAAAACTTGTGCCAGTTTTAATTTAAACGGGAATGACCGACAGGCAAACCAAAATAGCGTCAGCGTTTTTGGTTTAGTGAATGAAGTTTAAACTTTGGCCATGTTTTATCCCAGCGAACGACTTTTTCTTTTGATTTAACCTTACTTTTTCATAGAAAAAGAAAAGCAACAAGTCATAAGAGAGTCGTTTATTTAATTTGACTAAATTGGCCTGAAATGGTTATAATTAACTCAATATGAAACAAAAACTTCAAGATCTCAAACAGCAATTTGAAGCTGAAAAAGGGTCGATTAAAACTTCTGAAGATTTAGAAACGGCTGAAAACAAATATCTCGGGCGTAAGGCCGGACTGCTTACCAACATCATGAAGGGCATCAAGGAGGTTGCCAAAGAAGAAGTCGC
>JAKLID010000063.1 GCA_022709795.1 Patescibacteria group bacterium | reverse complement strand
TATCTAAAAATCTTTTTATTTGTAAAGGTATAATAACATTATTATCTAAAATTATATTAACTAAATTTCTACAATGTAATATACTTATATCTATGATTGTTATTTTATTTTTTTCTATATCTAAAACCCGGCCATGGGGTGAAAATTCGGAAATAAAGGGGGTGGAGCTGCAAAAATCATAAGTAACCACCAAGTGGCCGCTCGGTACAAAATCTTTATAAAGTAAAACGCCCAGAAAAATAATGGGGGTTAAAATTAGAATAATCTTTAGATATTTATAGCGCAGCATAATAATTTCCAATAATCAAGAAACAATAACCAAAAAATAATCAATAACCAAATTCCAAATAATTATCAAGCAATTTAACAATACTTAATTTACCTAATTTACTTAACTTGCTGAATTCTATACAACCAATCAGTACCAAGAACTCTTTGGCCATTGAAAATTTCTAGGCCATAGGGCTCAAAATAGCGCCAGGAAATTGAAGCCACATCAGCTGGCCGAGCAAAAGTATAATAATAAAGCGGCCGTAATTTGGCCAGCGTGGCGACTGATTCATAATCAATCGGCACAGCCAGCTCGGTAATAACTTTTGGCCGCTCAGGAAAAAATATTTTGTCTGCTTGTTTGTAAATCAGGATAATATCGTCTGGGCTAACTAATTCATTAACCAAGGCTGATTTGGTTCGGGCTTCGCTTAAATTTTTTAATAAAAATAGACTCTCGTCGCTTTGACGGAGCAAAACATTGATGGTCGGTAGGAAAATAGTAGCGATCATTAGGAAAGAAAATAGTGATTGATATAAAACTTTGCGTTTTTTGAGCGGCGTCAGGCAATTCCCTGTTTGCCAAATAACAGCGGCAATAAGCGGCAGGAGAGCCAAATAAATCGGCAACCAATAGCGCAAATAGGAAGTACCAAGTGATAAAGTTCCTTTATCAATCCGATCAGTAATAGACCAGGAGCCATAAAAGATCAATAAATAAACAGTGAGCAGTAAGCAGTAAGCAAGATAGGTAATTCTTTTTTTATAACTAATCTTGGCGATAGCGGTCGGCAAAACCAAGAAAAGAAAAGCGCCGATAAAAGCGAGCGAGCCCCAAAGCGGAAAAAGTTGGTAAAGGTAATTAAAGCCATTAATCATAATTGATTTGAGGTCAAGGCCAAAAGGAGTGATTAAAATCTGAAATAAAATACCAGCACTAGCCAAACCGCCTTTTTCAAGGGCTTCGCCAACTGTGCGATAACCGGCAGAAACGAAAGAGCCATAGAGAATTTGGTTAAAATAAAACAGAATAACAACAGGGATAAGACCAGCCGTCAGAAATAAAATAAAGCCTGGCCAGTGAATTTTTTTGAAGTTTAAGATAAAAATGAAGAGAACAGTCAGGGCGACCCAAACAACTTCTGACGAACGAGTGATAAGGGCGAGACCGAGGAGAAGGCCGGAAAAGAAATAAGTAGTTAGCAACTGGCCCGCCTTGACTCGTTGTCGTTTGTCGACGCGAGGCGGGTAATTAGTAGGTGGTAAGTTGTCAGATTTTGGATTTGCCCGGTCATCCGACCGGGCACCCCGTCGAATGACGGGGTGAATTTTTAATTTTGAATTTATGACATTATTATTCGCCAGAACCTTCCACAAAAAATAAAGTCCCATAATTAGCAGGCTCACGAACAGCACGTTGTGGTACATGCCGCGGCAGGAATAATAAAACCAAGCCGGAGTGAATGACAAAAGCACGGCGGAAATCACGGCCAGAGGTTCAAAGCGAAATAGTTTTTTTAATAATAAATAAAAAAAGAAAATACCCAAAGCGGAAAAAAATGGCGTGAGATATGGAATAATACCCAAACCAAAAATCTTGGCCAGCGAGCCATAGATCACAATCAGACCCAGAAATGAGCCGGGTACGTTTTTGCCGTCAACGACATTAATACTTCTGGGGTGAATAAGATTATTGCCCGGGGCATTTAATTCTTCAAAATAATAAAGTGACTGACCAGTGGCAAATTGTTTGATCCAATAGTAATTGGCTGTTTCATCTGGCGAAGAAAATTTGGGATTGTCCCCCACCCCTTCGGGGTTCATAACTAGGAGGTTAAAGTGGCCGTAAATACAAAAAAAGACTAGGCAAAATAAGCCTAAAAATATGGCTATATAATGTTTTTTGAGCCAATTGATCATAGCTTAATTATGGCGGAAAAGCGGAGAGAAAGCAAGGTGAGGATTTATGATTTACCTGCCCGCAACGCCAACAAGCTGGCTTGCGTGGCGGGCGGGAGATTTAGGAATTAAGAATTAGGGATGAAAATTAATCATCTGCAAATCAAAACACCCACCGAATCGGCGGGTGTTGAAAATAATTTTGAATTAACGCTTGGCCCACTGTGGGTCGCTTCGCTCCTTAAGGAAACCCTCCGGTTTCCTTAATATTCCTTCCCTCTCTGAAGGTTGGGAAAATGCCTTTTCCCAAACCCTTTGGCCACACTGTGCCAAACTAACGTTTAGCCCACTGTGGCGCGCGACGGGCACGTTTAAGACCGGGTTTCTTTCTTTCTTTGGCTCGGGGGTCGCGAGTGACATAGCCAGCAGCGCGAAGAGCGGGCTTGTAAGCCTCAGTCATTTTTATCAAAGCTCTGGCAATACCTAGACGGCAGGCCTCAGAACCGGATTGTAATCCGCCACCAATGACTTTGATTTCGGCGTCGATCTTACCGGTCAAGCCAACAACTTCAAAAGGCAATTCCAAATTTTCCGCGTAGAGTGGGTAGCTATAAAAAATTTTGTAGTCCTTGCCATTGACAGTCATCTTGCCGGTGCCATTTTCAAAGAGCCTGACTCGAGCAATGGAAGTCTTGCGACGGCCCAGGCCATAGTAATATTTCCCGCTTTGGGCGGTTTCTTTTTTGGGCTCTGATTCTTGTTTGTCTGTTTTCTTGGTAACCATATTTATTTGATGATCAATCTTTTCATTATTTCCCGGCGCAGCCGAGTGGCGGGTAACATCTGATAAACGGCGCGACGAAAAATTTCCGCCCAGCCCCTTTTCTCCACAATGGCCTTCATTTTCATTTTCTTGAGGCCGCCCGGACGAGTGGAACCTTTATAATAAATTTTATCATTGAATTTATTGCCGGTGACTTTGATCTTGCTGATATTTTCTATAATAACGGTGTCGCCGAGATCAAGATGCTTTTCAAATTCGGGCTTGTGCTTGCCACGCAAAAGAACAGCCGTGCGGGTAGCCAGCCGACCGAGTATTTGGTCAGTAGCGTCTAAGGTGTGTTCAATTCTGCTAATTTTGGTCTTAACCATAAAATTATACAAATTCAATAATTGCCCTCTTGGCTGCATCGCCGCGACGGGGTTCCAGCTTGATAATCCGGAGATAACCGCCCTGGCGATCTTTATACTTCGGGCCTAGCACTTCCAAAAGTTTTTTGACGGCTTTATCTTTGGCCAGGACTTTGATCAAGATCCGACGATTGGCCAGGGTATCGACTTTGGCTCTGGTCACCATCTTCTCGACGATCGGTCTCAGGGCTTTGGCTTTGATCAAGGTAGTGGTAATTTTTTCATGCACAATCAAAGAATAGGCCAAGCTCCTGATCAAGGCTTTTCTCGGACCGACTTTTCTGCCTAGTTTATTTTGTTGCTTTTGATGTCTCATAAATAATGAAAATTTTGACGGCCGATTATTT
>JAKLID010000062.1 GCA_022709795.1 Patescibacteria group bacterium | reverse complement strand
AAGAAGATTTTTTATTTCATTTTTATCATTGACCATATTTGCGGCAAAATTAAGATCTTTTTTGGGATTACCACTTAAAGGCCAGGCTTTATTTTCGTTTTGGATTTTCACTGAGGCAATTTTTATTTTTTGGCAGCGGGATAAAATGGTGGGTAGGAGCAGTTGAGGTTTACTGGTCGTCAAAATAAAATAGTTGTTTTTACCCGGTTCTTCCAGATTTTTTAAAAGAGCGTTTTGAGATTCGGGGTTTAAATTATCCGCCTGCGGAATATAGACAATTTTGGAAAAATGATTAAAGGGCTTGTTTTGGAGAAAGTTTTTAATGAGTCTGACATTGGCAATGACGTACTCGCTGACCATAAAAAGGTCGGGGTTATTGTCGGGAAGATGATTAAGCTTTTTGAAAAATTCAAGGGCTTTTTCGTGGGAAATTTGGGGGGAAGAGGCAATGATTAGAGTTGAAGGAAAGAGAGACATAGTTTACTATGATTATAGAGTATGAATGGAGACGTAAAAATATATAAAACATTTTCGGCAGTGTTGCTCGATAAAGGTCTTATCGACGATGCCAAGGCGGAGGAGATAAATTTAAGGCAAGTTAAAACGGGAGAGAGTGAAGAAGACATTATTAAGAGCCTTAGAATTGTAAATGAAGTTGATTTTGTTAAATATAAGGCCGAGTTTTTGAGAATTCCTTTTGTGGATCTTGAAAATATTGGTTTTTCGCCAGAGGCTCTGGCTCTCGTACCTCAAAGTGTGGCCGAGAAATATCATCTAGTCCCCTACCGCATGGATGCCAAGGAAAAAACTATTTATGTGGCGATGGTCAACCCACTGGATATCGAAACAGTGGAATTTTTAGAGAAAAAGACAAATCTAAAAATTGAGACGGCGATGGCGGTAGAAAAGCAAATAGATGCTTTTATTCGGGAAAAATATGAACGGGAAAAAGGAATTACCACCGAAGTGACTAAGGCTCTAGACGAACAAAAAGTTGAAGAAATGAAGACGGAGTCAGAGAATTTAAAGGCCGTTTCGGCGGAGGCGCCAATTGCCAAAATTGTGAATACGATTCTTGACTATGCCGTTCGCTCTAGGGCGTCTGACGTTCACATTGAGCCAATGGAGGAAAATGTGAGAGTCCGTTATCGTATCGACGGTATTTTACAGGAAAAATATATTTTACCCCGAAATGTTCTGGAAGCCGTGGTCAGTCGGATCAAAATTCTCGCCAACTTAAAAATTGACGAAAAAAGAATCCCCCAGGACGGTCGTTTTAATATTAATGTGGAGGGGAGCGAGGTGGATTTACGTATCTCAACATTACCTGTATCTTATGGGGAAAAGGTGGTCATGCGTCTACTGAGAAAAGCGTCAAAAGTGCCGTCACTGCCCGATTTGGGACTCAGAGGCCTGGCACTAAAAAATTTAATTGAAGCGATTGAAAGACCTCATGGAATTATTATTGTGGTCGGTCCCACGGGCTCCGGAAAAACGACAACATTATATTCGGTTCTCGATAAGGTGGCGACTTCGAGAGTAAATGTAGTGACAATTGAAGATCCGGTCGAATATCAAATGAAGGGAGTCAATCAGGTTCAGGTGAATGTGCAGGCAGGTTTGACTTTTGCCTCGGCTTTGCGTTCTTTTTTGAGACAAGATCCTAACATTATGATGGTGGGAGAAATCCGGGACACGGAAACGGCGGAGCTGGCGGTAAACGCGGCTTTAACGGGTCATCTAGTCTTTTCGACTCTTCATACCAATGATGCCTCGGGAGCCCCGCCAAGACTTATGGATATGGGAGTGGAGCCCTTCTTACTCACTTCTGCCTTGACCTGTGTGGTGGCTCAGCGGGTTCTCCGAAAAATTTGTCCTCACTGTCGTCAGGATATGGAGATTCCCCCAGATAAAATAGCGGAAATAAAAAGTACTCTTGGCCCGATTTATGACATGATTGAGGAAAGGTGGAAAAAAGAAGGTAAAAAAATAACGATGCCCAAAATTGTCGGCTGTGATAAATGTAATAATACTGGATATTTGGGGAGAATCGCTATTTATGAAGTGATGCCGATAACCGAAAAAATTAGTAAACTGGTGGTGGAAAAAGCCTCAGCCTCGGATATCCAAAAAGAAGCGATTGCGGAGGGAATGCTGACCATGAAACAGGATGGCTATGTCAAGGTCCTTGAAGGCGTGACGAGCATGGATGAGGTGCTAAGGGTGGCACAGTATTAATTAAATAACCAATCACCAAATTACAAGAAACAAACAAAAAACAATTACCAATAAAAAATAATCAAACGAAGAAATATAATTTTTTAGTGATTGAAACTTGAATATTGAGATTTGTTTGGAATACTTGGTTATTGTTTCTTGAAATTTATTGATAAGATTAATTATATGCACAGTAAAATTGAAGAAGTACTGAGATTGGCGGTGGCTAATAAAGCCTCAGATGTTCACTTGTCAGTCGGTTATTTACCCAAAATTAGAATTCACGGAGAACTGGCGGATGTTTCTAATGTGGGAGAAATTGAAGATGAAAGTTTGATTTTGTCGTTACTTTCAGAAGAGCAAAAACAAAAATTTATCAAAGAAAAAGAGCTTGATATTTCGGTAACGATTGATACGGCTCGTTTTCGGACCAATGTTTATACCAAAAAAGGAGTGGCCGGGGCAGTACTGCGGGTAATTCAGGATGAAATTCCTGATTTAGCTTCTTTAAATTTACCTGATTCAATAAAGAGTTTTACAAAGTTAAAGCAAGGATTTATTTTAGTCACAGGACCGACAGGGCATGGAAAATCAACTACAGTAGCTTCGATGATAAATGAAATAAACAAGGAGAGGGCGGCTAATATTGTGACCATTGAAGATCCAGTGGAATACATTATAAAGCCAATAAAATCGATAATTTCCCAAAGAGAATTGGGGGCGGATACTCTTGATTTTACCCGGGCCTTAAAATCGACCTTAAGACAGGATCCAAACGTAGTTTTTGTGGGAGAGATGAGAGATTTGGAAACAATTCAACTAGCCTTGACAGTGGCCGAAACTGGTCACTTAGTTTTTTCGACCTTGCATACAAATTCAGCCTCGCAAACTATTGATAGAATTGTGGATGTTTTTCCAGAGGGGGCAAAGCCGCAAATTAGACTCCAGCTGGCCTCGGTACTGTCGGCTGTTATTTCTCAGAGACTCGTACCGGCGATAAATGGAGGTCGGGTGCCAGCAGTAGAAATTTTAACAGCCTCGAGTGCCACGGCCAACACGATTAGAGAGGCCAAGACTTTTATGATTGACAATATTATTCAAACTGGAGTGGACCTCGGGATGATGAGCCTGGAAATGTCACTGGCCTCTCTTGTCAAAAAAGGTTTTATAACCGAAGAAGTGGCCATGAGCTACTCTTTAAAACCAACCGAAATGCAGGCAAATTTAAGAAATTTAAAAATAAATAAATAGAAAAATGGGCAAGTTTGTTTATCGAGCCAAAGATTGGAGTGGAAAACTACTAAAGGGACAGCTAGAGATGGCCAGTAAAAAAGAAGTAGTGGAGTCAATCAAGAGTAATGGTCTCATTCCCCTCTCGGTCGAACCGCTTAAAGACAACATGCTGACGGAGGCGATGAAAAGATTTAAAGGCCGGGTTAATTTAAAACAGGTAGCGACTTTTACGAGACAGTTGTCGACGATGATACGGCAGGATTACCGCTAACAGATGCTCTGGCATTACTAAAAAACCAGCAGGA
>JAKLID010000061.1 GCA_022709795.1 Patescibacteria group bacterium | reverse complement strand
AGCGGGCGCAGCAAGGGTTACGCGGAGTGGAGCTCATTCCGAGGATCGTGGTGGAAGCGGAGATGACTTTGAAAGAGGCGAACTGGGAAGTGATTGATCAGTTGGAAAAATTTGAGCCATTTGGTGAAGGCAATAGAGAACCATTGTTTCTGACAAAAAATCTGACAGTCAAAGAAATTGCTACTATGGGCACGACCGGCCAGCATTTGCGATTGGCACTGGAAGACAGTATGACCAAAATCGGACGGAAATTTGTGGGTTTTGGGCTGGCGCTAGAATGGGGGGAAAAAATAAAAGTTGGCAGTAGGGTGGACGTGGTGTATGAATTCGGGGTGAATGAGTGGAATGGGAATAGGGAGTTGCAGTTTAAGATAGTTGATTTAAAATTAGGCGAGTAGTAATTTGTTTGGTTGTTATCCTAGGGCGAGGAGCCCCGCTTGGTTTTTGCGTGACGACAAGACCTGGGGATTCAGTTTAGTTTGTAAATATTAGTAATTTTTTAATTTATATCTAGCTCTAATTCTGTTTTGTTTTTTTACGTCTACTTTCTTTTTAGAAAAGAAAGTAGACAGAAAGAAAAGCGCTCGCGGTTGGGGCTCAAAATAAAATCTAGTCTCCGTTCGCGTGAAAATTGTCAGGGAACCCCATCGGCTAAGCGCCTCACGCCCTGACAATTTTCTACGCCTCACTCCGACAGATTTTCATTTTCTCGCCCCAAAAGCTCGCATTAACGCTGACTCGGGCAGTCTGGCTAGTAATTCGTTATAAAATTTATCATTAAGATTCAAACCAATATTCGTATGTATATGCACAAGAAACTAGTTATTTTTACTGACGGGGGAGCGAGGGGTAATCCTGGGCCGGCGGGCATCGGGGTAGCGATGTTTGACGAGACGGGAAAAACGGTAATGGCCACGCACAAGAAATATATTGGTGAGGCGACCAACAATGTAGCGGAATACAGCGCGGTGATTTTGGCATTGGAAGAAGCCAAAAAAATGGGAGCGGAAGAAATTAATTTTTTTCTAGATTCAGAGTTGGTGGCCAAACAATTAAATGGGGAATATAAAGTGAAGAATGAGGAGCTGGGCCGGTTGTTTATCAAGATTTATAATCTGCGGCAGCAGTTCAGCAAAATAACTTTTCATCACGTGGTGAGAGAAAAAAATAAGCTGGCTGATAAGCTGGTCAATGAGGCGATTGATGAGAAAAATTAAAAAATCAAAAATAAGAATTTTGGTTAAAAATTATAAATTAAAATGAAACTATATGAAATACGAATTGCCAAAATTAAATTATAGTTATGACGCCTTGGAACCAGTGATTGACGCCAAGACGATGGAGATACATCATAGCAAGCATCACCAGGCGTACGTGGATAACGCCAATAAAATTATGGATAAATATCCGCAGCTGGCGGATAAAAAACTGGAGGAGATCCTGACGGACATTGATTCATACGGCCTGGAGACAGCGGACCGGCAAGGACTGATCAATCAGGGCGGGGGAGTAATAAATCACAATTTACATTGGCAGATGATTGATCCAAATAATACAAGAGATGAAAATTTGGCGGCAGCGATAGAAAAAGAGTTTGGTTCAGTGGAGGAATTTAAAAAAATATTTGGCGAGGCAGGGTTGAAGCAATTTGGCAGTGGCTGGGCGTGGCTGGTGAAAGACAAGACAGGGAAACTCTTGGTTTATGCTTTGCCCAACCAAGAAACGCCCTACGCTAAAGGGCACACACCCATTTTGACCATGGATGTGTGGGAGCATGCTTATTATTTGAAATACCAGAATAGAAGGGCGGAGTATATTGATAATTGGTGGAAAGCGGTCAGAATTTTAGGTTGATAGTTTTGGCCGTGAAACAAGATGAGCGTATTATAACGGTGCGCCCATTTTTGCTAATTTACTTGATTTACTTAGGCTGTTCTGTTAAGATTTTTATATGATTACTGCCAAAGAATTACGACAAAAGTATATAGATTTTTTCAAAGCCAAAGGGCACACGCCAATACCCAGCGCGTCTTTGATGCCGGAAAATGATCCGTCAACATTGTTTGTTACTGCTGGGATGCATCCCTTGATCCCATATCTTATGGGTGAAAAACATCCGGCCGGAACCAGATTGGTGGATGTGCAAAAATGTATCCGCACGGGTGATATTGATGAAGTGGGGGATAATCGACATTTGACATTTTTTGAGATGCTGGGCAACTGGAGTTTGGGTGATTATTTCAAACGCGAAGCAATTGAATGGAGTTTTGAATTTTTGACCGATAAAGAAAAAGGTTTGGGACTGGATCCCAAAAGACTCTATGTGACGGTCTTTAAGGGAGAAGGAAATATTCCCAGAGACGAAGAGGCTATTTTGGTTTGGCAAGAAGTATTTGCTAAGGTGGGGATGAGCGTGACAGTGGCTGGCGAGGATGAGATTATCAAAGATGAAGTACGGATAATTCCTTTGGGCGCCGAGGATAATTTTTGGATCGCGGGCGCGAGCGGTCCGTGTGGCGGGGACACGGAAATGTTTTATGACACCCGGCCGGAAGAGGGGAAAGCGGGGGGAAAATTTGCCGACTTGGTGAATAGCTATCGCCTGATGGAAATCTGGAATGACGTTTTTATGGAATTTAATAAAAAACCGGATGGTACAGTAGAAAAATTACAACAACAAAATGTGGATACCGGAATGGGCGTGGAGCGGACAGTCGTGACCTTGAATGGCTTGGGGAATGTTTTTGAGACGGAATTATTTCAGCCGATCTTGAAAAAGATTGAAGAATTGAGTGGTAAAAAATATGAGGATGCGGAAGATTTTGCGGCCCACCCCTCAGTCCCGCTGATGCGGGACAGCTCCCCTCAAGGAGGGGAGCAAAAAAAGAGGTCGATGCGGATTATCGCGGATCATTTGCGGGCGGCGATATTTATCATGGGTGATGATCTGGGTGTGGCGCCATCCAATGTGGATCAGGGATATGTGGTCAGAAAATTGATTCGCCGAGCGATCCGTCATGGCCGAGCGATTGGGATCCGAGAAAATTTTACGGATAAAATTGCCGAGGTGGTGGTTGGATCGATGGGTGATGTTTATCCGGAGTTGGAACGGAATAGGAAATTTATTATAGAAAATTTAATGGCGGAGGAGGAGAAATTTACGAGGACACTGCAGGAGGGGCTCCGAGAATTTCAGAAACTAGAAACTAGAAATCAGAAACTACAAATCAGTAATCAGAAATCAGGAGAGAAGGTTATTAGTGGCGTTGAAGCTTTTAATTTGTTTCAGTCGTATGGGTTTCCTTTGGAGTTGACCAAAGAATTGGCTAAAGAAAATGGCTTGGAAGTTGATGAGGCTGGGTTTGAAGAGGAATTTAAAAAGCATCAGGAATTGTCGCGCACGGCTTCAGCGGGGAAATTTAAAGGCGGACTGGCGGATCATTCGGCCAAAGTGACAGCATATCACACCGCGACGCATCTTTTGAATGCGGCATTGCGAAAAGTCTTGGGCGAACATGTTTATCAGAAAGGATCCAATATCACCGAGGAGCGCTTGCGTTTTGATTTTTCCCATCCGGAAAAAATGACGGCCGAGCAGATAAAACAGGTAGAAGATCTGGTGAATGAGATAATTCAAAAAAATGTGACAGTGGAATGCCAGGAGATGAGTGCAGACGAAGCCAAGGCCAAAGGCGCGATTGGCGTATTCGCGGATAAATATGGGGAGAAAGTAAAAGTTTATTCGGTGGGCGGAGATGAGGTTTGTTTTTCTAAAGAAATTTGCGGCGGGCCGCATGTGGGTAATACTAAAGAATTGGGACATTTTAGGATAATTAAAGAAGAGGCGAGTAGTGCGGGCATCAGACGTATTAAAGCGATATTGGGATAAACATGGGATCCTTCACTTCGTTCAGGATAAAGTGAATGAGAATTATTAAAGAAGAGGCGAGTA
This sequence comes from Patescibacteria group bacterium, assembly GCA_022709795.1. Lineage (GTDB taxonomy): Bacteria > Patescibacteriota > Patescibacteriia > UBA2196 > GWA2-42-15 > JAAZMX01. The sequence continues at coordinate 183 of JAKLID010000061.1, read as the reverse complement.
GCGCGGGGGTGAGGAGAATTAAAGCAGTGTTGGAATAGGTGAGGAGGGAGGTAGGGTTGTAGGTATGTAGGAAAAACAGGTCAAAGGGCCTGTTTTTTGGTTTGTGGTTGTTAACATTGCAGCAAAGGGGTTTACACTCCGCTAGGAAGATCTAAGCTTAATCCCTATGAATTAAGCTTAAAG
>JAKLID010000060.1 GCA_022709795.1 Patescibacteria group bacterium | reverse complement strand
GTGGTGGTGAAAATCAGCAAGGTATCATTGGTGCCCAAGGGCGTACAAAATTTTGGGGAATATATTATTGAAACATTGCTTGGTTTTATTGACAGCGTGACCCATAACCGTAAAAAGTCGGAAAAATTTTTGCCGATTGTGGGGACAATTTTTGTCTTTATTCTGATTTTAAATTGGATGGGCCAACTGCCTGGTACAGGGACAATCGGCTGGTGGGAGGTCAAAGAAGGTCAGAGGATCTTGGTGCCATTTCTGCGACCGGGGACGAGCGACCTAAATACTACTTTGGCGCTGGCGGTTTTTGCGGTCATCGGTACGCATATTTTTGGGATAGCAGCGGTTGGTTTTTTCAAGCATCTGAATAAATTTTTTAATTTCGGCGGATTGGTCAAGGCACTAAAAACCTTAAATCCATTAAAGATATTTACCGCGATTGTTAATTTTTTTATCGGGTTGATAGAAGTTTTTTCAGAAGTAGCCAAGACAGTATCTTTATCTTTGAGGTTGTTTGGAAATGTTTTCGCCGGCGAGGTACTTTTGACGGTGATGGCGTCACTGGTTGCTTATTTGGTGCCAATCCCTTTTATGTTTTTGGAATTACTGGTGGGCATAGTCCAGGCGACGATTTTTGCAATGCTGACTTTGGTGTTTATGGAAGTGGCAACACATGGGGGGCATTAAAACAATTTTAAATTTTAAAATCAAAATTTTAAAAAATCTTAATTTTTAATTTTTAAACTATTCCCAGTAGCAAAAGTTTAGAAATTAGAAATTAATAGGACGTAAAAAATAATTTTGGCGTATTGGCCGGGTTCGCCACGGCTCGTCCTAAAAAGGTCAAAATATGGATGCAGAAGTAGTAAAGATCGTGGCTAAAGCGGCCACTATGGCACTGGGCGGAATTTTCCCGGCTTTGGCAATCGGCAAGATCGTGGCCAAAGCGATGGAAGCCATCGGTCGCAATCCGGAAGCGGGCGACAAATTGTTTGTCCCAATGCTTCTTGGCGCGGCTTTTTCCGAGGCGATCGCCATTTATGCCTTGGTGGTAGTGTTTACTTTGTAATCGTAAAGCCGTCTTCTTTATTGAAGACGGCAGACAAAAAAATAATTCAAAAGGCAAAAGTAAGGAAGGAAGAATTATTTTTTTGTTTGCTAAATAAATATCATTTATATATATGTTGATTCATATTATCAATATCGCTCAAGCGGCAGAAGAAGCGAGTCACGCGGCCGGCAGCCAATCTCTGACTGAGGTTTTGGGCATTGACTGGAAATTATTCGTCGCCCAGCTGATTAATTTTGGGCTAGTATTGTTTGTTTTGTGGAGATGGGTTTATAAGCCGTTGGTAAAAATTTTGAATGAGCGCACCAAAAAAATAGAGAAAAGCCTGAAAGAGGCGCAAGAGATCGGCCGGCGGCTCGACGAAACAAAAGAAGAACAGGAGAATATTCTGGCAGAAGCGAGAAAGGAAGCGGCGGTGATTTTGGATCAGGCGGAAAAAGGAGCAGTGGAGAATAAAAATAAGATGGTTGAGGAAGCAGAGGCGCATATCAACAAACAATTAGAGGTGGCGCGCCAAAAATTGAGTGAAGAGAAAGAGAAAATCTCCCGGGAAATCAAGGTGGAAGTGGCGGATATGGTGGAAGCGGCTTTGGTGAAAATCATCCCAGAACATTTGGATAGCAAGGCAGATAAAAAAATTATCAAACAAACTTTGGAAAAAGATGAAAGTTAAAACCCAAGAGTACGCCCAATTATTGTATAACCTATTGATCAATAATGAGGACAAGAAAATTGACCAGTTGTTTTATGGTTTTTTGTACTTTGTAGAGAGCAACGGCGATCTGCCCAAGATAGAGAAAATCATCATGGTGTTTGAAGAATATTATCAAAAGAGAGAAGGCTTGGTGGTGGCGGAAGTGACGACGGCCAGGAAAATAGACGAGGAAACGGAAAAAGTGGTCAGGGATTATATCAAAAAAATAAAACCAGAGGCCAGAAAGGTAGAGCTCAAAGAGCGGGTTGATCCGACAGAATTGGGCGGAGTCAGATTTATGGTTGACGACCGCTTGGTGGACGCGACGATCAAAAAACAATTAATTAATTTAAAAAATAGTTTAATTCAGTAAATAAACGATTTATGAAAATAAACAAAGAAGAAATTTTGAAAGAGTTGCGGGCCCAGTTGGCGAATTTTAAGGCGGAGACATATGAGGCCGAAGTAGGTCACGTGGTAGAGGTGGGTGACGGCATTGTCAGACTCTCCGGCTTGAGCCAGGTCAAGATGTCGGAGATGATTGAATTTAAAGAAGCAGGCCAGGAATCTATCTATGGGGTGGCTCTGAATTTGAACGACGGGAGCGTCGGGGCCATGGTTTTGGGTGAATCCAGCCGGATTCAGGAAGGCGATCTAGCCTATGCCACGGGTAGGATTTTGGAAGTGCCAGTCGGCGATAAATTGATCGGCCGGGTGGTCAATCCTTTGGGTCAGCCGATTGACGGTAAGGGTAATATCGCGCCGGACGCTTTTTATCCGGTAGAAAAAATCGCACCAGGAGTAATCACTAGACAATCAGTCAATAAACCGATTCAAACAGGATTGAAAGCCATTGATGCCTTAATCCCGATTGGCCGCGGACAAAGAGAGCTGATCATCGGTGATCGGCAGACTGGTAAAACGGCGATCGCGATTGACGCGATTATTAATCAAAAAAAAGAAAACGTTATTTGTATTTATGTGGCGATCGGTCAGAAAGAATCCAAGGTGGCGAAAATCGTGGCTGAGCTGACCGAGCGAGGGGCGATGGATAATACAATCGTGGTTTTGGCTGGCGCGTCTGATCCGGCAGCTTTGTCTTTCATCGCGCCGTATGCTGGTTGCGCCATGGGTGAATATTTCATGGATAAGGGCAAGGATGTCTTGGTAGTTTATGATGATTTGTCCAAACACGCCTGGTCATATAGAGAAATTTCGCTTTTACTTCGCCGGCCACCGGGTCGCGAAGCCTATCCGGGCGACATTTTTTATTTACATTCTCGGTTGCTGGAAAGATCAGCCAAATTGAATGCTGATTATGGTGGTGGCTCGTTGACAGCTTTGCCAATCATTGAAACCCAGTCAGGTGATGTTTCGGCTTACATTCCGACCAATGTTATTTCTATTACTGACGGGCAGATTTATCTGGAATCAGATTTATTTTATCAGGGCGTGAGACCGGCCTTGAATATCGGTCTGTCAGTTTCGCGGGTCGGCTCGGCGGCCCAGATCAAAGCCATGAAGCAAGTGGCCGGGAAATTACGTATTGACTTGGCGCAATTTAGGGAGCTGGAGGCTTTTGCGCAATTCAGTTCTGATTTGGACCAGGAAACCAAGAACCGACTGGAATTAGGCAAAAGATTGTCGGAAATTTTGAAGCAAGGGCAATACGAACCGATGCCGGTAGCTAATCAGGTGGTGGTTTTGTACGCGGCGGTAAACGGCCTGGTCAATGCAATACCAGTAGAAAGAATAAAAGAATGGGAAGCCGGATTTATTAAATATTGTCAGGTTAATTATAAAACAATAATGGCGGAGATTATTAAGCCAGAAGGCTTGACTGACAAGATTAAAGAGGCTCTAAATAAGGCGGTAACGGAATTTAACCAAAGTTTTAGTAAATAAATTTTATGGCACAGGCTTCGAGAGAAATCAAGAGACGGATCAAATCCATCAAGAGCACGGGAAAAATAACCAAAGCGATGGAGATGGTTTCGGCTGTCAAAATGAGGAAAGCGGTGGATCATATGATCAGCAGCCGTGACTATGCGCACCTGGCCTGGCGGATTGTAATGGATCTAGCCAGACGGACAGGCAAGAATTATCATAAACTTTTGAAAGAAAGGCCAGCGAAGAAAGTGGCGGTAGTTTTGGTGGCTTCGAACAGGGGCTTGTGTGGTTCATTTAATGCGCAAATTGTGGCTAGTGCTTATCGCTATGCTGGCCAACTTGAAAATGCGGAAAAGCCGGCAGTGGAATTTGTATTACTCGGCAAGAAAGCCAGGGATATTGTCTTCAAATATAAGCAACAGGCAAGTGCGGAATTTGAGAAGCCAGATGTGACATTGAAGGTAGAAGAAATTTTTTCTTTATCAAAAATGATGACCGACAGGTCGCTGGACCGAAAGTCCGAG
>JAKLID010000006.1 GCA_022709795.1 Patescibacteria group bacterium | reverse complement strand
TGATGGGGCCTTTATTTCCTGGCTTAACGAACCATGCCCACCTTCTAGTTGTCTGCTGCCAAAAACAAATACTGGAGATCCGTCTGAGGGCAGACTGTTGGCTACTTGCTGGTCGTTGACTCTGCTCCCATCGATCACCAAATTGTGTTCTGCCCAAGCGGCTTCGCCTCCAAAGGTTTCCAAAACCGAAGCAGTTTGTTCTCGTAATGCCAAAATTGTCTTGGCCGCCTGTTCTGGAGACGGACCAACTTTTGGATTAAACTCTGCTGGGTTAAATTTAGGTAACATGCTCATCAATTCTTCATGAGCGCTTGGCTTTCTTGCCTCGGCTGAGCCATGAAAAGCAAAGAGAGTGGTCAACAAAATAATTAATTTCTTGACCCTGTCCCCCGTAGGTAATTTAGCCTCACGTTCTGCAAAAGAAGCGCTCGCTTCTTCTGGGTCGAATTCTTGAGTTGGTTTTTCTCTCATAAATTTGATTGTTAATTGATAATTTTATTTATTTTCAACCCTACTTCCGTTTCATTTACCTTGATCTTTTCTAATTCTTCCTCGCTCTTTTCTAGACTATCAGCCAAGGTGCTTTTCTTTAATTCTTCACTATATTTTTCAAAAACTCTATTTAATAAATCGTCCGAAGCGTGGTAGGAGATTTCAACCCGGTCGCCAATGGTCAACTTCATTTCCTTGCGGAGGTTATTGATGGTGCGAATCAGCTCGCGTACAATCCCCTCTTCTTTTAATTCATCAGTAAGGGTGGTGTCCAAGTCCACTTTTAATTCGCCAGTTTCTTCAATCTGTTCAATTTCTTTAACGTTTAACTCATCTTTAATCAATTCCAGGTATTCATTTTCTATTTTTGACTTTTGACTTTTGACTTTTGCCTTGGCTAATGGCTGTCTGATCTTGATGCCGGCTTCAGCGCGTTTGGCGAGACCTAATTCCACAACTTTTCTAACCATATCCATATAATCCAAAACTGCCTGGTCAATTAATTCCTCTCTAACCGTCGGCCAATTATCCAGATGGACAGACTCCTTGTCTCCCTTTAACTCCTGATAAAGATATTCGGCCATAAAAGGCGTGGCTGGTGCCAGTAATTTGGATAATTCCAAAAGCACATAGTGCAAGGTGGCAAGGGCGGCATTTTTATCAGCCTCGTCATCGCCCTTGAAGCGGTCACGAGAACGACGCAAATACCAGGTGGATAGCTCATCAATAAAATCTTTGATCTGCCGGGCGCCGGTAAAAATATCATAATGTACCCAACTGTCTGTGACCTGTTTGATCAGTAGATTTAATTTTGCGGCAATCCAGCGGTCCAAAATATTGTCAAAATCTTTCAGAGTAGTATTCACCTGCCCCGAGTACATTTGATAAAAAGAGAGAACATTCAACAAGGTGGTAAAAACGCGAGTGGATTCTTTCAGTAGTTGTTCATCAAATCTTTTGGCTTCGCCCGGCTGATTGACCGTGTACAAATACCAGCGTACGGCATCAGCGCCATATTTTTCAAACATTTCCCAAGGGTTGACCACATTACCAATATGCTTTGACATCTTCTGGCCATTTTTGTCCAGAATATGACCAAGGCAGATCACATTTTTATAAGGCGCTTTTTGGCCCAAAAGCGTGGCGACGGCCAAAAGCGTATAAAACCAGCCGCGCGTTTGATCAATGGCCTCGGAGATAAATTCAGCTGGATAACACCCGCCATTGTCAATTAATTCCTTATTTTCAAAAGGATAATGAACTTGGGCAAAAGGCATAGCGCCAGAATCAAACCAGCAGTCCATCACTTCCGGTGTGCGTTTCATTTCACCGCCGCACTTTTCACATTTGAATATTACCTCGTCAATAAACGGCCGGTGTGGGTCAGTAATTTTTTGGCCGCTCAATTTTTCCAATTCCGCAAAACTGCCGATAACTTTTATTTCTTTACAGCCAGCACAACGCCAAACTGGAATGGGCGTACCCCAATAACGTTCCCGGGAAATACCCCAGTCCTTGGCCTCGCGCAACCATTCGCCGAAGCGACCTTCTTTGATATGGGCTGGTTCCCAATTAATTGCTTCATTGTTTTTGATCAATTGGTCGCGCAAATCGCTCATCCGGAAAAACCAAGAATCTTTGGCATAATAAATCAAGGGCGTATCGCAACGCCAGCAAAACGGATAATCATGAGCATAGTTTTCTGTCTTGAATAAAATGTTTCTGGCTTGGAGGTCAGCGATGATTTCTTGTTCCACGCTTTTGACAAACTTGCCTTGCCACTTGGGTACAAGCTGATTGAAAGTACCATCAGGGTTGACTGAGTGGACTTTGGGCAAACCAACTTTTTCACCAAGTTCATAATCATCAGCGCCATACATCACGGCCGTGTGAACGACACCAGTGCCATCTTCGGTAGAAACAAAATCAGCAGCGTAAACCTTGAAGGCGTTTTGAAAATTGGCATCTTTTGCCGTCACGACACCAGGGAACAAAGGCTCATATTCCAGACCGATTAAATCTTTGCCTTTAATTTTATTCTGATCAATAGTATAGCAATCTGCCCAATTTTCTCCCAATACCTTGGCTGCCAAGTCTTTGGCTAAAATATATTTTTCTTTATTCTCTTTATTTTCTACGAGCAAGTAGTCAACATTCTCCCCAACAGCCAAAGCGACATTGCCAGGCAAAGTCCAGGGAGTGGTGGTCCAGGCCAAAATGTATTCATTATCTTTACTTTTAATCTTGAACTTGATGTAAACTGATTCCTCTTTTACATTCTTATAGCCTTGCGCTACCTCGTGGCTAGACAGAGCTGTGCCGCAACGTGGACACTGAGGCACGACCTTATACCCCTGATACATAAAACCGCGTTCATAAACCTGCTGGATAATCCGCCACAAGCTTTCAATATATTCATTATGATAAGTGACATAGGGGTGTTCCATATCCACCCAGAAAGCAACCCGTTCGGTCATCTTTTCCCAATCGCCGACATACTGCCAGACGCTTTCTTTGCATTTTTCATTAAATTCTTTAATCCCATAAGCTTCTACGTCTTTTTTGTTCTTCAGACCTAATTTTTTCTCTACTTCCAATTCGACCGGCAGACCATGAGTATCCCAACCAGCTCGACGCTCTACTCGAAAACCGCCCATGGTCTTAAACCGTGGGATTAAATCCTTGAATGCTCGGGCTTCCACGTGGTGAATGCCGGGTTTGCCATTGGCAGTAGGTGGACCTTCGTAAAAAACAAAGCTCCCCTGGGGTGCTTCTTTCTCCAGGGTTTTTTTAAATATTTCTTTGTCGGCCCAGAATTTGAGAATTTCCAGCTCTTTTTCGGGAATGTTGATCATAGTGAGTTTATTGTATAAAATTTGGGCAAAATTTGCAAATTATAGAACAAAAAACAAAAAACAATTAATAAATAACAACAGAGTTGACCAAGGCTGCTGTTTGCCCTATAATAAACTATACTGAAAATAAATCTATGGGTAGAGGAAAAAAATTAATCCTTTTGGCTATAATACTCGCCTGCTCCGCGATGTTTTTTAATTTTCAAACTGCCAAGGCAGTAGAGCAAAAAACAGTCTATTTCTTCTGGGGTGATGGTTGCCCGCATTGTCATGATGAACAAACTTTTTGGGAGAAGACAAAGGGTAATTACCCGGAAATTGACTGGCAGTCTCTGGAAACCTGGCATAATGATGAAAATCAAGCCCGGCTACTCCAAATGACCCGCGAAAAAACTGGCAAGGCTTTTGGCAGTGTGCCAGTCACAATTATCGGAAATGAAGTAATTTATGGTTTTAGAAACGAGGAAACAACCGGACAACAGTTGATAAAAGCACTCAATAATTATATTGGAAAAACGGACGAGACAATCGGCCAGGGAGAACCGCAGGAAAATAATTATCCTTTGCCTCTAATCGGAGCGGTAAATATTAAAAATCTGTCCTTGCCTATTTTGACAATAATACTGGGCACAATTGACGGTTTCAATCCTTGCTCTATGTGGGCGCTTTTGGTTTTAATTACGCTTTTAATTAACTCCGGTAATAAGAAAAAAATGTGGCTGGTGGGCTGGACCTATATTATTACTTCGGCCCTATCTTATTTTATTTTTTTAACAGCTTGGCTGAATACTTTTCTGGCCATTGGCTATGTCTTCGCCGTCCGGCTGATCATCGGCTTTTTGGCAGTGGGCGTGGGTGTTTATTTCTTGCGCGATTACCTGAAAAACAGAAAGAAAGATGATTTGACTTGCGAAGTAACTTCGGATAAAACCAAGGGTAAAATCATTGCTCGGCTGGAGAATATTTTGCGAAAAGAAAAAACACTCGGCATCATCGTGGGCATTGCCCTCATCGCTTTTAGTATAAATCTGATAGAGCTTTTGTGCTCGGCTGGTATTCCGGCAGTGTACACACAAATACTGTCGCAAAATAGTGTGCCTACGGCTGGCCGTTATCTCTATCTTTTGGCTTATGATTTTTTCTACATGCTGGATGACATAGTGGTGCTTTTAATAGCGGGCTTTACCTGGAAACTATTTGCCGGTAATAAAAAATATTCTAAATACTCACACCTGGTCGGCGGACTGCTGCTGTTGGCTTTGGGCTTAATTATGATTTTCAGTCCGAATCTACTGATGGCAAAATAAAACTAACTTATATTGTTTTCAAACTATTATCTCTCTCCAGATCAGGAGAGAGATTTTTTGACTTGACTTTTTTGAGGGGGGGGTAGAATGGGTGTCAAAAGATAAATCAATGGAGGTGTCTATGTTAAGAAAGAAAAAACCGGCGACGGTGACGACGGTTCAGGTGACGGCCGAGCAGATCATCAGGGCAATGGCGGAGGAACTGGAGAGATATGGAATCCAAAGCCAGGGTGAGCAAAAAAGAAATCTCGATGTCCAAGAAATCCTGGAGCTAATCCAAAGCGGCAAAATCGGAACGGCTTTCCTAACAGACGAGTTAGGGCTTGATTCCCTCGATTTAGCTGAGTTTTCTGTGAATATCGAGGTAAAAGTCGGCATTGATCTTGGAGCGGAGTCGGACGGGATGCTGGATCCTCGTCCTAATACACCACTGAATAAGCTCGCCCAGACAATGGCCGAGATCGCCTTGGCTGATGAATAGCCCAAAAAAATGAAAAGCCGCCCGCAGTGATGTGAGGCGGTTTGTATTTTGGAAGGAATATTAAGTTGGTGTATAATAAAAATATGAGCAATTTTCAATAAACTTATGGAAAACGATAATAAAGAAAACAAGAACAAAACCGGCTGGCCGGCTGATTCAGAAGAGCCCATGATTGGTCCGATAAACAAGAGGCAATTTATAATGATCGTGGTTGGAGGCATGGCAATGTTTATAGCCCAAAAAGTATGCTCGCTCAAAGTGATGCTCGCGGTGGTGGCGATTGTGGTTATTATTATAATAAAACTCTGGAACAAAAGTCCGAATAAGCCGGCCTAAAAACCTTTAACTGAAAACCGCCTCGCAGTGATGTGGGGCGGTTTTATTATTTTGATAAAATAAAAACACCTGAAAAATCAGATGTTTTTATTGGTAGCCCGTAGGAGAATCAAACTCCTGTTGCATGGATGAGAACCACGTGTCCCCGCCTCGCGTCGACCCGCCTAGACTCGTTAGGCGAGGCTGGCGCGAGTCGAGGCGGGCTAACCACTAGACGAGCGGGCCAAAATTGATGGATATATTTTTCTTAATTTCTTTCTGCCAGTTGCGGATTTCCAATATTTCTCTCTTTGCCTGGCCTCTACTAAACTTTCCGCTTGTTCTAGAATAAAGTATCTAAATTGGCTAAAAATTTTGGTTGTTTTTACCTGTTTATTTCTATGCTCTTCCAGTCTTCGTGGCAGATTATCGGTAAATCCTACGTAAGTTTCTTGGTCATTAAATAACCAATAAATTGTATACATAAAATCACTGACTAAATTACCGCCACGGGGAATCGAACCCCGATTACCAGGATGAGAACCTGGCGTCCTAACCGTTAGACGATAGCGGCGTAATATTCTATTTAATTTTGTGGCGTCCCCGCCTCGCGTCGACGCGAGTCGAGGCGGGCTAACCGTTAGACGATAGCGGCGTAAAAAATTCAAAATGCAAAAATCAAAATTTAAAATTATAATAATCATCCCGCGTTAGCGGGATACCAAAATTTTGATTTTTGATTTTTGCATTCTTCCTGTATCAATTTACCAGCTTTTCTGGATTTGTCAAAGTTAGAGCATTTCGTCCCTTTTCTCTTTGACAAAAATAACCAGGTCTTCAAAAATGCGGACAAAGACTTTGAAGGGCGCTTCAATGATAAAATCAAGGATAAAGATAAAAACATTGATTTTAGAAGAATGCATGGCAATCCAGCGACCAACGCGCAAAATCGGGACGAACAAGAAAGAGACGATGACGGTCAGAAATCTCTCCCGCTGTTTCAAAATAATCAGCTCGGCCGCGGTGCGGCGGATGCGCAGCGAAAAGAAGCTGACCATAGTCAGGAAAAGCAAGAAAATCAGGATGCTGGCAACACTGAAATTTAATTTATCCAAGCCATAGACAATCAAGCCGAAAGAAATCACATACATGACGAAGTAGAGGAAATTGAGCAAAATATTGAGAAAGCCTTTCTTGGGCTTCATCAACCTGACGCGTAATTCTGAGGCCGGACTATCATGATAAACAATACTCTCCACTTCCTTGACGATCTCGGCGGTATTGGCCTTGCCTGGGGTGCGGATGCTCGCACCGATGGCGGCCATGAGCAGGGGCGGAAAAATAGCATTAATCGCGAGTGGTAGCCAGCGCAATTCTTTCAATATGTAGTAATCAAACGGAAATTCCAACACAATCCCAAAAATGATCTTGGTGCAAAAGATATAAATGACGGAGCGGATAATCGCCCGGCGGACTTTGGCACCGATATGACTATACATCGTGCGGCAGGTTTCTTCTACTTTTTCAATTAATTTTTCTTTTCTGGCAAAAATATTTAGATACTGGTCCGGGTTTTTTTGAACGATATCCTGCAAGATCCAAAAAACGGCAATATATTTTTTGAAATCACGACCCAATTTTTCATTCAGGGGATGGTAAAAATTGTCTTTGATAACCGCTTGGGTACGTTTGACGTCATGAGCAATATGTTCCGCTTCGGGCAGAGTCAGATCGTGCCAGTCGGAGAAATAGTATTTCAAAAGAAAATAATTGACAGTCATCTCGTCAGCCTTCAGGAGAGATTTCAGAATGGCCACGTAAACTTGAATATTTTTGCCTTCCTCATCCAGCTGGCAGTGGCCGTCAAAAACCAGATTTTGCTTGATAGTCCGCTCAGTCACCTCAACCAAAATTTTTTCTTCATCTGAGGGCACCAGGGTCTCTTCCACTTCGCAGGCGGCAATGGTCAAAAGCCAATCAAAAAAATTCTTCATTTCCTTGGGTGGATAGCTGCTGTCCACAATGACATTATAGATAACAATATATTTATTGATCAGATGAGCGACATGATCGACTTGATGTTCGGGCAGGCTGTCATTGGCCAGATAGCGGGCGCGGATCAATTCTTCAATCAAGGGGCGGGCGATATCCGAACCCTTGTGGCCGGGATTGGCGATTCTTTTCAAAATCCGGGCAGTGGCGTGACGACGCAGCAGATGATCTTCGCGATAATCAACGGTGTTGCGAATTTTTTCATAGACAAAAGCCAATTTACCAGCGGTGTCATTGACAGAAATCTTTGGGCCGTGATAAGAGGCCTGGCTCTTGGTCTCCAGAAGGTCTCTATAATTTAGGAGCCAATTTTCAACGGCATTGGATAAATTAGCGGTAGACATAAATTTACCGATTAATGTTTTAAGAGTAAATGACTTTTAATGTTTCCTTAATCATTGTGTCAAAGCTAAAAACATCCAATTTGACCAAGGGACTCGAGGCTAGGCGCTCACGCAGCTTTTCATTACTCCAGAGACGTCGGAAGGCATTGACCCAGGCCTCTTGATTGTTGTAGGCCACGAGCAAACCATTATAATCATCCTGGACCAGCTCGGGGTTACCACCGATGTCGCTCGCGATGATCGGTAATTGATAATCCATGGCGTCCAGAATGGAGTGGGATAAACCTTCATAACCCGAATTCAAAGCGAAAATAGCGGAAGCTCGATAATAGACGGCTAATTCTTTCTGGCTCAAGCTGCCCAGGACAAAGACTTGCTGCTCTAATTTATTTTCTTTGACCAACTGGCGGAGGTTGTCTTCTTCCGGACCGCCACCGGCAATAAGCAATTTGAAGGCCGGATTGATCTTCAAAAGCTCGGGCATAATCTTGATGAGCAAATCAACGCCCTTCCAGGGCAAGAGCCGCGCGACAGTGATAATGAGATCACCGGAAATTTTTATCTGGGCTTGGGCGGCTTGGCGCGATAAATCAGTTTTATCTCGCAAAAAAATTGAGTTGTAAATGACTTTTATTTTATTTTGGTCAGCACCCCAGCCCAAAACAATTTTTTTTAAATAATGAGAAGGCACAATCACATAATCAGCGCGCCTGACGACTGATCTTTCAATTTTATTCAACCAGTTCAATTTGAGATTCAGCCAATAGTTGTGGGAGTGCGGATCCGGGCCCTGCTGCCAATCATCAACGCCTTGACGACTGGCGCGCTCCAATCGGGCTTGTTCCCAGGCGTAGTCGCCGACTACTTTGACCACCAATTTTTTCTTCAATAGCCGGCTAACCATAAGTGCTGGCCAGCCGGAAGAAACCGGCCCCTGCGCATAAATAACTTTAGCATGAATAGAGCGCGAAAACAACTTGAGAAAGTAAAAAAAATACTTGAGCGGGAGGGGCCAGCGACTAGAAATTCTTGTCAAAAATGGGGTCAAATCGTGATCGTTTGGGGAGCTTGGTAAGCGGCCATAATAGACAACTGAAAAACTGATCTGGTCAGCCAATAAATAACGGGCCAGACGATAAGTATAGGTAGCTGGGCCGCCGATAGAAGGAGGAAAAATTTCGCCGGCAATGGAAATATCAACGTCATGAACATTAAAAACAAAAGCTTTGCCAGCGCCGAAATTCCAAATAAGCACAATGCCAGCGGCAATAATTTTACCCACGATATACCACAGGCCAAGGAATTCAACCAGACAATAGAGCAAAATATTGTTGAGAATGAGGCCCAAAATCTGGATGCTAATAAAGATGGTTAATTGCCGAAAAATCTGGCGGCTGTCATTTTTGAAGGTCCAATATTTTTGAATGGTATAATTGACGACGGCAGTAATAACAAAAGAAAGCGTGGCGGAATAGATGTACCAGAGGTGCAGATATTCGGTAAAAATATAAAGCAAAGACAGGTCAACCAAGAAGGCGACCCCACCGCCAAGGCAGTATTTAAAAAAGAAGCGGGAATTATTCTTAAGTAGTTTGAATAATGAATTATGAATCATGAATTAGGGAATTAAAAATATCTTGCATTTGGCCGGAGATCAGATCCCAGCTGTATTTTTCCATGACAATTTTTTGAGCGTTTTTTACCACCACGTTTACTTCCGTGGCGTTCTCTTCAGCTAAAACATATTTTATTTTTTCCGCGATACTCTCCGGATTTTTAGGCTGGCAAAACCAACCAGTCTGACCAGCAACAAGAAAATCAACGATGCCACCGACTGGCGTAGCGATCACGGGAATATCAGCGGCCATGGCCTGAACAAAGACATTGCCAAAGCCTTCAGTCAGAGAGGGGCGGACGAAAACAGCGGCAAGGTGATAATAAGCCTGAATTTGATCATAAGGAACAGTACCCAAGAAAATTATTTTGTCTTGAACACCGAATTGGGTAGCTAAGCGTTTCAATTGCTTTTCCAAAGGGCCGGAGCCAAGGATGAGTAAAGTAACTGGTAACTGGTAATTAGTAACTAGTAAATGGAATGATTTTATCAAATCGGCAACACCATTTTTGGTGACTAAACGGGAATCAGTAAGAATAACTTTTTCTGTGGGTTTAATGTTTAATTCTTCTTTAATTTTAATTTTTGATTTTTGATTTTTAAACTTTTCTAGATCAACCCCATTCGGGATAACGCTGATCGTGCCTTTATAACCGTAGCCCCTAGCGCGCTTGGCCAGCCAGTGGCTGATAACCTGGATGTGGTCGGCTCGGGTAAAAACCATTTTATAAAGCTGGTACCAAAACCAAGTGCGCAAACGGATAAACCAATCAGAGTCACCGCTCTGCATGGTCAAGAGATATTTAACCTGAGGAAATTTCAGTTTGAAAAATAAGGCGGCAATACCGCCCCAGGTTTCGAGCATAGCCCAAACAAAGCTGTAGTGATGCTCCAAATTTAATTTCCGAGCCAGTCTATAAGCTCGGAAAGGATATAAATATTTGTCCAGCTTGTTGCCTTGGCCAACACGCCAGATGTGAATATTGCCGAGAGTTTCTTGGTTCGGTAACGTCGGGTTTAATTTGGCGGTAACCAGATGAAATTCAAGGCCTTGAATCCGGTCGGTAATCTCTTTCAGAGCGATTTCCGCGCCGCCGATAAAAGGTAGATAAGTAAGAGAAAAAATTAAAACTTTTTGGTTTTTTTGTGACATAGATATCTACCTTTATTATCCTTTATTTGGGTCTATCTGTCAAAAACCCCGCCTCTCGGCAGGGCAAAATCAACGGTTAAGTAATTCTATGATCCGAGCTATATTCTGACGGGCGATATCTTCGCCCGCAGCGATAATCTTTTTGGCCTCGCTGACTTGTGTCCAAGCATAACGACCAACTTCGGGACTGAGAAGAATATCAGCAGCGGCGGAGCTGTAAGTGGCCAGCCTTTTTTGCATAATGCGCGCGGCGCTATAAACGTTGTTGTATAAATTCTTACTGCCCTTCTCGGCGTGTAAATAACTGCAACCACGCTCTTCTAAATTTACGGCGATCACGAATTTGGCGCCTATTTTTTTGGCCAAGTCAACCGGCACTGGGTCAACAGCGCCACCATCGATCAGATGGCGGCCAGCAATTTCGACTGGCTTGAAAAAGCCGGGTAAAGAAATACTGGCGCGCACGGCTTCAATCAAATTGCCGGTAGTCAAAAAGACATCTTCGCCAGTGGACATGTCAGTAGCCACGGCGGCGAAAGGAATTTTCAGTTTGGAAAATTCTTTGGCACAGCGCAATTCTGATTCCATAAAATATTTCACTCTGTCGCCGCCCACTAGTCCCCCGGAAAAAATAGATAGGTCGCTACTCAAGTGAAGAATTTTTTTCCATTCAATTTCCAAAAAAGTTTTTTCTATTAATTTAATATCCTGGTGAGTGGCGTAGGCGCTACCAATCAGGGCACCAATGCTCGCGCCGGCGATAAAATCAATAGGAATATTATTGGCTTCCAGAACCTTGATCACGCCAATGTGGGCCAGTCCGCGCGCGCCACCAGAACCAAGAGCGAGGCCGATTTTTTTGTTGTTAATCATATTCTGGTTTGATGTTTAATTTGACGATCAAAAGTAAAAATTGAATAGTCCTGTGTGATGATCCCATAATCTTTGGCAATTTGCGTAGCTGAACAAATTCTTTTCTGATTATAATCCAGGTCCAAGAGTTCACTCCCCTCTTTGACTTTAGCCCAAGATGAGGATTCTATTTCCAAATAAGTCGGGATAAGCGGATAGGTATCAATATCAAATTGAATGTCTTTAAATAGCCAGCGCTCGCGACGATTTTCCACTTCCAATTTGTGTACCAAACCAATGGCCAAGAAAAAATCACGGGTTTTATTATAATCACTCACCTCAAACTCAATCTCTCTCATGCCAAGGTCATTGCCATTATCGCCTTCACCCGGGCCAAGACGCTTTTTGAAAGCCAGGGTAATCTTGTCGCCTTCGTCGCGCAGGCGAATCCAAGAATGATCTTTATCTAACCGCCAGTCAGGATATTCAAAATTGAGACGGCGATAAGTTTTCTCAAAAATCTTTCGCGCACCGAGCGTTTTTAATTTATTTCTAATTCCATCAAGATTAATATCGGTGAAAATAGCTTCAAATTCTTCCATAAAAATTATTTTCTTTTTAATATTTTAACTACCCCTTGGTTCGCGTCAACTTCGACTAAATCGCCATCGTGTAAAACTTGGGTGGCAATTTTGGTGCCGATGACGCAGGGCTTATGCAATTCTCTAGAAACAACAGCTGCGTGGCAAGTAACTCCGCCCTCGTCCGTGACTATGGCTGATGCTTTTTTGATAAGAAAAATAAACTCCGGCCTGGTCATGCCAGTGACTAAAATCTCTTCCGGCTGGAATTGGCTTGATTGTTTGTTCAAATTTTTTATGACTCGAACAAAACCCCTGGTTTTACCCTGAGAACCAGTCTGACCATTAATAATTTTTGTGAAGTATCCCCAGTTTGTTTTTGTTGCTTATTGTAACAATTAGTAATAAATTTTTTATTCTCCGCAGCGCTATAACTTTCTTCTCTACGGCCATCATAATGTACCAAGGTACAATATCCGTTTTTCCTCTCTCTAATAAGATGGGCTGATTTTTGCAACGCTTTTTGCCCTCTTGTAAGCTCATCTACTCCATAGAGTAAAATTAGATCATGGGGTATTCCCGCTTGATCAAACATCCGCTCGGCTATTCTATAACTAGTGGTGATCATTTTAGCAAAATAATCCTTCCTGAAGTCCCTCAAGTACAAAGATATCTGGATAAATTTAGCTAACTTTCTTTCTTTAAAGGATAGCGACTGATACCATTTATTAAATTTGTTATTTCTACTTGTTTCTTCTTTTCTTATGGATTCAACTAATTTTTTAATTTGATGGCGGTCAGTACTATAGTGGGAGTTAAAAGTTTCTTCTACCTCTTTTAGATTATATACTTTATTGTAATTGGCAAAAAGATATTGGCATTTTTCGACAACTGTTTCATATGTTGTTTCTTTTAAATAAGTATTAAAATAAAAATATTCTCTCCTTTTTTCAAAAGAATAAAAATTGGCGAAGGTGCAATCGGCCCATATTTTTAGTAAATCACTGTCGTGTTTTTCTTCAAGGACATCACGGCAGATGTTGGCATCTAGGTTCAATGTAAAAAATGGCAGAGCTGACATGTTGCCAGTCAGAATAATAAGCTCTTTAACAATGGCGAGCAATTTTGATATTTTTGCCTTACTGATATAATCATAAGATAGGTGAAAATAAATATTATCAATTCTTTTTGCCAGTTTGTTAAATTCTACTAACCGCAATTGTAAAATCCTAGGGTTATCCCAATAAAGTCGAAATAATTCTTTTGATTTAATACGGCTTTGAGTTATTGGCAAGTACATAATGCTTTCATTCCCATCGATGACTAGGAGGAGTGGGAATGGAGTATTATCATAATAATATTTTTTAAAATATTTATAGCTGTTCCAACCAGATGCTTGTACAAAAATAGATGAATTATAAAGTGGCGGCCATAATTCTTGTGTATCTGATTCTTCTATGAATTTTTTTGCCAGTAATTTATGAGCCATAAATTTCATTTAATTTCTGCGCATGTCTATCCCAATTATACTTTTCTTTCACTTGATTCAGACCAGCCACGGAAAATTTTTGGCGCAGATTTCCATCAGTTAAAATTATTTTTATTTTTTCAGCCAGATCATCGGCATCGCCGGGTTTAACCAATAGCCCAGCCTCGCCAACTACGCTTCTGACGCCGGGTAAATCGGAACCAATAACTGGTTTGCCAAAACTCTCGGCTTCGGCCAAGACTAGCCCAAAAGCTTCGGCTTTGGTGACTGACGGCAAGACAACAACATCAGAAAGATAATAGTAGCACGACAAATCATTATCGGAAACCCGGCCGGTGAAAGTGACGCGGTCGGCGATGTTTAATTCCTTGGCCAGCGATTCATAACTGGGACGGAGATCGCCCTCGCCGACAATTAATAATTTTGTATTGGGTGGGAACGCGCCGTGGCGCGTGCTGTCGTGGTCGGGATCGAACGCGCCGCGGCGCGTTCCTACAATTCGTGCGAAGGCTGGCAATAAAATATCAACGCCCTTAAAATAATGGGCACGATCCAAATTACCGACGAATAGAATATTTTTCA
Source organism: Patescibacteria group bacterium (assembly GCA_022709795.1). GTDB lineage: Bacteria > Patescibacteriota > Patescibacteriia > UBA2196 > GWA2-42-15 > JAAZMX01. Next base: position 14,443 of record JAKLID010000006.1, on the reverse strand, counting down.
CATTGGGTTGCCAATTTATTTGTTGTTTAATTTCTTCCAAGCGCGACCGGCTGATATGGTCTGGTGAATGGCTGACGCCAAAAGGAATCTCCACGAATTTTTCTTTGTGTTTCTGATAAATATTTTTTATCTTTGAGTCGGCAACGTAATCGAGCGAGGCACAAGCAATATATTTGGCCGACTGAAATAAACTGCGGCGGATCAGCCAAGACTTAAAACTCAAAATTTTGAGTAGCCAATTTTGGAAACTAGCATCCATGTGGTAAAAAATAACCAGCTCGGCTTTGATCAAACCTAGTTTTTTACCCAACCACAAAACTTCCTGCGCGCCAAAAAATGGATAATGCAGTTGGACCAAATCAAAACCTTTTAGTTTTTCAATAATCGACGGACAAAAACCGCCGTTGCCGAAACGAGGAAAGGCTTTGAGATATATTATTTTAAAATTATTTGATTGGTCAGGTAGGCGCGTGCTATCTTGATTGAACGCGCCGTGGCGCGTTCCTACGGAGGCAGAAGGTGGTAATGTAAAAACCGTCACTTCATGACCCATGGCCGAGAGACGTTTAACCTCCTCAAAAGCGACAGCGCCCATGCCAGCGCGGTAAGGAGGGAATTTACAGACTAGGTGAGCGATCTTCATAGTTAATACAAATTTATCACCCTGCGGGTGATCCGCCATCACCTGATGTGAAATTTACTTGCAGTAAATTGGCGGACAAATCAATACAAATATACAAATAAAAAAATTCTTATTTTTGACTATTATATTAATCCTTTTTTCTTTGCTTCCAGGACCGCCAAATGACATATTCTTTTATGGTCGGGTAAAATTTTTTTATTTTCTAACTCCTCTAATTTGAGAAAGACCATCTCTTGTCCTTCAAAACAATTAATCTTTTGGGTTCCATCATATACGGCCCAAAATATATGGCGCCTGGTCTTTATTCCGTCTGTTCTTTTATAGTCTTCTTCGAGAAGCGGATATAATTTATCAACAATATAACCAGTTTCTTCTTGGAGTTCCCTCCTGGCTGTTTGTTCATAGTTCTCATTCTCTTCTTCCCTCTGGCCTGCAATATATGCCCAATAGTCTGGATTGATTATGCCAGAGACATTGTCCCTGTGTTGCATCAAAACTTCTCCTCTTTTGTTTATTAGAACGATTCCAGCGTGTGCCATAAATTTAATATTTAAATTTTTTTTATCCACTGATCAAAAATTTCTTTTAGTTCCTTGAGATGATTAGGGTCTTTAAAAGTATGCGGCGCGCCTTTGATAATATGCAATTCTTTGGGGCAGTTTAAGATATCGTAAAGTATTTTTTGGTGTTCTAACAGGGTGCTGTCATCTTGGTCACCAACAATCATTAGAACCGGTATCATTAATTTATTTGCTTCTGGCAATAAATCATATTTTAACCGATCAGCCGTATGTGACCACTTTAGTCTTTTAATCAGCCCTGGCTGTGACGAGCTTTCGGTGACACGCCAGCCTGTTCTTTCCCATTCTTTTGCTATTTTTTTATACTTTGGCGATTCATAACTGAGTTTGCCAGATACCACGGTTGATATTGGAGCTAAACCTTTTATTTTTTCAGGATATTTTTCGGCATAAAGAGCAACACAAATTCCGCCTAAACTGTGGCCGGTCAAGAAAAAAGGTTCCTGATAAAATGTTTGTGTCTTCGCCCACCCAATCACGTCTTCTAAATCTTCATAATAATTTGTTGTGGTTGCGTCTTCATAGCTTCCATCACTTTCACCAAAGGTATTGGTGGTATCAAATCTGACAGCAGTATAACCAGCATCTTGGAAACTTTGGGCGAAAGTTGCTATGTGCGGCTGTTCTTTAAACCCACCAAGCCCGTGCATAACAAAAGCCAGGCCCTTGGGATTTTCTGATTGGTCAATAATGACGGCGATTTTCTGGTTTTTACGGTTAGGAATGAATATTTTTTGCATAGAAAATGTCTATTGGCTAAAAAATGAAGCGTCCCCTCCTTCCAAATCTTTGGTTCAACCCAGAGGGTTGAACCTTATTGGGGTTTGGAATTTGGAATTTATTTGGAAATTGGAAATTGTGATTTGGAAATTATTTAACCACCTTATACCTCACCTGAATCACATTTTTGTCCAGATTTCTAACTTCTATTAATTCCAATTCCAAATTGACATCAGCGTCTTTGAAAAGCGAGAGGCCTTCGCCAAAGATCTTTGGTTCAATAGTCAACCAGATTTCGCCAATCAGATTGGCTTTGAGAAATAAACCATTGATGGTAGCGCCGCCGCCGAGAATCGCGGTTTTAAAACCGCGCTTGGCCAAATCAGCGAGAATACTTTTAGGCGGCAAGTTGGTATATTCCAAAGAGCCAGGAATGTTTTTGCTGGTATCTGGGGTTTGGTCTAAAACCACATTTAACCGCCCGGGCAAAGGCCGGCCAATGGTCTCGTAAGTGGTTTTGCCCATGATAATCACGCCGGCGCTTTTGGTTTCCTCGACAAATATTTTTTTGTCGGCTTTGGAAGTCCAGTCAGCCAGCTGGGTGGCATGTTTGGCGATTTTGCCATCGGCCGTAATCGCCATCATTAATATAGTTTTCATGCGTGTAAAAATTTATTTTGTTAAATAATTTCTAATTAACCTGGATCCCCGGGTCTCGTCGCAGTAGCGACTCGCCCGAGGATGACAGTTAAAGGGGGCGTGCCCTAGAGAACGTGTCTACTGTCATTCCCACCCGCCCGCAACGCCTGAACGGCTAGCGATGGCGGACGGGCGCAGGCGGGAATCCAGACAAAAAAATAAAAAAACAGAATAAGGAGTGATTAAAAACTGTAATTGGGAATTTATTTTGCGCTTTGGATTTGGAGCTTGGTGCTTATTTGGAAATTGTATCTTGTTTCTTGGTTATTGTTTGTTACACTGCAATATCAAATTTTATCCCAGGATAACTTTCGTAGCCGATGACTTCTGTGTCGGTGTATTGCCAGTCAAAAATGGATTGGAAATTGTTGGTTTTAATGGTAGGCAAGGGATATTTATTCGGATCGCGGGATAATTGTTCACGCGCGCCGTCGATGTGATTTATGAAAAGATGAACGTCACCAAGAAAACCAATAAGTTTCCCTTCTTGAAAACCAGTTTCCTTTGCTAATAAATGAAGCAGGGTGGCATAACTAGCAATATTAAACGGCAAACCAAGCATGGTATCAACTGACCGTTGACTCCATAAAAGATTCAGTTTATCGCCAATAACTGTTACTTCAAATAGAAAGTGGCACGGGGGCAAGGCCATCTGACGCATTTGTAGCGGGTTCCAGGCAGATACTATCATCCGGCGATCATTAGGGTTCGTTTTTAGAGTTTCGACAACCTTTTTAAGTTGGTCAAAGCCACTACCAGAGTAGTCACTATCATAGTTACTGTATGGTGCGTTGAAGTGACGCCACTGGAAACCATAAACCGGTCCTAGGTCTCTTTCTTCGAGCATCTTTTTTTTAGCTTCATCATTGTGGCCGTAAGGAGCTTTTTCTGGGTTAGCCCATTCATCCCAAATATGATTGTTTCGATCTAAAAGCCATTGTTTGTCTGTAAGGCCTTTAATAAAAAATTCTAATTCTGAAGTCACTAACCGGTATGGAACCTTTTTGGTTGTTAAAAGAGGAAAACCCTTAGCCATGTCATGCTCAAACATATAACCGGCAATAACATAGGCATCGACACCCTGACGAGTATGTTTTATTACACCATGATCTAATATTTTTTGGACGATGTCGAGATAAGCCTTCATAAATGAAAAATTTAAAAATCAAAAGGCAAAATGACAAATCAAAATTTAAAATTATATAATTTTAAAATTGCCAATTTTACATTTTAAACTGTCATTTTTATTTTTGATATTTGCATTTTTAATTATTTTCATCTTCCCGTTGATCCAAATCTCCCCTCTCCCCTGGCCGAGTCAGATAATTCATCGGTTTCTTCCAGGTCGGCAATAACTACGGGGAAGATAACTAATTGGGCGAGCTTGTCGCCTTTTTTGATGGAGTAAATTTCCTGACCGAGGTTAATTAATTGAACATTATATTCGCCGCGGTAGCCGGCATCAAAAACTCCGCCCATGGTGTGCAGACCAGCCTTTTTGGGCAAACCACTTTTATCTTTGACAATAGCGGCGTAGCCAGTTTCGAATTCAGCGGCAAAACCCAAATCAAATACCCGACGTTCGCCCGGCTTCAAATCGTAATCTTCCAAAGAAAACAAATCCAGACCGACATCACCGGGATGAGCATACTTTGGTAGAATAGCGAGAGGATTTAATTTTTTTATTTTAATCTTCATGGTCGTGAAAAATTATTAGTTTTTTAATGCCTAATTAACCTAATTTCTAATGCCTAATAAAATGCTCAATGCCCAATTTTAGAAATATTTGACATTAAGAATTAGAAATTTTATTAGAAATTAGTAATTAGAAATTAGAAATTTTTGTCTCTTTATATTCCCCTTCCCTCAACTCCTCCAACTTTATCTTCCCGATCCTAATTCTAACCAAATCCACCGCTCGATAGCCGCAAGCGCCGAGCATGCGACGGATCTGGCGGTTCCAACCTTGGTGGATAACAATAGATAGTTTGGTAGGGCTAACTTTTTTCAGGCTGTCGGCCTTGGCCACTCCTTCTTCCAATTTAACACCTTGCTTTAGTTTTAACAATAATTCCGGGGTAATAGGTTTATCTAAAATAACTAAATATTCTTTGACGTGTTCAAATTTTGGATGGGTCAACTGGTAAGTCAAATCACCATCATTGGTCAAAATAATCAGGCCGCGGCTGTCTTTGTCCAGACGGCCAACTGGCCAAACTTTGGGGACATGCGGAACTAAGTCGGTAATTTTTTTAGCCGCATGACGGTCACTTGATGTGCAGGTGTAGCCAATGGGTTTATTGACTACATAATAAACTTTTTTATCGGGGGAGGCGAGCGAATGGCCAGCTACCTTTATTTTATCTTTAAGCGAGTCAACTTTTAGGCCGAGCGAGGCTAATTGACCATTAACTTCCACTTGACCAAGTCGAATAAATTCTTCGGCTTTACGGCGAGAGCAAAGGCCAGACTGGGCAATAGCTTGGGTGAGATTAATAACGGCCATAGTGAGAATAAAAGCGCTATTTTTAGAAGCGCTTGGTAAAAAGTTTAGAAACTAAGAAATAAGGAAATAAAAAAATTGAGAGAACGGCAATAATTCCTAATTCACCTAATTTCTAATTTCTCCGCCAATTTACTTCGTGAATAATTTTCTTAGCCAGAAGGCGGATCACCCGAAGGGTGATAATAAAATGTCTAATGAGAAATATCCAAAAAAGCCATCGGACAGAGTTTTATTTAAAAATTAGGCATTAGAGAATTTTATTAGTGAATTAGGAATTAGAACTTAGGTGAATTAATCCTGCGCTTTGTCCGCTAAACGGCTGATTTGGAATTTGGTGTTTGCTTATTTACTTCCTCTTATCCAACACCACAATCTTCTTGCTTTCCATGATTTCAAAAAGGAATTTGTCAGTCATGGAATTGCGATAATCAAACTCGCGCTGACTCATGATGGAATAGCGCAGAGGGTGCTCAAATTCACGTTCCATGCTGCTCATCAGGCGCTTGATTTTATTTTTGTCCACATTGCCCATAATGAGGATGTCAGTCCTGGCCCTGGGATTGCCAACAAAAAGACCAGTCAAGATCAGGAGCTTGACGCCCTTTTCGGCTTTTAATTTTTCCAGAATGGCCCGGTCAGCGAGAATACGGGAGCGCATGATCAGATTCAGAAGCTCGTTGTAAAGGATGTGATCTTTATTGACCTGATAATACTTTCTTTTTTCCTGGGTCTCTTTGGCCAATTCCAGCTCGGGAATATCCAAGGTCTCCAGGGGCACAGCGGAAATGAGCTCCATCTCTTCTAGATTGATGATTTCCCGACGAATGGAATTGATATTTTCCTTGAGGTCACGGCTGATGCCGCGCACATAAAAACAACTGTCAGGATTGTCAAAAAACAGGCTGAGGAGCTTGACTCTAGTTTTGGAACCGAAGAGTTTTTCTAGCATAAAAGAGGAAAAACCGCCTTAAAATAAGCGTCGAAAGATGTTATTATTATAATATATCCTGGGTTTGTTGTAAAATCAAAAAATTGCTATACTAAAGATGAGAGTCACGCGGATAATCATCATCCAAATTTTTCAGACAATATTATTGCGCTGATACCCAGCCCGATGGAAAAATATTTAAAAATAAATAAATTTAGATAACTTGTTGTATATGAACTATCAAATAAAAACAGACAAACTGACGATAAAAAATCCCAAGGCCGGCGGGCAATCGCATGTCTATATCGCGCCTGGCGAGGTGTCGGTGGAGAGCGGGCTGGGACAATTATTTATCATCGCGGAAATAAAGTCCAAAGAGAAAAAGGTGCCGGCGATTCTCAATCGGGTGGTCCAGGAGCTCGGTGAATATTATTATCACTCGCCGACTAAAAACGCGGAAGCGGCTCTGGAGACGACCTGCCAATATTTCAATGAGAATATCGTGGACATCAGTCAGAAAAATTGGCAGTGGCTGAAGGAAAAAATCAGTATCATTGTCATGGCCATCCAGGATAACCGGCTGGCACTGAGTAATTACAATAATATGAAGGCCTGGCTCGTCAGGACAGGCAAAATTCACGACATCTCTGGCTCAGACGCGGAAAGCAAAAAAGCGGTGACGCCCAAAAAGATCATGAGCCAAATCATTTCTGGACAACTAGAAGACGGGGATGTCCTGATGCTGTCCAATGCGACTATTTTTGATTATTTTTCAGAGGAAAAAATAAAGAAAACCATCACCACGCTCGCTCCGACCCAAGCGTGCGCTTTTTTGAAAAACGCGCTTTTGGACTACAAAGTGGCGGCTGATTTCAGCACAATAGTCATCAAATTCATGGGTTATAATAAGGAAAAAGAAATGCTGGAGCCTGCCCGGATCAATATCCTCAGGAGCATGGAGACAGAGGGTGGGCTAAAACAAAGCGATAAAAAATCACTGCTGGTACTCACCAAAAAAACCTTTGATAAAATAAAAAGCTCGGCCAACGAGGGTGCCAAAAAATCCAAGGAATTAATCACGACAAAAATAATAGACAAGATAAAAAGTCCCAAAGAAACATCGGCGGTGAGTGGGGCAAAAGAAGAAAAAACCGCCTTGGAGAACCGGCTCGGTTTTGGAGGTGGCCAGTTCAAAAGTCCCACCAACTGGTTGAAAAGATTTGGTTTCAAGGAATATCGCCTCTTGGTCTTCATCGTGATCGTGGCCCTGCTTTTCGTCGGAAGCTTGAGGATTATCAGTAACAAAAAAGAACAAAGCGCCGAAGCCAAAAAAATAGAAACCGCGGTAAATCTTATTAAAGATAAAATGAACTCCGTGGAAGCGGCTTTGATTTATAAAGATGAAAGCAAAGCGCAGCAACTCCTGGGTGAGGCCAGCGAGCTTCTGGCTCAATTTGAGGACAAGGAAGGAAAAAACAAATCAACCTATGAGGAACTGGTCAAGCAAGCTGAGGATATGAAAAATAAGGTTTATAAACTGGAAAAAATAAACCAGGAAGGATATTTTGCTAAACTGCCCGAAAATGTCGCACCGACCAGCAATCTGGCGCTTTTGGATAACACCTTATATTTCGCCGCCGATAAGAGTCTATATAAAATCAGCACCAAAGACGGGGCAGTAAGCCAAGCAACAGGGATAGACGGGACAGTGAATCAGGTATTGATTTTCGACAATAATCAAATAATATTTTATGGCAACGGGGCAGAAATATTCTTCGCGGACAAAGGAAATTTCGTCCCTCAGAAAAAAACTCTGGCGCTGCCCGAGGGCGAACGAGCGATTGGTACCGCGATTTATAATAAAAAGTTGTACCTGCTCGGCGAAAAAAATATTTACAGCTACGCTTATAATAACGGTTATGACAAACCAACGGCCTGGTTGAAACAGGAGACGAATATCCTCGGCAATAACTCCATCGCGGTTGACGGCAATATCTGGCTCGCGGCGGTGAATGGAGAAATCAGCCGCTTGTTTATGGGCAAAAAAGAAAAATTCACCCTCGCTGGATTGTATGAGCCCATCAGCAAGGAAACTAGGATTTATACCGCTGACGGGCTGAATAACCTTTATCTACTAGATCAAGAAAAAAACAGAATCACCATCACCAATAAGCAGGGTAAGGTATTACGCCAGATACTTGGCGATAATTTGGACAAGATAGCGGCTATTGTGCCGGGCGTGGGGGAAAAAGAATTGTATATCCTGACTAAAAGTGGGCTGTATAAACTGGGGTTGTAGAATACCACCCCCCATCCCCCTCCTTGGTAAAGAGGGAGGGACAAAACAAACACCGCCCCGAGGTGAACTCGGGGCGGTTTTTAAATTAACAAAAATTACTTCAAAGTGACTTTGGCGCCGGCTTCTTCCAATTTTTTCTTGATCTCTTCGGCTTCTTCTTTCTTGGCACCAGCCTTGACAATGACTGGACCAGCTTCGGTCATATCCTTGGCTTCTTTCAAACCCTTGGCAGTCACTTCACGCAGGACCTTGATGACGCCGATCTTATTTTCACCAGTGGCGGTCAGCTCAACGTCAAACTCGCTTTTTTCCTCGGCTGGAGCAGCGGCACCAGCAGCCGGCATCGCACCCATCATGACTGGGGCAGCGGCAGAAACGCCGAACTTGTCTTCCAAGATTTTCACGAGCTCTGATAAATCTAGGACGGACATTTTTTCAATGGTCTCCACTATTGATTTGAATTTCTCAGGCACTTCAACAGCGGTTTTTTGTTCGTCAGACATATATTCCTTTTTTTTAACCCGACCTGGAATAATTCCATAGGTTGAGTTAATTAATTTAATTAATTGATAAAAAACATTTTAAATTTCCAAATCCCAATTTCCCCGCCCGCATCGCTATGTGAAGCATTGCGGGCAGGCAATTTCCAAATAAATCTCAAATCTCAATATTCAAATCCTAAAAGATAATCGGCGTTTGGGGTTTGGAATTTGAAGTTTATTTGGAAATTGTTTCTTGGAGCTTGTAATTTGTGATAATTATTTCTTCTCCTGCACTGCTTTCAAAACATTGACTAAACCTCTCAAATTGCCAGACAAGACATTCACAAAACTAGAAATTGGAGCTTTGATGGTGCCCACTGTTTTGGCAATGAGCATTTCGCGGCTAGGCAGCTTGGCCAATTCTTTGACCTTATCAGCAGAAATCCATTTGTTTTCCAGGATGCCACCGATAAAAGTCACTGTCTGGTTATCTTTGATAAAAGCGTCTAAGGCTTTGGCTGGAGCTACTTCGTCTTGGCTGGATGTGGCGATAGAAATATTGCCCTTAAAACTGTCCACGCTCTCGGGCGGATATTTTAATTCGGAAAAAGCTTTTTTGAGCAAAGTCTTTTTGACAACGGAATATTCAATCCCTTCTTGATAAAGCTGATTCCGAAAAGCGCGATCGGATTGAACTTTGAGCCCGGAAAAAACGGCGAGGACCGCACCTTTGGCCTTTTTGAGATTGTCAGTAATATCGGCCAAGACCGCTGCTTTTTGTTGTCTTGATTTTGGCATATTTTTTTATTTATAAATAAAAAACTGTGGTTTTGCCACAGGGTAAAATACAGGCCAAGAGTGAATCTTTGGGCCAAAATATTTACCTCGGCAGGACTTATCCGCCAATCGGGCTGGCGCCTGCTGTCTGTGGTAAGATTGATTACTGAGGAAATAGTAGCAGATGACTTTAAATTTGTCAAATCGATGTATTAGATATTGTTTGGTAATAGCTCCACCAGCTATTTTATTATATATTTCTTTACGAAGTAAGCGATAAAACTAAAAAATCTTTTGGGCTCGAAGGGTGACAAATTCCTGATAAAGAGGCCAGATTTTTGGACACAATTTAACTATGAAGAATAAAAATAATAAAGGCAATCAAGAAAATGATTGCCTTCTCTGACGATTGGCTGTCCTTGACAATGCTTGCGTCCACCACTTTTGGCTGGACGATTATCTTCCTTTTCCCCGATAACCTCTTCTTTCCCCAATCTGATAATGACAGTGCAATAATTCTTCAATCAACTGCTTGTCGCCTTGAAAAAATTCACAATAGGTTCTGAGTAAGTCACCATTGGCATGGGCCACATGAATGGGTAATTTCTGGTCCACGGTATAAAGCGCGGCCGCGCGTTTTTGCCGGATGGCCGCGGTCGTGGGCACTGGCTGGCCGCCGCCGCCGATACAGCCACCAGGGCAAGCCATTATTTCCACATAATCGTAATGGACTTTTTTGTTCTGGATTGACTCTAATAATTTGCGGGCGTTGCCAAGACCATTGACCACGGCGACTTTTAATTTAACACCAGCCAATTTGACTGTGGCTTCTTTGAGGCCGTTCATACCGCGCACGGCTTTGAATTCAAGGCGCTTATTATTGAGCTTGGTTTGAATATTTTGACATTGATCTTTATTGCCAAGAATTATTTTATCCAAATCAGCACCTTTCTTTTTTAAACTTAAAAAATATTCAGCAGTGCGGAGGGCTGACTCCATCACGCCGCCCGAAGCACCATAAATCGCCGCGGCGCCGGAGGAGGTGCCCAAGGGACTATTCATAGCGATCGGCTCGATGGTTTTGAGATCAATCTGGTGACGTTTCAAAAGATAAGCGTACTCACGCGTGGTCAGGACATAATCCACCGCGGGTAACCGTTTGATAAGCGATGGCGTTCCAGACTTATTTCATTTTTCTTGGCGGTGCAGGGCATGACGGAAACAACGATCACATCTTCGGGTTTGACTTTTTTCAGCTTGGCCCAATAGGTCTTGGCCAAAATGCCGGAGATAATTTCCGGGGAACGGGTACTAGTCAGATGAGAGACAAATTCGGGGAAATAAAATTCAGCGAAACGAACCCAACCTGGACAACAGGAAGTGATCATGGGGCGCGGTTTGCCCGATTCTAACCAGTGAATTAATTCACGGGCCTCCTCATAGGTAGTGAAATCAGCGCCGACCGTGACATCAAAAGCGGCATTAAAACCCAGTTTGCGCAAACTGGCCGCCAATCGTCCGGTGACAACTCGACCATAAGGTAAACCGAATTCTTCACCAATACTGACCCGTATAGAAGGCGCTATCTGGCCGACGATCAATTTGCCGTGCTTTTTTTTATTTTTCAATAATTCTTCGACCTGCTGCCAGTGGGGTACGCCCTGAATGGCACCGACCGGGCAATGAACTACACATTGGCCACAGTTGACACAATCTTTGGCCTCGTCATCAGTCGGTTTGGTCTGGGTTTCGAAACCCTTACCGATAGTCTCATAAAAATCGACGGTCTGCTTGTTTTTACAGACATCAGTACAGATACCACAATCAATGCACTTGCTGGTGTCAAATTCTAGATAACCAGAACCCATGAGCGCGATTTGTTCCTGGCGAAAACGCAGTTCTTTGGCGCGGGGAAAGTGTTTGGACATTTTTTTTTGCTGGGTCTTAATGACCTGGGGATTGAGAACGCCGATCCGCCAGACAGGACTTTTGCCCTTACGGTCTTGGAAACTGGTCAGGCTCAAACCATACTGGTTGGCGAAATTTTTCAAGGCGCAATTGTGCTCCTGAATACAACCGCCGCATTTTTCGATATGCTCGGCGTAAATCAATTCCAGATTTGTTTTTCTGGCGCGTTTGACCGCGTCAGTATTGGTTTTGACAATCAAACCAGACTCAGCCGGAGTGGAACAAGAGGTGACTAATCCTTTATCTTTTACTTCTACTAAACAAATCCGACAACGACCCTGGACATCCAGATCCGGATGTTTGCAGAGGGTGGGGATAGAAATTTTATTTTTCTGGCACACGTCTAAAATTTTTTCACCGGGGGTGAAGGGGTATTTTTTATTATTGATAATTATGGTTGGTTGGGACATTGGATTTAAAATTAAAAGATATGCGAGGGTACCCTCGGCCTCCCCTCAGTCGAGGGGAGCTATAAAGATTGATTATCTTTGTAGCGGGAGCGGTGTTGAAATATTTACCAACACCACCCCTTACCCGTTCAAGTCTCTCACCGGGAGACTCGAACTCGACTGAGGAGGGGACAGAACCCAAACTAGCTCTTTATTTTAACCTTCTTTATATTAATCAAATAGCTCGATATCGCCGTGGTGGCCATTTTACCGAGCGAACAGATGGTGGTATTTTGCATGGTATTGATAATATCCCAAAATTTTTCCGTGCCAAGACTACCGGTTTTGAACATTTCCCAAAGACGAAATGACCCTTCGCGACAGGGCACGCATTTGCCACAAGATTCACGAGCAAAAAAAGATAACCAATATTCAATTAATTTCTTTTCATCCGTGTCCAAGCGGTGAATGATCAGCCCAGAGTAATGATGAAGGGGAATATCTAATTGGTTCTCCCGCAGGCAAGTACCGGCCATGGCCCCACCCAATTGAATAAAGAAAGGGAATCGGGGATAGTGGCCGCTTTTCAGGAGGGCTTGTTTGACAGTCAGGGTTTCAGGGAAAGAATAGATATTTCGGGGAAAACCGTCGCCAGAGATACAGAAAAAACGTTCACCATGATATTTATTTTCATTAAGCAAAGAAATCTGGTAGAAAGTCTCGCAATTATTGACTAGCGTGGGGTGACCATGAAAACCAACAGCGGTAATATATGGCGGACGGAGCCGCGCTTCTTCGCGCTTGCCTTCCATCAGATTCAGAGCGGCTGTTTCCTCACCGCCGATATAGTCAATATGAGGTTTGGCAAATAATTCGATAGGAGAGCGGCCGATCAAGAGCAGGAGTTTATTTTTGTATTTGCGGTAATAGGCGGGATTGAGATAAATAATCCCCTGCTTGGCACCGACAGTCTGCATGGCGAGGAGCATGCCGTCAACCACCTTTTCCGGATAGCGGTCTAAAATAAACTCATCTTTAAAAATCCCCGGCTCGGATTCGGAGCAATTGGCGACCACATATTTTTCTTTAGACTTGGCTGACAAAACCGCCTGCCATTTTTTGGCGACCGAGAAAGTGCCACAGCCGCGACCGAGGAGACCAGCGGATTCAATTTTTTTTATCAACGGGGGAATTTTCATATGGCCGTTGGTTCAACCCTCTGGGTTGAACCTAAAAATTTGATATTGCTATTTTCGTTGGTATTTTACTGGCCGATGACCAACGCCAATCTTCCGGATGATAAACGTATTCTTTCCTAACTGGATTGTAATGAATATAATTAAATTTTTGCTCTAAAAAATCTTCACTGGTTATTAATTCCGGATAATTATTATCTTGCCAGAAATGATAACTGTCTTTTTCTTTAAACAAATTTATGACCTCCGGCTCGGTGGCAATAATATTTTTCTGTAGCTCGTGGGATAAATAACTTTTCAAACTATTAACGACTACGATCATATCCGGCGCCTGGCCAATAAAATGCAAGTGATTGAGCATAAAAACAAAAGCGTAAATCTTTAGCCCCTTGTGCTTTTGGCAATAGACAAAAGCGTTTTCCAAGATTTCAAAGCGACCATGGCGATCAAAGATATAATAAAGATTCTTGACGCTGAAAGTAATGAAATAAAGCTGATCCTTTTGGTCTTTTATTATTCTAATGGAGGGCATAGTGTGGCCATCAAAAAAATGAGCTAGCGACTATTGGATAAATCCCTGGTTCAACCCAGAGGGTTGAACCAACACTGAGATGGAATTCTCATGTGAATAATTATATCATGAGGAGAAAAAAGGGGGAAATAAAAAAACGCTCCATTGCCTTTAGATAACAATGGAGCGTCACGCTCACAATGCGCCTACCACGTTTAAAGTGGATTCGCAACTGGAGAGTAAGGGTAAAGACAGCAGCTTGCGCGCCGATCGACTTTTATAGTCGCGACCTGCGCAAAAAACTGCACAGCTTTCTGAATCATAACAACCACGAGCTTCTTCAGCATTGATTTATACACCTCCTTTCACCTTTTATTTTTGTTCAGCAGGTGCCACCCGATTAGGCGCACAATTTGACAACCATGCGCATGGCCACCGAGTGGGTCACCCTTTTCAGCGAGTCGGTCATAATGGCACTGCCCCTGACAGTGCCAACGCATAAAACAGTTGCTACAAAGTGGAATATTCTCCACCTTATTTATAATTTTGTTGTTTGTTTGTATTTTGCCATTGACCACCCGACCCCAGATAAAATGCTCGGCCAAGGGGTCATCAATGTTCAGAGTTCGCTCACAATAGCTTAATAACCCCTGGTTGGTAACCACCATGCCGGTGCCATTATAGGCGTGGCAACTGGCTGGGGTTATCATACTGATGTCGGCGCCTGGGAAAATCAAGGGGATT
>JAKLID010000059.1 GCA_022709795.1 Patescibacteria group bacterium | reverse complement strand
AAGAGCTGATTGCTGCCGTCAAGCCTGATATTATTTTTCATCTGGCCGCTCAGAGCTATGTTGCTTCCTCTTGGGAAAATCCGGAGTTGACTCTCCACACCAATATCATCGGCCAGAGCAATTTATTTGAAGCCGTCCGCCAACTGCGCGATGAGAATTTTGATCCGGTTATTTTGATCGCTTGTTCATCTGAGGAATATGGTCCAGCTCAGGAAATCGGCCTCCCGCCCTTTAGCGAAGAGAGTGAGTTGCGCCCCAAATCGCCCTATGCTATTTCCAAAATTGCCCAGGACTTTATGGGCTTTCAATATTTTCAAGCCTATGGTCTGAAAATCATTAGAATTCGCGCTTTTAACCACACTGGCCCGGGTCGTGATCCGGTTTTTGGTGTTTCCAATTTTGCCAAAAAAATTGCCGACATAGAAAAAGGTAGCACCGCGCCAGAAATAAAAACCCGCGATCTCGCTGCCTTGCGTGATTTTACTGATGTACGCGACGTTGTCCGCGGCTATTGGCTGGCCGTGGCCAAGTGTCAGCCTGGTCAAGTTTATAATATTTGCTCCAGCCGTGGCATCACCTTTGAACAAATATTAAACAAACTATTAGAGCTCTCAAAAGTAAAAAATATTACTTTGGTCAAAGACCCGGCTGGCAAGAGGCCGACCGACGGTGGCCAGATTATTGGTGACAATAACAAATTTAAAACCGCCACCGACTGGCAAATAGAGATTGATTTTCTGGAGCAAACTGTGTCCGACATGCTGAACTTTTGGCGCAGACAGTAATCCTCATGTTTTTTCTCCGCCTCCCCTCAGACGACGGGGGTTCATAAGGCGCAGTGCGTCTTATGAACGGGAGGGGTGCTGAAATTATTGGTATATATTTACCAATACCACCCCCTTCCCCGTTCAGTCTCCCGCCGGGAGACTTGAACGCAACTAAGGAGGGGAGATAATTAAAAAAAGACCCTCGTGGGTCTTTTTAAGTTAATATTCTTTTTAGCCATCTGTATGTTCTGGGCAAATAATGGCGCAAAAATGATTTAACCTTTTTCTTAGGGCCCTTATTAATATCATAGATATACCAGAAAGTATAATTATCCGCTTGACGATTATTAAATTCTAACTTGGCCGGGTGCTGCAGTGGAAATTCCATGGGGTAGCGCGCCATATTGGCATTTTTATCCAGTACATTGACTGTTGAGCCAGCGCCTTCGCCAAAGCCGATATTGGTGATCAAATTTTTTTTCGGAGCGATGACCAGCCCGTCGTGCATCAAAACATTATAAAACCACTGCACATCCCAGGTGCCATCACGCGCTTTTTTGTTATTTTTTACATTATCAAACAAATTACTCCAGTATTCTCTGACTGCGTAATCCAGCAATATTTCTTTGAGCTTATCGGTTTTTCTAAGCTCTTCCCAGCTTTCTAAAAAGAATTCATAAGTCTTAAAAGCCCTCTGCCAGGTGGCCCAGCCCCAGGTTTGTGCTACCTGGGAAAAATAATAACTGTCAGCGCACTTGAATTTCCTATTGCCTTGCTGGGTATTCAGTCCGGCGATTTGCATTACTCTTGGGTTGTCCTTGTATTTTTCCAAAAGTTCCTGGCAATAGTAAAAAAAGCTTTCCTCTGGCAAGCAATCATCTTCCAGGATTATCGCGCGGTCCACCTGCTGAAATACCCACTCCAAACCAGTGGCGATTCTCGGCCCGCAATTCATATTCACTTCAGAAAAATTCTTTTTTACTTCGCAATCCCAATCCACCTGGTCAACGACCGCTCTGGCTGCGTCACATTTTATTTTTTCTTCCGCGTTTCTGGCACCGTCGGCAATTACAAAGAGCTGTCTCGGCTTGACTCTTCTAATCGCATTAAGTGTCTTTTCGGTTGTATCTACGCGCCGGTAAACAGTCAGAAGAATCGGCACATCAAATTGACTTGGCATAAATTTTGTTAAGTTTATCCTGACCCCGCCCTTCGCGAAGGGCGGGGGAGGGATCCCGCCTAAATACGGAGTAATATTAATCAACACCACAGCATCTTGGCATAGGGCTATTTTCCCGAATACCTTTTTAATCTTTTATAAAATCCCGGCACTCTATTTTTCAAATAGCCCTTGATCATCAAGCCTCTTTTCCACTGGTAAATGTGGCTCATTTGTTTTTTTAGTTCGCTATCTAGTTTTTCTTTTGCCAAAAAACTCCGGTATATGTGCTTATCAATTTTTAGGGCCCTGATTAATCCTTTTAGGCTTTTGATTTTTTGATTACGTGCCCGGTCGCGTATTTCCAAATCTTCCCAACTTATCTGGTCATAATTGCTATTAACAAATTCAAAAATAGATTTTAAATAAAAATTATGTTGGGCCTCGCTATTTTTCCGGCCGATTGAATCGGCATGTAGGCGGTGTTTGGTCAGAAATTCTGGCACGTTGGTTATTTTTCCTTTTTTGAGTAAGCGAACATACAGATTCAAGTCCTGTGAATATTTGTACTCTTCATTATAATTTCCTATTTGGGCGATTTTGTCTCTTCGAAAAAATATCGAGCTGTGCCACAGGCATGGTTTGCCAAAGATAAAACTGAATTTAATCAATTTGGTGTCTGGTGGCGGCTTTTTCTCTGCCAATTCTTGTCCGTCTTGGTCAATGATCTTTACCCAACTACCCACCAGCGCATATTCAGGTTGCGCTTCCATAAAATCATATTGTTTCTGCAACCGTTCAGGCTCGGATAGGTCATCGGCATCTAGCCGGGCGATATATTCGCCTTGCGCCTGATTCAGACCGATATTCAGTGATTTTGTTAATCCCAAATTAATTGGATTGCTGATCAACTTTATCCGCGTGTCTTTGGCTGCATATTCTTTAATTATTTTTTGAGTCTCATCAGTTGAGGCATCGTCAATAATGATAAATTCAAAATCAGCCAGCGTTTGATTGAGCATACTCTCAAGCGCTTCTCGTAAATATTTTTCTGCGTTATGTGCGGACATTATCACAGATATTTTCATCTTGAATTAGCATTAAGTGGCGTTAATAGTGGCCTAAAGTAGCGCTTGGTTAGGCCATGGCTTGTAATTCTTTGTCCTCGGTGTATAGAATATCCAAACCCTCAATCGGCGCCACCTCTTGATATTGCTTAGAAAATTCTTGAAAAAATTTATCTATCATTTCCAGCTTGATGCGGTAATTTTCTTTATTATTCGTCGCTTTCAGATGCGCTCGCTGACTGCTCTGGCAATAAGCGCACAGAGGGTTCATTTTACCGTCAGGCGCGTTGACTGTTTCCCGCAAATATTTTAGCACCGGGTGTTGCCATATTTTGTCAAATTCGATTTGGCCGTACTTCTCAAGATGTTTTTTGTAATTCAGAATAAAAAGATTAAACACATTACAACAACCCAAATAATATGAATCATGATGCGAATAGCACGATCTCATTTGCAATCCAGTCCAAGGCAAGTTGCAAGTTTTTGTTTTTTTGGCTTCATTGGGAGTGGCCTTTCGGTCTTTTTCTTTTTGCCAATATGGCCGATCTTTGGGTAGGATATCCAGCACGCCTTGTTCTCCGGCGTAATCATAAATCTTGTCTATCTTTTTATTCACCTCGTCAACATCACTGTCTTGCACGATTATTTCGCTCAATGAATGGTTATAATCATGATAATGGTAGAGATAAAGAAAATCTATTTTTAATTTTTTCAGCAAATTGATCATTATTTTTGTCTCGTCAATATTCGCCTTGTTCAAAGCGTAAACCACGGTGATGCGCGGTTTGGTATAATTGCCGGCTATTTTCTTTTCTGCCAGAGAGGTTAAATTGTCTATAACCGTTTCAAAATCACCGGCCTGAAGTATTTTATAAGTCTCTGGCGTCGCCGCGTGTACAGAAAAGGTGATCGCGTCAAAGCCTATTTTCAGCATGGTATTCTGTATCTCTTCGTTCAGCCCCATGCCATTGGTGGAAATATCCAGAATCAATTTATGCTTCAATTTTAAATAACTAATAATTTCCTTAAAATCAGGGTTGAGAACAGACTCGCCGATAAAACCCATGAAGCTAATGCTACTCGCCTTATCAAAAATTTTATCAAAGGCCTTGATTTGTTCGGGCGTGATATTGTTGGCTACTCGTTCAATATTTTGGCGTCGCAAGTTATGTACCGAGCAGATCGGGCACAGTAAATTACAACAATTGCTCAAGCTCATGGTGATTTTCGTCGGGTAGCTACTCGGGCTCACTTT
>JAKLID010000058.1 GCA_022709795.1 Patescibacteria group bacterium | reverse complement strand
TGCTTGATTTGTTTATAGGTGGCAAAGGTATTGAACCAGAAGAATATCAAGCGAAAAAATCAAAACTGCTTAACGAAAAGCAGGACATTTTGGGAAAGATAAGAGATTTTGAACAAAAAGGAAATAATTGGCTCGAACCGATGAAAGAAATGATTTTAGCCAGTAGCCAAGCCAAAATTCTTTTGTCGCAAAGCGACAATCAAGAAATCCGAGCATTCCTAAAAAATATCGGCTCGAACTTCATTTTGAAAGATAAAAAATTCCAATTTGCGCTTAAAATCGGCTGGCGAGCCCTCGCAGAGGGCGAGCCAACAAAGACATTTCCTAACTGGCGGAGGGGGAGGGATTCGAACCCTCGATAGGGATTTAAACCCCTATAACAGGTTAGCAACCTGCCGCTTTCGGCCACTCAGCCACCTCTCCATAAATTATTTTCCGTTTATTTCTTTGTTTAATATATCTCTTAGTTGTTGTTTCAGTAATCTTCTACCCTCAGTAGTTTTTAAAAATTTTTCTCTTCTTTCCGCATCGCTTTTTAATAAATAAGCTTCATAAAGTATTAGTTTCAAGGGTCTATAATTTCTAGTCGATTCCACCTTGCCAAATTGATGCTCTTTAAAACGTCTTTTTAAATCATCCGTACTGCCTTTATAAAGATCATTATTATTGAGTAAAAGAACGTACACGTAATACATATTTGTGGGCGTACTTAGTAAGGATTTATCCGGTCATCCGACCGGACGCCCAATCTTCAATTGGGCGAACCCCTATAACAGGTTAGCAACCTGTCTAGCTTTTTTACCCAGTCGGATGACCGGGCGGCCACTAAAGCCTTTGCCCCGTCGGATGACGGGGACCTCTCCATAAAGGGTTTTCGCCCCTCCTCAGTTGAGTTCAAGTCTCCGGAGGAGACTGAACGGTTAGGGGGAGGTGCTGGTCAATAAAATCCTTAATGCAATTTCTTGTTTCTGCAGATCTATTCAACACCCCTCCCTACCCTCCCCTCGTCTGAGGGGAGGCGGATCGCTCATATACTTAATACTATATTTAATATCAGCCCAAAAGTCAAAGCCTGCTTGGCGCTTTGTGTGGTTTTGTGGTAAAATAAACGTATCAACTAACTCTTTAAAACTATGAACGAGGAAAATAATGATCTTCGGGATCCAATCTCCTGGTCTTTTCCCGAACATGAAAAATATGACCGCAGCCGGCGCTGGTATATCACCGCCGGTGTTATCGGCATCATTCTCTTGGCCTATGCTCTTCTCTCTGGCAATTGGCTTTTTGCCCTGATCATCATCATGGTCGCCATGGTGATGTTTATCAACCACCATAGCGCAGCGCGCCAGATAGAATTTGTCATTGATCATGAGGGTATTCGGCTGGGTGCCAGGCAGTATAAGTATAGCGAAATAAAAAATTTCTGGCTGGTCTATGATCCAAAAATCGCCAAAAAGATTTTCTTTGTTTTTAAATCTTCAACGCGGCCGATTCTCATTGTCCCGATTGATCAGGAAAATCCCGTCAATATCCGTTCATTCCTCCGCCAATATCTGGAAGAGGATTTGGAACAGGAGGCCGAGCCGTTTTCCGAAGCCATGGGCCGCATTCTAAAAATCTAAAATTTTACTACTTGGCAAGGCAAACCCTTGCCAGTTTTTTAATAAATGATTTTCATCTTATTTTGTTAATTAAAAAACCAAGTCTCATTTTTAAAACAAGACCTGGTTAGCCAAAACAACTGGCTATTTTTGTTCATAAGGCACCCTTCCCTTTCCTAATCATCCTCCTGCCGTTCTTTGGCTGCAGCCGCACCTTCGTAGTAATCGTTGCTGCGACTCGTGTCCAAGACGTTAAACGTCAAGGCGTTAATCAGACTTTCACCCATACCGGGGGGAGATTGGGCATGGCCTTCCATTTGGTCGGTCCAGCCATCGAGAAAGTCTCTGGTTACGGGTTGATCTCCGTCGCTAGACATAGCCATTCACCTCCTTTTTTGTCTTTTTTGTTGGTATTTTCCGCCAGCCATTATTATTATTTAGGTGGCGAATATACTATTATTAGTATATCATATTAACATTTTTTTTCAACATTCACATGACTCTTGAACAAATTATCAAAAAATTAAAATCCCAAGCCAATCCGAAAAATGTCGCTGGCATGGCTCGTTTTGGTATTAATTCAAAGAATACTCTGGGCGTTAGTATACCGATTATTCGCTCGCTTGCCAAAACTATCGGTTGCGATCATTCATTGGCCTTGAAACTCTGGGCGACCAAAATTCATGAGGCTAGAATCTTGGCCGCGCTCATTGACGACCACAAATTAGTCACCACAAAACAAATGGACAGCTGGGTCAGAGATTTTGATTCTTGGGATATTTGCGACCAGGTCTGCAGCAATCTTTTTGACAAAACGCCCTTTGCTTGGGCCAAGGCTATTGAGTGGAGTCGGAGAAAAGAGGAATTCATCAAACGCGCTGGCTTTGTTTTGATGGCCACCTTGGCCGTTCATGATAAACAAGTAGGGGACAAGTCCTTTCTCAAATTTTTTCCTTATCTGCGAAAAGAAGCCACTGATCCGCGCAACTTTGTGAAAAAAGCAGTCAACTGGGCCTTACGCCAAATTGGCAAAAGAAGTCTTTTCTTAAATATTAAAATTATTGCCCTTTGCCGGGAAATTCAGAAATTAGATTCAACTTCTGCCAAATGGATAGCTAGCGATGCTTTGCGTGAACTGCGGGAAAAATCTCAAAAATTAGCCAAAAAATAATTAAACCAAGATACTTGTCCCCAAGGTTGACATATTTTAAAAACCTAGTATAATAAACACGTATCTTAAAAATCCTTAGTTTAAGGCATTTTATCAACATTTGGTTTATCAAAAACACTAATTAGTTGTCGAGTGCGTTAGCGTAGCTCCTGCTAGCTAATTTTGTTTTACTTTACTAAGGATAAATCATTACCAACAAAATTAATTTGCATAAGCGAGTGATAAATAATGATCAAAACAACCTAACGAGCGGTCAGAATCAACTGGGTGTTAATCGCAAAGGTTTTATTGAAATGGAAGGTGAGATCATCGAGCTCCTGCCAGCCGCCAGTTTTAAAGTAAAGCTGGATAACGGCCAGGAGATTTTGGGTCACCTTTCCGGTCGGATGCGCATGAATAATATCATGCTTTTGACCGGCGACAAGGTCAAGATCGAGGTTTCTCCTTATGACCTGGGCAAGGGCAGGATTGTTTACCGCTATTAATACCGCGGCTTTATGCGACTAACAACGCGACTTTACGCTATCGGCATAGTTAGCGTTAAGTTACGTAGCCAGTAGCATTCAGTGGCGTTAGAAACATTTTCCTCGCGATTAAGCAGAACCAACCACGCAACAGTGCGCTATTATAATAACTTGAAAATATTTATGAAAGTCAGGGCTTCTGTCAAAAAAATATGCCGCGAATGTCAGATTATTCGACGTAAGAAAAGAGTGCGCGTTATTTGCAAAAATCCCAAGCACAAGCAACGACAGGGATAATTATTCGCATACTAATTAGAGTACTATTATGGCTAGGATCGCCGGTGTCAACTTACCCAATGAAAAAAGATTAGAAATAGGTCTGACCTATATTTTTGGCATTGGCCGGACCGTCTCGAAAAAAATAATCACGCGCCTTGGCCTCGATCCCAATACCAAATGCAAAGATTTGGCCGAAGCGGATGTCAATCAACTGAGAAAAATAATTGAAGCTGAAGTCAGAACCGAGGGCGAGCTCCGTCGGGATATCTTGGCCAATATCAAAAGATTAAAGGAAATAAATTGTTATCGTGGTTCTAGACATTCCAAGCGTTTGCCGACTCGCGGTCAAAGAACCAAAACCAATTCCCGCACTGTCCGGGGTAATGTCAGGCGCACCGCCGGCTCTGGCAAGAAAGTCTCAGCCCAAAAGACCTAAAGCCACTTAAATCATAATTATGGAAAATAATACTACCAATACTCCGGCTGCTCAGGAAACCAAAGCGCCGGCCAAAAAAATTCGGAAGAAAAAGCTTATTCCGCGTCTTTTGAAAGGCAAGGGCCAGGCGCATATCAAATCCACCTACAACAATACTATCGTTTCTTTAACCGATCAGAACGGCAGCGTTATCGCTTGGTCGTCAGCCGGCAAGTGCGGTTTCAAGAGTGCCAAAAAAGCCACGCCTTACGCCGCTGGCATTGTAGTCAAAGAAGTGATTGAAAAATCCAAGGACTCTGGCATAAAAGAAGTTGATGTTTTTGTCAGGGGTGTTGGTCCAGCCA
>JAKLID010000057.1 GCA_022709795.1 Patescibacteria group bacterium | reverse complement strand
GTCTTATCGTGCTGTCAATGTCCTGTCGTGGGACTCGGGTTGACGCGTGGAACGCGGCAATCGAGTCCCCTTGGTCATGTCTGCGTTTTCAGTCGCTTGCCTTCTAATTCATCTTTGGCTTTTTGACATAAATCTGTCATCTCATAAATAGCGTCGTCTAAGGTCACTCCGATAAAATCTTTGCCTTCGGTATTGATCAACGCAGCCGCTACTGTCTTTATCTTGGCATGCACGCGAGAAAGATCGTCCCAAAAACTTCCATAATTCCAATGTCGGCCCCAAAGAGGCCGCATATTCCCCCGTTTTGGAATGTTGCTTTTAGCTTGGCTCACACAGCCCCCTTTATAAATGTAATGCAAAATGCATTATTATTATGTTCAAAAAATTTTCCCTATGCTTTTCTCGCCTCTTTTTCGACTAACCAGCGAATACAATTTGAAATGCTTCGCTGTTCTTTCTTGGCGAGAACTCGTAGGGTTTTGACTTCATCGTCAGTCATGCGGATCGTGACTGCTTTAACCCGCGGGTTTTCCGCTTTTTTAACCATCTGACTAGCAGTATGACATTTTGCATTACAAATTGTCAAATTTGTGCGGATATTAAAGTGGGGGGATTTTGGATAGAATGGCTTGCGAAAATAGACTGATTTATGGAGAATAACTCCGTGCGATATAACCGAAGAATCACTCGTCAACGTTCGCAAAGAATGACCGACAAAAAACGGTCGATATTGGAATTAAAGATTTCTGAATTACAGTTCCGTCTCGCCGCAATGGTTCGACTAGAGACCTCGTTAAAAAATCAACCGCTAGATGCACCCACAGCGTGGTCACATGGTAAGCACGAAGTTTCGTATGAGGAAATTGCACTCACTCGAAATCAAGCCGATCTTGCCGCCGATTATTTTGAACGGACTGCAACATATTTAATGGCTATTACAATCAAAGAGGCGCTGGAATGCAATTTTACCAACCTCACAAATCATTCAGACAAAAATGTTGTTGCGGCTTATCAAATCGCCAGGATGATACGTAATGCTTTTGCACATTCTCCGATCAAACCAATTTGGCGCATTAAGGGGTATTGTAGGGATAAAGAATTCATCGTTGATAATGTGATAGCGTTAAATACGAGGGGCTTAGATCAACAACCGTTTGATTGGCGACACTATGGAGGGCTTCTCGCTCTTTTCAAGCTTTCAAAATATGTGCGCATTAACCTTTTAGGCGATACAGATATTGGTAAAAAACGAAAAATACCGTCTCCTAAAAACAAAATCATCCAACAAGGGAATTTAATTTTGCAGGAAGTTGACAAAATACCAAAAGGTGCCAAAAGAATTTATTTTTGAAAGAATATCCAGCAATATGGCTAAATTCGACAATATAAAACGGGATAAGCTCAGAGAACGAGAAGTATTTGATCGATTTGTGGGAGTGCTTCAACATCTCGATGTTACTAAAGATTTGATTCATTCCAATGCACATGAGAAATCGAGAATGGCGTTAATCTTATTGCATAGTTTGGTCGAGGGGTTAATGTATTCGGAAGTGATTAAAGAATTTGACAGCGATATTTATTTTTCTCGCATTGTACCGCCAAAATATTCAGCGCGAGACCGAAAAAACATTCTTCGTTTTTTCGATGAAAAAATTGATTTGTGTTTTACAAAAATCCGTATTGTATCCGAGCAGGATGCCAAAATATTTAAGATTCTCAATTTTTATCGCAACGTTGCTTATCATCGCAATAGCCATAATCCTAATGTGGTTTCGGCAATTGCCCGAAGTGCGTTTCATGCGGGACTGCGGTTATTTGAACGCACGGCAGTCGGTTGGGGCGGGGTGGGAGGTCAAATACAAAAAGAGATATCTATACTTAGTCGGTATTGCAAGGTCGAGAGTTTTATTGACTATGGGGAATTGTCGAAAGCAATTGCCCTTAGATTTTCCAAAGAACTGCCGATATCGCATGGCGAAATTCGCTCTGCTCTGATTAACGATATTACGACTCGCCTCAAAAATTTGGGGAAAATGAAAAAAGAATCCCTTTATTGTAAGAGCAAATGTAAATTGGACAAACTGCTCAAGAAGGCGGCTTTTGAATTGGAAGGGATTGATGATAAGTTGTATTCTGAAGTAAAGCAACTTAATTATCGGATTGCGAAAAAAGTTCCTGGCGGCGAACCGAAAAGAGAAGAGTATCTTTTAGCGAAAAACCGATATTCGGAAAAATTGAAGAAATCGTATGATTCGTTTAAGCCGCCCGTTAGCGTTAAAACATTTGATTTTATTAATAACGAGTTACAAACTCTCGCCACTAAGACTTCTTTAGAAGTTGTTTTGTCTCAGTATCTTGAAATCGACAAACTTTTGGTTGAAGTTGAAGACCTTTTTACCCATGCTAAGCACCGAATTGATGAAACAATCCAGTTCCAAATTGATCTTGAAAGAGGGAAGTAGTGCTGGGGTTGACCTTTAAATTTTAAGAATCGAGGAAACCATGTGATTCAGCCAAATTTAAAAAGGGCCTGTGGCATCTGCATGTTTATTTTCTTTTGTGGTTGTATTGGCGACAATATCACTGACCGCAAGATTATGAACGGCCATGTAATTGATGAGGCCAATTATTATTCGGGAATAAGTGAATATGATGCATCAGGAGTAAAAATATCTGACGACGCGAATGACTGGAATGGATCGGTGGGACTAGATAATGCCTACGCCTATCCCAACCCATTCAAGCCCGGTGTCGGTCATACAAAAATTACATTTGTTAATCTTACGGCGAGAGCCACAATCGAAATATACAAGAATCCGTCAACGCTCGTCAGGAGATTGGAAGAAATTGATGGCGATGGTATTTTTCATTGGGACACAACTGATTCAAGTGGTGGGCTATTGCCAAGCGGAATTTATCACGTGAAAATTGTGGGAAGTGGGTCTAGCGGGAACGCCCAAACAGAAGGCGATATTCAGATTTCAAGATAGGCATTGGTGTGGTTGTTGGGCGTCGCTGGTAGACGAAGCTCAGGCAAGATATGTCTTAGGGGTGCGTATTATGAAAACATTATTTTCTCCGCTGGCTTCTGGTAACGATCTTTTTTTAAAACTCATCGCATACATGGAATTAGTATTTATTGCGATTAATTTATTTACAATTTTTCTCGCCCGCGGATTACTCAATGGCATTCCATCTCTTTTCCTTCTCGGACTAATTTCGTGGATTATATGGGCATGGATAAATCGGTGGCATTTTGGAGATTTTTTCTATTTTATGTTGGCCTCCTCGTATGTATTGCGTGTGAGTTACGTAATAATTTTGTTTTTAACAGCGATATCAAATGGACATCTTGGCAATATCCTTGCGTTTAATTGGAATGTTCAGACATATAACGGCTTAATCAAAATAGGGGATACTTCAATTCCAGTTTGGGGATTTATTTTAATGCTTTCACTTTTTTGTGTTAGGACTACGGGGCTTCTGTGGTGTGTGAAAAATTGGTTAAAAAATGAAAAAGAAAATGCACTGAAATATATTTCTTTTTCTCTCGGATTTGTTTTGTTGTCCCATATGGCGCTATTCCTCTTAGGTTTGGCAAGTATCATTTTGTTCTCCGATTTGATTGGTTTTTATGGATTCAAAATATGGATATAAGTTGTTTGCGGCGCAGGCGGGCGGAGCCCGCGCGAGAGTTGGACTGAGGCGCCTACCTAAATGAAGAAAATAATCCGATTTATTTTATTGTTTACTCTTGCGCTGGCCGCGCAATCGATTTTTTCTGATGTTAGCACGCCAATTACGGATATAAGAGAGCCGGAAACGCCGTCGATGAACGGATGGTTGAATCGATATGTTGCAAAAGAACCAACGAGAATAGCAGAAAAATGGAGTCGCGAAAAATTAGCGCGTGTTCTTCTTAAACAATTTTTTGAGCACTTCAAATCAGCTGATGCTGGGTCTAAACACCGGATAGAAGAATTTAAGATCCATGAAGTGCGGATATTTGACGTAGACAAATCAGACCCAGAACGCAGCAATAATTGCGATTATGGAGTTCATGCCACATATTCCGTGAGAACAACTATATGGAATTTTTCAGATTGGCGTGCGGGAAATGGACATGAAGCTTCTGGAAATTGGATGAGGAATAAGGGAGAATTTTTTGGTGTGTATAAAAAGGATTCTGATCATTGTCTCAAACGCATAGGAACTGGATGGTAAAGAGGACAGACACTCAGAAACAAGCAAAATTATTAGGTTAAAATTGTTTGCGGCGCGGGCGAGCGTAGCCCGCGCGAGGGCTGGACGGAGGCGACAACCTTTTTGCTTTTGGTTTTA
>JAKLID010000056.1 GCA_022709795.1 Patescibacteria group bacterium | reverse complement strand
AACGGGTGCAACTGAATCGCTTTTCCTTCAATCAACTTAGGTTGGAAAGCCTGGATACCTAAGCGGTGAAGCGTTGGAGCACGGTTCAAAAGAACAGGATGTCCTTTCAATACGTTTTCCAAAATATCCCACACCTCTTCCCTATCTGATTCGATAAACCGGTTGGCGCTTCTGACATTATGTACGAATTCCTTTTTAATCAATTCGGCGATAATAAAGGGTTTGAATAATTCCAAAGCCATTCTCTTGGGTAATCCGCACTCATGAATCTTCAAATGTGGACCAACCACGATTACGCTCCGGCCGGAATAATCTACTCTCTTGCCGAGCAAATTCTGTCGAAACCGCCCCTGTTTGCCCTTCAAAATATCGGCCAGTGACTTGAGCATTCTTTTTTGTCCGGTTGAAGCCGTCACTGTTTTACCATGTCTAGCTGAGTTATCAATCAAAGCATCCACGGCTTCCTGTAACATTCTTTTTTCATTGCGGCAGATCACTTCTGGCGCTTCCAGTTCAATTAACTTTTTCAGACGATTATTGCGGTTGATCACCCGCCGATACAAGTCGTTCAGATCACTCGCGGCAAACCGACCTCCATCGAGCTGCACCATTGGCCGCAGATCTGGTGGAATCACTGGCAAGCTGGTGATGATCATCCATTCTGGCTTGATCTGATTTTTGATCAAAGCGTTAAATAATTTTAATCTCTTGGCCAGCTTCTTCTTGACGCCACCGGTTGATTTCTTCATTTCCACCTCTACCTGTCCCATCGTTTCTTTTAACTTCAAATCTTTCAGTATCTGGTAAACCGCTTCGGCCCCGATCCCCGCGTCAAACACATGACCATATTTGAGTGACAAATCTTGATAAACACTCTCGGAAACTATTTTCATCGGCTTCAGGTCAGCCAATTCTTTTTTGGCCTTATCCATTGCTTCTGTCAGTTCATCCAGGGCTTCCTTTTTGCTCTGATTCAGCTGATTGATCAGATCTTCTGTCTTGGCCGGATCACTGCCTTTGGCCTGTTTTATCCGGTTATTAAAGTCGCCCTCAATCTGCTTTCTTCTGGCTTTATATTCATCCTGGATCTGCTCGATGGTTTGTTGTTTCAAATCATCATCCACTCTTAAAATTATATAGTCGGCAAAATAAATCACTCGTTCCAAAGCCTGTGGCGAAATATCCAAAACCAATCCCAGCTTTGACGGAATGCCCCGCAAAAACCAAATATGTGATACCGGCACCACCAGATCAATGTGTCCCATCCGCTCTCTTCTGACAATCGAACGAGTCACTTCCACCCCGCACTTGTCGCACACGATGCCCTTGTATCTGATTCTCTTGTATTTGCCACAATAACATTCCCAGTCTTTGGTCGGACCAAAAATCTTCTCGCAAAACAAGCCGTCCTTTTCCGGCTTCTGTGTCCGATAATTAATCGTCTCCGGCTTCAATACCTCGCCATGCGACCACTTGTGGATCGCCTCGGGTGATGCCACCTTGAGGCGGATGCTGTCAAAATCTAATACTGGTTGTTGAAACTCATTAAACATATATCTAGGCTTTAATATTTAACAATTTTAAACTTCCTCTTCCGGTATTAGCGGTTCCCTTCGCGGCTCTCTCCGGCTACCTTCCACTATTTTAAATTCTCCTTCTTTATTGATCACTTCGTCGTTCTTCATCAATTCCACATCCAGACACAGACCTTTTAATTCTCGCACGAGGACGTTAAAAGATTCCGGGATATTTAGTCGGTTGATCGGCTCTCCTTTTATAATTGACTCATAGGCTTTAGACCGGCCCGGCACATCATCTGATTTTATTGTCAAAATTTCTTGCAAAGTATAAGCCGCGCCATAAGCTTCCAGCGCCCAGACTTCCATTTCGCCAAATCTCTGTCCTCCAAATTGAGCCTTGCCACCCAAAGGTTGCTGTGTTACGAGTGAGTATGGACCGATTGATCTTTGGTGGATTTTGTCTTCCACCATATGCACCAATTTCATGATATAAATATAGCCGACGGTTGTCGGATTCTGGAACGGCTCTCCGGTTCGACCATCAGTCAGAATCATTTTGCCCGTGCGCGGGTAACCCAATTTTTCCAGTTCATCCTTGATTGTTTCCTCTGGCACGCCGTCCAATGGCGGAGTGGCTACTTTGATCCCTCGGTCATGAGCCACCAAGCCCAAATGTGTTTCCAAAATCTGGCCCAAGTTCATTCTGGAAGCCACACCCAAAGGATTCAAAACAATATCCACTGGTGTCCCATCTGGCAAACACGGCAAATCTTCCACTGCCACCACCCTTGATACCACGCCTTTATTACCATGCCGACCGGCCATCTTGTCACCCACCTGAATTTTTCTCATATGCGCAATGGAAACTTGAATTTGTTTGATCACCCCAGCTGCCAGCTTGTCGCCAGCCGCCCTAGTAAATACTTTTATATCTACCACCTTGCCATGCTCGCCATGTTCCAAATACAAAGAAGTATCCCTGACCTCTTTGGCTTTCTCACCAAAAATCGCCCGCAGCAATCGCTCTTCAGCTGTTAATTCCGTTTCACCTTTCGGTGTGATCTTTCCCACTAAGATATCACCGGATGATACCTCCGCTCCGATTCGAACAACCCCATCCTCATCCAAATTTTTCAATTTCTCTTCCCCAATATTCGGTATATCTCTTGTCACGATTTCTGGCCCGAGCTTTGTCTCACGGATATCAATAATATAGTCTTCAATATGAATCGAACTGAATTTGTCATTGTGCACCAATTTTTCTGATAATAAAATCGCGTCTTCATAATTACCACCCTCCCAGGGCATAAATGCCACCAATAAATTTTGTCCCAAAGCCAATTCTCCGTGGTCACACGCCGCTGAGTCTGCCAGGACTTCTCCCTTTTTTATCTTTTGCCCTTTTTCCACGATTACTCTCTGGTTCAGACAGGTCGAAGCATTAGAGCGCACAAACTTTACCAAATTATAACTTTTTATATCACCGTCATCACTCAAAATCTCGATCTTGTCTGCCTGCACATTCAAAACCTGGCCGTTACTCTCAGCCACCAAAACCTGGCCAGAATCAATCGCTGCTCTTCTTTCAATACCCGTGGCGACCAAAGGTGCCCCTGGTTTTACGATCGGCACTGCCTGCCGTTGCATGTTGGTACCCATCAACGCTCTCACCGCATCGTCGTGTTCCAAAAATGGAATGAGTGACGTACCGATTGAGACGATCTGGCTCGGCGCCACATCCATATAATCAATATCATTCACGTCGCCCAAAACTGGCTCGCCTTCTTTTCGAACTGCCGCCTTGTCCTCCTGAAAATATCCCTGTTCGTCAATCGCGGTTGTTGCCGCTGTGGTGGTGGATTTTTCTTCAGCAAAGGCGTCCAAATGCACAACTTCATTGGTCACTCTCGGCCTGCCATCTGTTTCTTTGATTACTCTGCGGTATGGCGTTTCAATAAAACCAAAATTATTTACCTTGGCATAAGACGCCAAATGTCCTACCAAACCGATATTTGGTCCCTCTGGGGTAGCAATTGGACAAATCCGACCATAATGTGTGCGATGCACGTCTCTCACTTCAAAGCCCGCTCTTTCTCTCGATAGTCCACCCGGACCCATAGCAGAGATTCTGCGCTTGTGTTCCAATTCAGCCAATAGGTTGGTCTGATCCATGAATTGCGACAGCTGCGAAGACATAAAAAATTCCTTGACCGCGCCCATGATCGGTCGGGCGTTGATCAGTTGTGCCGGATTAATGCTGCTAATATCAACTGTACTCATTTTATCCACGATCGCTCTTTCCATCCTAGCCATACCCAGCCGAAATCTGTTTTGGATCAATTCTCCGACCGCCCTGATTCTCCGGTTACCCAGGTGATCAATATCATCAGCTTCTTTTTGATTAATGTTTAACTTGATTATCTCTTGCAAAATATTGATCAGATCACTCTTTTTAAATACTCTATTTTCTCTGTCCAAAGGACAATTTTCTCCGAACCGTTGATTCAGCTTGTAGCGTCCCACCTTACCAAAATCATAACGGTCAAAATTAAAAAACATTGAATGAATCAGTGTCCGTGCGTTTTCCGCCGTTGCCAGATCACCTGGTCTGATCCTCTTATAAACTTCTTTCAAAGCATCGGCCTCGGTCTTGGCTGCGTCCTTTTCTAATGTTGTCTCAATATATTTAAAATCCGGCTGGATATCCACCTCACGGAATAATTCCTTTATTTCCATGTCTGTCGTCAAACCAAAGGCTCTAAGTAGTGAGGTGATCGGCACTTTTCTCTTACGATCTATCTTGACCGTGATCACTCCGCTGGCGCTAGTCTCAATCTCGAGCCAGGCGCCGCGGTTGGGAATAATTTTAGCTCCATAATATTTTTTGCCCAAAATATATTCTGAAGTAAAAAATA
>JAKLID010000055.1 GCA_022709795.1 Patescibacteria group bacterium | reverse complement strand
CATCTTTTTTCTGGTTGCCTTGGTGCTATTTTTTGTTTTTCTCCAACGCCAGCGTCGTTTTACCTGGCTCTTATTTTTTTTGAGTGCTATTTTTTTGGCACTTACTTTGAAGTCACAGCGCAATGTTGAGTATTTTGTGCCCCTGGCTCTGATTTTTTCTGCCTTGGTTTTTGAAGATACTTTTGGCGGTTTATCTCGCTTGAAAATGTTTATTGCCCATCTGTTCCGCCCGCGTCGCTTGCCCCTCATTGGCCTGGCCCTCTGTTTGCTTATTTGTCTGCCGATTATCTTTTCCTACAATTTTTTTTATTTAAAAAAAGCTCTCCGCCAGGGCTTTAGTTTCGAATATCTCTCTGGCATTGGCGATTGGCTGAGGGACAACACCCAGCCAGGCGAGCTCATTTTCCACGACAATTGGGCTGATTTCCCTATTTTATTTTACCGCTCTTCAGCCAATCGTTATCTCATCGGCCTTGACCCGACCTTTATGTATTTTCAAAATTCGGAGCAATACCAGCTTTGGCGGAGTCTTATTAAAGGA
Organism: Patescibacteria group bacterium; assembly: GCA_022709795.1. Lineage (GTDB taxonomy): Bacteria > Patescibacteriota > Patescibacteriia > UBA2196 > GWA2-42-15 > JAAZMX01. The sequence continues at coordinate 4,244 of JAKLID010000055.1, read as the reverse complement.
GAAAAAGGCAGCCAGTCATGTGAATTGATTCATGAAAAATTTAAAAGCAATTATCTTTTTATCGGGGCTGGCAATAAAACTTTGATTTCCAAGCTTGATTTGGACCGCGGGTGTGTTAAAGTTTATGAAGATGCTGACGGCCAGATTTACCGCATTAATGCCCTAGCCGCCAGCCAATAATTTCCCAATAACTAATTCTTATTGTTCGTTGTTAATTGCTTATTGTTAATTGCTTATTGTTTATGGTTTCCATTGTTATCCCGGTTTTTAATGAGGCCTTGGTTTTGGAGAAAAACATTCTTCAAGTTTTTGATTTTTGTCATGAGCATTTTTCCGACGCCTGGCAGCTAATTATTAGCGACAATAATTCCAGTGATGCCACGCCAAGTATTGCTCGCCGCCTGTCTTCTGCCCACTCGCCGATCAAATATTTTCATCTGCCAGAGACTGGCAAGGGTCGGGCTGTGCTAGCGGCCTGGCAAAATTTTCCGAGTGATATATATATTTTTATGGATGCCGACCTATCTGTCGGGCTAGAGAGCTTACCCGCTCTTGTCGCTGGCATAAAATCCGGTGTAGATATTGTTGTTGGTTCCCGTTTTTTATCCAGCTCGGTAGTTCACCGTTCTTTGGGCCGTCGCTTCATTTCCAATTTTCTGCGGCTTGTTCTGAAAATAATCTTTGGTTTAAAAGTCAAAGATGCGCCTTGTGGCTTCAAAGCAGTCAATCAAAAAGTTGTAGACGAAATTATTCCCCATATTCAAAACCAAACCTGGTTTTTTGACACCGAGCTCTTGATTCTGGCGGAAAAACAGGGTTATAAAATAAAAGAAATTCCTGTCCGCTGGCAGGAAAATGCCAGCCCAAAAAGAAAGAGCCGTGTTAGTCTGTTCACCGTGATTAAGGAATATCTAAAAAATATTTATCGGCTTTATGTCAGCCATAATTGAAGATTGTTATGACTCTTCCCACAATAAACAATAAAATAATTTGTTTGGGTATTTTTGTCTTGTTCTTAATTTTGTCTTTATGGTTTACCAAAGCTCCCCTGGCGCATCTCGGCAGTCTGGCACCCCAAGGCCCTGACCCGCTTTTGGTCAGTTGGATCTGGTCTTGGGAGATGCACCAAATCCCCATCAATCCACTAGAGCTTTTTGATGCCAATATTTTTGCCCCCTACAAAAATACCCTGGCCTTTACCGAGCATATGCTTGGCTCGCTCCTCTTGGCTTGGCCATTATTTTTGATTTTCAAAAATATTATTCTCGTTTTCAATTTAATCTGTCTGTCTTCCTTTGCCCTTGGCGGCTTGGGTATGTATCTCCTGGCTTATTACCTGACCAAAAACAAACTAGCCTCATTTATCGCCGCTTTTATTTATGCTTTTGCTCCCTACAAAATCATTCATCAGGAGCATATCAATCTGACCGGTATGTGGCTGCCTTATTTTTTCCTTTATTTGCACAAAATATTTCAGCACCTTTCCTGGAAGAACACCTTGTTGTTGCTTGGCTTTACGCTCATGGTTTTTCTGAATGCCATGCAGTATTTTCTCTTTCTGCCCATTGTGGCTGTTTGTTTTTTTCTGGCCCATGTCAATTTCCAAAAGATAAAAGTCACCCGAGCCTCGATTTTGAAAATACTCGTTTTTTTCTTGGTCTTCTCTCTGGTTTGTTTGCCCATAATCTGGCCTTATCTGCAGCTAAAAAATTATAATTTTGTCCGTGCCATTGACAATATCGAAGGTCTCTCACCCGATGTGATGGATTATCTTATCAGTCCGTTTTTTTATAAATATTTTTATTCCGCTTATCTCTCGGAATGGATAGTCGGTCCGGGGATTTTTGTCCTACTATTATTAATTTTTTCTACCGTTATTATTGTGCGTTATCGCTCCTTCAAAAAAGAAAAAGCTAGAGCAGTTTATTTTGTTATCGGTTTTATCGCCATCCTTATTTCCTTTGGTTATTATATCCAGTTCACGCGCGGTGAGGCCGGCGGCTTGTTTGGTCCCTGGGCCTTTCTCTATCATTTTGTCCCGGGATTTAGCGGTGTTCGTTGCGTTGGGCGGTATAGCATCTTTTTCCTTTTGAGTGCCAGTGTTATTATTGCTCTGGGTTTGGCTGATTTCTTCGCGCGCCGTCTCAAAAATAATCCTCAAAAAAATATTATCATTTCTCTCCTGATTATTCTGCTCCTTGCCTGGGAATTCAGTTTTGTACCCGTCAAGGACCATGCCCCAGTCTCGGCTACTCCCAAAGTCTATGCTTGGGTCAAAAATCAGCCCAATGAAAATATTTATATCATAATGCCTTTTGGTTTTAATTATTTGAAAAATCACTGGGATGCCATCTATGAATATTGGTCCATTGTTCATTTCAAGAAAATAGTCAACGGCTACAGCGGATACGGTCCAGTAAAATTGGAAGAATTAAACAAAATATTACATGATCCAAATCTGAATCAAAAACAGCTTGCGGCCATCAAACAAAGTGGCGCTACCCACATTATTTTTCACTTTGATTTTTATCCGCCCGGCTTTGACCAGCGCGTTGCCGCTCTATTATCCGACGAACAATTTGCCAAGTTGGTTTATCGGCTAGACAATGACTATATTTACCAAATAAAATAAGCTATGTTGCGCGACCTCATAAAATCTATCAGCCGTAAAGAATGGTGGCTACTCGCTGCTGTTGCTATTTTTGTGATTCTTTTGACCAGTGCGCCGTATTTTTATGGCTGGTCTCAAACACCAACTGGCTCGGCCTACACTGGTTTGCATTCTTTAACACCCGGCGATGTTCATGTCTATTATTCTTACCTAGAACAGGCGCGCCAGGGGCACTGGCTTTTCTTGGATCTGTATTCCAGTGAGCCGCAAGCACACCTGATATTCAACCCCTTCTGGCTGACGGTCGGTCTTTTGGCCAAGCTTTTTAGTTTGTCCAACTTTCTTGTTTTTCAACTGGCGAGAATTATTTTCATCCCCTTTTTACTTTTTGTTTTATATCTTTTATCCGCCTACTTTTTTACTAATAAAAATTGGCGCCGGTTGTGCTTTATTTTTCTGACCTTTGCCTCGGGCTGGGGCGCGATTTTTTCGCCTTTCCTTGAAAAAAATATTTATCGCCAAGGTTGGTATGACTGGCCCCTGGATCTCTGGGCCGCCGAAAACAACAATCTTTTGACCATGTTGCAATCCCCGCACCTTATCCTGTCCACCGCCTTGATTATTTTGGTCATGTTTTTCTTTTTTTTCGCCCTAGAACACCAGAAAATAAAATACAGCCTGGCCTCTGGCGCGCTAGCTAGCTTGCTTTTCAGTTTCCACCCTTTTCACATTCCCACCCTGATTGGCATTATGGCCGTCTATCTGGTGATCCACTTTATTCTTAACAAAAAGATCCACCTTGATTATTTAAAGCATTTTATTATTGTTTGCGCCCTGGCTTCGCCGCCGGTTTTATATTATTTTTATCTGGCTAGCTTTGATTTTTTTACCCGCTTTAGAACAGCACAAAATATTTGTCTCTCCCCCTCGCTCTGGGTCACGCTGATCAGCTACGGTTTTATTTTTGTTCTCGCCCTCTATGCTATTTACCAGTTATGTCGCCGCCGGCACTGGTCTAACCGCTATATTTTTCTAGTTGTTTGGTTGATAGTCCAATTTCTATTTCTTTACTCCCCTCTGCCTTGGCAGCGTCGGATGATGCAGGGACTGCAGATTCCTATGGGGATTCTGGCGGTGGTCGGACTGCGCTATTTTTATCAATATCTCCGGCAAAAAATATCGCCTCGCCAATTTGATTTTTTTATTAATAATCCTAGCCTGGCGGTTATTGTTTTCCTTGTCATTTTTTGTCCCTCGCAGTTTTTCAATTGGGTCCGCGAATTTTCTCTTTTTCAGGATGAAAACTATATCGAGCAGCTTTATCCCGCCAATGACAAGCTGGCCGCTTACCAGTGGCTCAAATTAAATATGAACGAAAACGACGTGGTTCTATCAGAATTAGCCAATGGCAATTTTATCCCCGGGCTGACTGGCCGCAAAGTTTTCGCCGGCCACGGGGTAGAGACTTTATTTTTTGACAGTAAGGTTGGTGAAGTTGTCTGGTTTTTCAAAACCAATACAGTCGATGACAAAAAACAAGTGTTTTTGAAAAACAATCATATCACTCATGTTTTCTTTAGCGACAAAGAAGCCGAACTCGGGGATTTTCAGCCTGCCGAAAAAAGTTATTTAC
>JAKLID010000054.1 GCA_022709795.1 Patescibacteria group bacterium | reverse complement strand
GCCGTCAGTCAGAAAAACAGACGCGGAAAAAGCGGCGATTAAGACATTCAAACATATATATGGGCATAATCCATCATCAGCTTTGGCCTGGGATATTGTCAGAGCGATCGCGTATTCTGGGGCGAAGAGGTAATCGATTGATAATAAAAACCGTCACGACTGTGGCGGTTTTTTGATTTTGACAGACGGTGAGGGGAGGGGTAAGATGAAGGTAGGAGATGCGTCAGAGTCCCCTAGGGGGAGACTCTGACGGGGAAAAATGCGACCAGAGAGACTCTGACCGAACCCAAATAATTTGTGGGTATAATATAGATATGAATATAAAAGAAAAATTATCCAAAGATTTAAGGGAGGCAATGAAGGAAAGAAATGAAATTGAAATAAAAACAATTCGCTCTTTGATTTCTGCCATTGATAACGCTGGAGCAATTGTTGTCGAAGATCCCAAAATAATGCCCATGTCAGGCGGCATAGCTTATGCGACTGACGGGGTCGGATCAACCGAGGCCCGAAGAAAAGAACTTTCCGAAAAAGATATTGAAAAAATAATACGAATAGAAATTAACGAAATAGAAAAAACCATAGAGCTTGTAAAGCAACATTCGCAATTGGACGTAAGGCAGTTCATTCAACGAATAAATATCTTGGAAAGATATTTATAAAAATTTTAGTTGGTGTTTTAAAAAGTGGAATTTCGTCAGAGTTTCCTAGGGGGAGACTCTGACGGGGGAAAATAAAAACCGTCACGACTGTGGCGGTTTTTTTGATTATATAAAAGGATAATTTATGCTATAATTAAATCGATTATTAATTAACAATAGAGTATATGCAATTGTCCAAAAATTTTGATCTGAAGCCGGCAAAGGTTTTGAAAATTGCCGGTTTGGTCATAATTGCGATTATTATAGTCGTCGTGGCTTTTCGTTTGGTTGGTTCGTCGATTCGTTCGCTGTCTCCCAAAACAAGCGTTATGCCAGCTTATGACAGTGGATTGGCATACAATAAAGGTTATAATCAGGCTGTCGAGACTGGTTATGATGAGGTTTATAGGGAGGTTGATCTGTCTGCCCGAAATGTGACATCCCCCTCTATCGCTCCGGGCGCTGGTACAACGAGCGGTGATAACGCCGAGGAATTTGAAGTGACGGAATACAGCGCCAATATTGAAACACGCCAGCTGGACGAGACGTGCGACAAAATCGTGGCTTTGAAATCACGCGCGGAGGTAATTTTTGAGAACGCCAATCAGTCTGAGCGGAGTTGTAATTATAGTTTCAAGGTAAGGCGTGAGAGCGTGGAGGATATTTTGGCCATTATAAAAACGTTAAACCCGAAAGAACTAAATGAAAATACTTATACGATCAAGAGCTTGGTGGAAGATTATACTGATGAGATAGAGATATTGGGAAAGAAGATGGGCTCAATTGAAGAAACCCTAGCTAAGGCGATCAGCGCTTATGATGATATCACCGCTTTGGCTACGCGAGTCCAGGATGTGGAGAGCCTGGCCAAAATTATTGATAGCAAGATAAATATTATTGAAAGATTGACCCAGGAGCGCATCAATGTCAACACGCAACTGGAGCGACTAGCAAAGGCCAAAGCTGAACAACTTGACCGTTTAGACTATACTTATTTTCGAATTGATGTCGTGGAAAGTAAATTTATTGACGGCCAAAAGCTGAAGGATTCCTGGAAAGCGGCGCTCAAAGCATTTGTGAGTGACATCAATGGCGTGATCCAGGATATCACTGTCAATCTGGTGGCCTGGCTATTTTTATTAGCGCAATATGTTATCTACTTTTTTATCCTTTTGTTGGTGGCAAAATACGGCTGGGAAACAATCAAACGAATCTGGAAGAAGAAATAAATTGACCCTGATTATTAATAACTAAAGATAATTTTATGATAGAAAAAGGCCAGGTATATAAATGTGAGATCTGCGGCAATGTAGTAGAGGTGATAGCGGCTGGTGGGGGCACGCTGGTGTGTTGCGGAGCGCCAATGGAACTCCAAGGCGAGGAAAAATAGTTTTTGCCATAAAACGGCTTGATTTTAGTAAAAATCAGGCCGTTTTTAATTAAGCTTGTTTATTTGGCCTTTATATTATAAAATAAAGTCAATGAAACAGATAAATCAACAAATAGCCCGCTATTTACGTTATAGCCTGTGGGTTTGTTTATATTTAATTTTATTGACTCCGCTTTTGATCGGGAATGATTTTATTTTTCCTTTTATTTCTCTCAAAACATTCTTTTTTAGAATTTTGGTAGAAATTGGACTTTTGTTGTATTTTCTTTTGGCTTTGCTGGATGCCAATTACCGTCCGCGGTTCAATAAATTGACGGGGAGCATTTTGATTTTTGGAGTCATAGTCTTGATTACCAGCTTGACTGGAGTGAATCCATACCGCAGTTTTTGGGGTACGATTGAAAGGGGCGAAGGCTTTCTGACGGTTTCGCACATTATTTTATGGTGTTTTTTGCTAATCCAAATGTTCCGGACCCGTCAGCAATGGCTCAACTATTTCTGTGCTTCGGTGACGGTCAGTTTTTTGGTTGGTCTTTATGCTTTGGCCCAGGTTTATACTCATATTTCTTGGGTCATTGGCGCTGACGGTCGTTTATCATCAACCTTGGGTAACGCCGCTTATCTCGGCGCTTATTCACTGGGTCATTTTTGGCTGTGCCTTATTTTATTATTCGAGCGCAAGAAAGTATATTGGCGGGCTTTATTTGCGGTCTTAGCTGCTTTTGAACTTTTTATCCTCTGGCGCTCAGAAACTCGCGGCGCTCTCTTGTCGCTGGGTTTGGTCTTACTCATACTTTTGGTTATTTCGGCCATTACCAACCGCGACCGGAGAATAAAAATATTTTCCATGGTTGTATTATTTATTATATTGACCAGCTCTTTTTTTGCCTGGAGCAACCGTCATGCCGAGTGGGTCAAAAAATCCAATACCTTGAGCCGGTTGGCCAATATCTCCCTGAATGATACGACCACTGAATCCCGTCTTTTGGCCTGGAATTCTTCCTGGCGCGGCTGGCAAGAGCGTTTTATGCTTGGTTATGGCTGGGAGAATTACAATATTGCTTTCAATAAATATTTTCATGCGGAAATATTTCGTGATAATGGTTCGCAGATTTGGTTTGACCGCGCTCATAATACTGTTTTTGACGTGGCAGTGGCTTCGGGGCTGATCGGTCTTTTATCCTATCTGGCTATTTTTTTCCTAGGTTTTTATTATCTGATAAAATTTATGCGCCGAGACAGGGAAAATTTGACCCTTTATTTGTTAGCGGCTGCTTTTTTACTGGGCCATTTTATACAAAATATTTTTGTTTTTGATTGTCTGGCTACTTATATTATGCTTTTTATGGTGCTGGGTTTTGCGTCTTTTGTGGTCAACAAACACGAAGGGCGCTATGCTAGTAATCACAAGCTGGCAGTGCCAGGAGCGTGGTGTTTGGCTCTAACTGTTGTTGGTTTGGGTACCTTGGTTTTTGCAGTACTTAATTTTAATATTTGGCCGGCCAAGGCCAATATTATGGCGCTCGATGGTCTCAAGGGTTTTTACGCTGGGGATATCAGTGAGGGAGTCAATCTGATGGAGCGGGCGATCAGATTGAATACTTATCAGACGCCCGAGATACGCCAAAAACTGACTGACAACATTGTCAGTCTCAGCCGAGCAGGCAGCGTCGAGGATGAGACTGAACTCAGGAATAATTTTAATATTGCCTTTACCGAGATGAAAAAGAATATCGAGGAGTCGCCCTTGGATGTTCAAAATAAACTTTATTTGATGATTCTCTATAATAGCGCTTCACGGCTGGATGTTAGTTTGCCACATCAGGTGCTCCGAGTGGGTGAGGAGGCATTAAAATTGTCACCCACCAGGCCGCAGATTTATTTTGAAATGGGGCAAGCGGCGATCAACCTTGGTAATTTTAAGGAAGGGGTAGGCTATTTTCAAAAAGGAGTTGATTTGAATCCTACCAACCTTGATTCTCGCTGGTTATTATTGACTGCCAATATTATCACTGGTCAACAGCCAGCGGCGAGCGAGCAATATCAGAAGATGAAAGATCTTGGTTTGGCTGAGAATATCCCCAATCTGGAGCGCTTGGCCAATTTGTATGCCTTGACAAAAAACTATTCAGAGTTGGCTACAATTTATGATAAGCTGACACAATTGAATCCTCAAAAGCTTGATTATTGGCAGAGGTTGGCCGACGTTTATAAAGAAACAGGTCAGAACGAGAAGCTGAATAAAATTATGCCCAAAATTTTGGAACTTAATCCGGGCGCTGTGGCCGGTTCAGCGACAACGACTGATTAAAAATAATATGTTATTTGGTATAAAACGTAAATTGACTTATTTTCCTTTGGCCGCGCTCTTGCTCGTGGCCTCTGGTTTGGTTTATCAAAATTATTCTGTGGCTCAAGAATCAGCGGCTTTGCCAGCGCACGTTTATGACCAAGCCCTTGTCAAACTCAAAAATTATAGTACGGTTTACGAGGTTAGTTTGCGTGGCGAAGCACTGGCTGATTTTATCACCATCAATCAAAAAAATAGTGATATTGAATATATTGAACCAAATTATACCTATCGGACAACGCTAGATCCCAATGACACTTTTTATCCGCAACAACTGACTTATTTGTCAGCCATAAAGGTGCCGATGACTTGGAATTATATCACGGGCGACAGCAGCATCGTGATCGCGGTGATTGATACTGGGGTGGCTGTCACCCATCCGGATCTTGTAAATAATATTTGGCACAACACAAAAGAGATTCCCGATAATGGTCTGGATGATGATAGTAATGGTTATATTGATGATTATTTGGGTTGGGATTTTGTGGTTGGTAAGGCTGACCCGAGTCCAAAATTTAATGGCAATTACAGTTTTTTGGGGATGAATCATGGCACGATTGTTTCG
>JAKLID010000053.1 GCA_022709795.1 Patescibacteria group bacterium | reverse complement strand
GCCCTGGTTTTCACGACTCTTTTTGCCGTGATGGCGATCGGCATCGCCGGGGTGATCTCTTCACAACACAAGCTGGGACTCAAAAAAATAAGCTGGCAAAAATCCCTGGCCGCGGCCGAGGCGGGGGTAAATTACTACCGCTGGCATTTGGCACACGCGCCGGCAGATTATCAGGATGGGACCGGACACGCTGGACCATATCTCCATGATTATCAAGACAACCTCGGCAATAATATCGGCAAATTTTCTCTCAGCATCGCTTCGCCACAAGAAAATTGTTCCAATGCGGTGATCATAGAATCAACCGGCTGGATGAATAATGACCCGAGCGTCAAACGAAAAGTAAAAGTCAAATACGGCAAACCCTCGTTGGCGTCTTTCGCTTTTTTGACCAATTCCAATGCTTGGTTCGGAGAAAATGAAATACTCCACGGCCCGGTACATTCCAATTGGGGAATCAGAATGGATGGCTATAATGACAGCCTCACCACTTCACACCAACCGACTTATATTTGCGGGTCAGAACATGGTTGCACCCAAACCACTTGCAACGGACTCGGGCATGATTGCCATTGGGTCAGTGGCCAGGGCTGTGTCTGCCCGGGCGTCTGGGGCGACGGCGGCGATCAGAGCTTGTGGCAATTCCCGTATGACAACGTGGATTTTAACGCTATTACAACAGAGCTGCGCAATTTGTCAGATGTGGCGGAGACTGTCGTGTGCGCGCCAGCCGAGGATTGTTATTGGCCGCAAAGAGGGCTCGGCTATCATGTTATCTTTAAAGATAATGGTACCTTTGATATTTACCAAGTGAAGCAACTGGAAAATCCGGTCTGGGGCTATGATGGGGAAGATTGGGTGCGCGATACTGACGATATCAAAAATGAAGAGTTTGAGGGAAACTACGCGTTGCCAGCCAGTTGTGGTATAATTTTTATAGAAGATGATGTCTGGGTAGAGGGGACGATCAAGGGCAGTGTGACTCTGGCTTCGGCCAAATTTCCAGAGTCAAGTAACAAATCAAAAATCGTTATCAATGGTAATCTTATTTACGACGAGAGGAGTAGCAGCAATACTCTCGGATTGGTCTCCCAGACAAATATTATTATTCCACTTTACGGAGCAGACAATGAGATAGAAGTCGATGCCGCCCTTTTGGCTCAAAAGGGGCGGGTATATAGAAAGCATTATTGTTATGGTTGCAGCCATCCAGTCCCGGCCAACGCCAGAAATTATATTTTGAGGAATAATATTACGATTTACGGGTCAATCATTTCCAATAATGTCTGGACTTGGACCTGGGTAGACGGCGCTGGCAATCCGCTTTCCGGCTATCGCCAAACCAATACCCTTTACGATCCCAATCTGACTTATAATCCCCCGCCGGCTTTTCCCACGACCGGCGACCCAAAAATGATCAAATGGGAAGAAATCACGGAAAAATAAAAAATCATAAAGATGCAATTTATAGCTTCACCAAAAATAATCCTCGGCTTGGACGTGTCTGATTTGTCCATCAAGGCGGTGCAGATAGCCAAGCGGGGTGAAAAAAAATATATCCGGGCGATCAATACTATTGAGGTGCCAGCTGGTTGTATTAGCGAGGGAGAGATAAAAGATATCGAAAAGGTAGCGGAACTCGTCAAACAGCTGATCAAGGGTTCACCCAAAAAATTCTCCACCAAATATGTGACATTGTCGTTGCCGGAAACCAAGACTTTTATCAAAGTCATCGAAGTGCCGACGACAGACATAGCGATCAGCGAGGCGATCAGACAGGAGCTGCCGCGTCATATCCCAATCGGCAACGAAGAAATGCAGATAGATTGGCAGGCATTCAGTGACGCTCCGGGTAAAAAGAAATTCCTGGTCGGGGCGGTGCCGAAATCGGTGACCGATGATTATATCAAGGCGGCCAATCTGGCCGGACTCATGGTAGTGGCTCTGGAAATAGAGGCCGAAGCAATCGCCAGATGTATTTTGCCAGCGAAAATGAAGAAAAAAACAGGGTACGATTTTGGAAAATTATTTAAAAAGAAGAGCGAACAAAAAAAGGGGGAGGTTAAAATTAATGATAAAAAAGGCCCAGTGATGCTGGTTGATTTTGGAGCGACTAGAACTAGCCTGATTTTCATGGATCATGGGGTGATACAATTCACCAATAACCTATCACGGATCTCTGGTCAAAAGATCACTGAAAAGATAGCTGGGGAGCTGCAGTTGACAAACGAAGAGGCGGAAAAAGCCAAAATAATCTGCGGGACAAACCCCAAAAGGTGCAAGGGGGCGACGATGAGAATAATAAACGAGACCATCAATGAGCTGGCCAAGGAGATCGCCAGCGCTGATAATTTTTACCAGACGCACTTTGGCCAGGAGTCAGGCCAGCTGGCAGTGATTTTGTGCGGTGGCGGTTCCAAGATGATGGGCCTGGATAAGACACTCCAAGAAAAACTAGGACGGGAAATATATTACGGTAATCCCCTGACTAATATTGAATCACTCTCGTCCAAAAGAGAGGATCTGCTGGCCTATACCACGGCCATCGGTTTGGCATTAAGAAATTTTATAGTGACAGATTATTAAAAAAATAATGAGACTCAATCTACTTGGCGATGAAGCCAAAAAAGAGATAAAACAAAAAATAATGGTGCTGGAATTGATAAACAGCGCGATTTTGTTGACTGTCGTTGTGGCGATGATAACGGTGGTCATGTTTGGAGTCAAGGAATATCTGGGGCAGCGGATGAGTGCCATCGTCGGCCAAGGCGCCTACTCAACTGACGATGTCCGGGTGGAGAGTATTAATAAACAAATGCAACAGCTCTCGCAAATACAGGGGGGCTATGTCAAATGGTCATGGATACTCAAAGAGATACTGACACTAGTGCCGGAAAGAGTGAAATTGAACCACTTAGAATTTGACAAGGGTGCCAAGCAAATGACTCTTTCGGGCGTCGCCGAAACCAGAAATGATTATTTACAACTAGAAACCAAGTTAAAAGAATCAGAGTTGCTGGAAAAAATCAGCGCGCCAGTGGCCAATCTACTCCGACCCAATGACGTGACTTTTACCCTGGAGGCGTCATTAAAACTCCCCCAATAATATGAAGAATAAAAATTTTATAATCCTCGCTGCTTTGCTGATAATATCAATTTTGTTGATAACTTTGGGTATCGCGCCGACGGCCAAAAAGATCCTGGCTGACAACAGGGCAATCACTGAAGAAAAAGAAAAAATGAACAATCTCTTGCTCAGGGGGCAGAATATAGTAAAAAATAAAAATAATCTCGCAGTGGTGGAAGAGCAGCTCGCGTTGATAGAAAATGCTTATTTGCAGACAGGCCAGGAGTTGGCTTTTATCACTGATCTCGAAAAAACAGCTGCCAAAAATAATATTGAACAGTCGATCATTTTCAACAATACCGAGATAACCGAGGTCAATGGACTCAAAGCCATACCACTCTCACTCCAGCTAACAGGCGGGGTGGAAGAGATAATGAACTATATAAATGATTTGGAGAGATTTGATTATTATATAGATATCGAGAGAATCAGCCTGAGCTCCCAGGGAGTGGCGACTTCGAGCAGACGAGCTGGTGAACAGAGCTACCAAGAACAAGAGAATGACCAAAAAACGAATGGGCAATCCACGGCCACACTCTCGGTCAGTCTCCAAGGATTAACCTACTGGAAATAATTATGCCAATGCAGCAAATAATAAAATTGAAAAAAATACTAGCCGCTGTGGCTGAACGGTCAAATAACGTGGCGGTAATTTTGAGTATAATCTTGATCATTCTGACAGTAGTATTTTTGTGTAATAACTGTTTCCAAACGATCGGCGACATCAAGGTACTCGGCGCACTCAAAAGCCAGGTATCCATCAAGGTGGTGGATATGGCCGCCTGGCAAAAGATCAGCGACCAAATAACGGATAAAAAACAACCCCTGGGCGAATGGCGAGGTGGCCAGACAGCTTTTTAGACACGCGGTAATCAACCTGGGCAACCATAAAATATTGACACAAATAGCGAGCGGGTGTAATATTTTTTAATAAAGATTAATCATTAAGCAAAACATATGGCACATAGAAAAGCGGGCGGCTCGACTAAACTAGGACGAGATTCCGTATCCAAGAGACTCGGCGTGAAGGCAACCGCCGGTGAGCAGGTAAAGGCGGGCGAGATCATTGTCCGACAAAGAGGCACAAAAATTCATCCTGGGCTGAATGCCAAAAAAGGCGGGGATGATACTATCTACGCATTGAAACCAGGCAAGGTAGAATTTATTACCAAAAAAGTAATGAAGTTCAACAGTAAGCTCAAGGCGACAAAGTTTGTGAATGTGAAATAATAACCAACAAACAATAAGTAATATTAATAATCCCAGCTTGGAAGAGCTGGGGTTGTTGTTTGCAATTTATTGTTAACTACTAGTTGTTGGTTGTTTATTGTTCAAAGGCTGCTCTCGGACAAAGGCGAACTGGCTTCACGCGTAGCCTCACCCAAGCGGGAGTTTTCCAAAATCTCATTATTGACAAGGGCGCGGTCGCGACCGTATTTGAGACGAGATAATTCTTTGATCTTGGCGGCGAGCGATAGATCACCAGTAGCGGGCGGATAACAAGCCATATTGAAAGCGCGGGAAGCGGTATTGTCAATAAGTAAGCGCACATAAGCGCTGTATTTTTCCACATTCATCACGTCATACTCGCCAAAAACCGGGGCGAACTGCTTGGCCATGGTTTCGGCATCTTCCACACCAATACGGAAAGAAATCATAGTACCGGCATTACCGAAAACCGCGTCACGGATGCGGGTATCCTGGCCATTAACCAATTGGCCAATATACTGATGAGCCATAATCATATTTAGCTTGTACTTTCTGGCTTCGGCCAAAATCGTGGCGATAGAATCAGTGACATAGTTTTGAAACTCATCAATATAGAGATAAAAATCATGGCGCTGGTCTTCCGGAACGGCCGCCCGTTCCATGGCCGCCCAGGCCACGAGAGCCCCTTCGCCGGTCGGTTGTCCCGGGGTCGCAGAAAACTCCTCCAGGCCCA
>JAKLID010000052.1 GCA_022709795.1 Patescibacteria group bacterium | reverse complement strand
CGAGCGAGGATAAGATTGACGAGATTATTCAGGCTGATCCAAATTTGACACGTGAAGAAGTGCTGGGCCTGATCAATCTGGCCAATCAGTACCACCTGGATTTCAAATACGCCGCTGATTTGCTTGGCGCCCGGCGGACCAATATTGAAATAAAAACCATCAATGGCATTCCCTTGATTGAAGTCAAAAAAACGCCTTTGGATGGTTGGGGTCGGGTCGCCAAACGTTTTTTTGATATAGTGATTTCTTTTATCTTTTTAATTATTCTTTCTCCGGTATTTTTGATTATCACCATTTTGATCAAGCTGGATTCTTTCGGCCCGATTTTTTATCAAGCTGAAAGGGTGGGCGCTCGGGGCAAGAGATTCACCCTTTATAAATTCCGTTCCATGGTCGTCGGCGCTGACAAAATGAAAGAAAAATTAGTGGCCAGTAATGAACGCGCTGACGGCCCGCTATTCAAGATGAAAGCTGATCCGCGGATTACCAGAGTCGGCAAATTTTTGAGAAAGACCAGCATGGATGAATTACCGAATTTTTGGAATGTCCTAATCGGCAAGATGAGCTTGGTTGGTCCTCGGCCGCATGAGCCGGGCGAGGTGGCTAGATATGAAGAACATCACAAAAAATTATTAAACATCAAACCAGGCGTCACTGGGCTGGCCCAGGTTTCCGGCCGTTCCACCCTTGATTTCGAAACCGAGGTCAAACTAGATACGCTCTATATTGAGACCTGGAGTCTGAAACAAGATTTGGTCATTCTATTAAAAACTCCGTTCGTAGTCTTGCGTGGCAAAGACGCAGCATAGGAAATTCAAAAGGCAAAATTATGGTATCCCGCTTCGCGGGATGATTATAATTTTTAATTTTAAATTGTCATTTTGCATTTTGATTTTTACATTTTACATTAAAAAATCACTCCGCTGTGCAGTGGGGTGATTTTTAGATTATATGTTTATTCTTCCATTTTGGCTTTAGCCCTCTTCTTTTCTGGCCTATCCTCCGTTTTCTTTTGCTGAAAGTAATCAACGATCTTTTCTACGCTATTGAAGATCAGTCCGACATAGCTGGCCGTGCTGTTAATTCTTTCCTTAATGGTTTTGAGAATATCATCCAGTAAATCAATTTTTTTCTTGATGCCTCTGGTAACACTATAAACGTCTTTGCCAATCGCGATGAAGTAATAAAGAAGCCAGCAGGCGAAGGTGGTAAAAAATATGGCGCAAATAGCCAGCACGATAAAAAGCAGGTCTTTGGAAGAGTCAAGCATAGAATTGAATTTAATTTGTTGATAACTCTATTATACACCATTTGGCTTTGCGAGTGAATATGTTATAATGGAGCGGTAGAGTTTTGTTTTTTTATTTATGAATTCATCACTACCCACAAACGCTCTGCCCGATGGCCAGAAGAGCCGTATTTTTTTTAAAAAAAGCCTGGTTTTTTATACGGTCGCAGTTTTGATCATCATTGTTTTTGCTGCTGGTTTTTGGGTTGGCAAAAAAGAAAGTAGTCGAGCAGTAGTCACCGCCTCAGGCCAAGCCACGACCACTTATGGTGATCTCCAGGGCAAAAACGATCCCGTGCCAGCCTACTTGAGCCAGGACGTAAATTTCAAAATCTTCTGGGATGTTTGGAGTAAAATTCAGGATAAATACATTGATCGGCCGGTCGGAGAAACCAAATTATTTTATGGTGCGCTTGCTGGTTTGGTGGCTAGTCTCGAAGATCCTTATTCCAGCTTTATGGAGCCCCAGATTGCCACTGAATTTCAAGAGGGCTTGGCCGGTAAATTCGAAGGCATTGGCGCGGAAATCGGCATTAGAAATGATGTCTTGACTATTATTACTCCCTTGGTGGAATCACCAGCAGAAAAAGCCGGTCTTTTGGCCGCTGACGTGATTTTGGAAATAGATGGTTTTAAGACTGAGAAAATTGATGTCAATGAAGCTGTCAGGCGCATTCGTGGCGACAAAGGCACGACCGTGACCCTCAAAATTTATCGGCCCAAGGAACAAAAAGTCATGGACGTGCCAGTGGTCAGGGATGTCATAAAAATTGTCAGTGCTGAATTTCACAAAATAAATCAGGCGCAATACCCGGAACTGGGCGCCAAGAAAATTAATTTGATCAAGGTGACCAATTTCAACGCCGACACCGAAGAAAGATTTAGAAATGCGATTGAAGAAGTAAAAAAAGACAATCCTGACGGCTTGATTTTGGATCTGCGCAGCAATCCCGGCGGCTATCTGGATACGGCGATTTTCTTGGCCAATGCCTGGGTAGAGCAGGGCAAAACCATTGTCATGGAAAAATTTATTAATGATCAAAAATTAAATCTGGCGCCAAACGTCCCCGAACTCAATAAATTCAAAACCGTCGTTCTGGTCAATGGCGGCTCGGCTTCTAGCTCGGAAATCGTGGCTGGCGCGCTCCAGGATCATGCTCTGGCTACAATTATTGGCGAAAAAACTTTTGGCAAAGGCTCGGTCCAACAATTGGAAGATCTGGCTGACGGTTCGGCTGTGAAATTGACCATTGCCCGCTGGTTGACTCCCAAAGGCCGGACGATTGACAAGGAAGGTATCACGCCAGATATTACAGTCGAACGCACAGTGGATGATATCAATAATGGCCAAGATCCTCAGCTGGATCGGGCGATTCAGTTTTTTGTGGAAGGAAAGTAAGCAAATTTCTAATTCCTAATTCACCTAATTTCTAATAAAATGATTAATAACAAAGGGCAGGGTAGAATCTATGATTTAGAGGAAAGGACAGCTAAGTTTGGTGAAAAAGTGATTGATTTTGTAAAAAATATTCCAATCAATGAAATTACCAAAAGAATTATCCCACAGTTAGTAGCGGCCGGAACAAGTGTCGGTTCCAGCTATTGTGAAGCTGATTGCGCCAAAAGTAATAAAGATTTTATACACAAAATGTGTATTGCCAACAAAGAAGCCAAGGAAGCCAAACATTATATAAGAATGATATCAAGAGCTTGCCCTGAATATGCTAATGACGGCCGTAAAATATGGCAGGAAGGGCATGAGCTAAATTTGATTTTTACAACTATTATTAAAAAGGCAAAAGAAACGGAAGTAAAGAAAAATTTATAATAATTTTAATATTTGAAATTTTATTAGAAATTAGGAATTAGGTGAATTATAAATTATTCTTGTTTTATGCAAGTTATTTTATTAAAAGACGTCAAAAACCTGGGTAAAGCCGGAGCAGTAAAAAATA
Organism: Patescibacteria group bacterium; assembly: GCA_022709795.1. Taxonomy (GTDB): domain Bacteria; phylum Patescibacteriota; class Patescibacteriia; order UBA2196; family GWA2-42-15; genus JAAZMX01. The sequence continues at coordinate 2,168 of JAKLID010000052.1, read as the reverse complement.
TCTCTGATGGTTATGGTTTAAATTTTTTAATTCCTCAAAAAATAGCGGTTTTGGCCACACCCCAAAAAATCGCCGAGCTCCAGAAACATCAGGCCAAACTGGAACGCGAGCAGCGTGAACAAACCAATCAAGAACAAAATTTGGCCAGCAGATTACAGGATGTACGCTTGGCAATCAAGGCCAAAGCCTCGGCCGCGGGTAAACTTTTTGCTGGCTTGACCGAGAAAGATATTGCCAGTGAATTAAAAATGCAAAAAAAAATAACAGTACCAGATAATAAAATTAAATTGGAAAAACATCTTAAAGAGATCGGCGAACACCAAGTCTTGATTGATTTAGGGCGGGGGCAAAAAGCAACAATAATTATTAAAGTATTACCATTAGTCTAATCAAAAGCCATATGAAAACTAAGTATATTTTTGTGACTGGCGGTGTTTGTTCCGGACTCGGCAAGGGCATTGCCTCGGCCTCCATCGGGGCGATTTTAAAAGCCTGTGGCTACAAGGTATCCACCATCAAAATGGATCCTTATCTCAATCCTGATCCGGGTACCATGAGTCCTTTTCAGCACGGAGAAGTTTTTGTGACCGATGATGGAATGGAATGCGACCAAGATATTGGCAACTATGAAAGATTCACCGGCCAAAACATGTACAAGTATAATTACATGACAGCTGGCCAAGTATATTTCTCTGTTTTAAACAGAGAACGCAATTTGGGCTATGCTGGAAAATGCGTGGAATGCGTGCCCCATATTACCAATGAAATAATTGACCGCATTAAAACTTGCGCTAAAAAAACAAAATCTGATTTTGTAATTATTGAAATTGGGGGAACAGTAGGGGAATACCAGAATTCATTATTCTTGGAAGCAGCCAGAATTATGCATTTAAAAGAAGCAGGCAATGTTTTGTTTTTCTTAGTCAGTTATTTGCCAGTTCCTAAAATGCTGGGAGAAATGAAAACCAAGCCCACTCAATATGCTGTCAGAACTCTTAATGGCGTGGGAATTCAGCCCGACTTTATCATTGCCCGTGGAGAATACCCAATTGATGAGCCACGCAAGCAAAAGCTTTCAGTTTTCTGCAATATTAGGGCAGAGGATGTAATTTCGGCTCCAGATATTAAATACATTTACCAAGTGCCTTTGAATTTTGAAAAAGACAAGCTAGGGGACAAGATTTTGAAGAAATTGAACATGAAGCCCCGCAAAAAGGATTTAAAAGATTGGTCAGCCCTAGTTAAAACAATTACCAGCGCCCAGGATGAAGTTAAAATTGGAATTGTGGGAAAATACTTTAAGAGCGGGGGATTTACTTTAACTGATTCCTACATTTCTGTTATTGAAGCCATTAAGCACGCTTGCTGGAATTTCAAGAAAAAACCCAATATTGTTTGGCTGGATTCTGAGGCTTATGAAAAAGACAAAGAAGCTTTAAAAGAATTATCTGAATACCAAGGAATTATTGTTCCCGGAGGGTTTGGATCTAGAGGAGTGGAGGGAAAAATTAAAGCCATTGGCTATTGCCGAGAAAACAACATTCCCTATTTGGGACTATGCTTTGGCATGCAACTAGCCACTATTGAATTTGCCCGCCATGTTTGCGGAATGGAAGGTGCCCACACAACTGAAATTAATCCTAAAACTAAATACCCCTTAATCCATATTCTGCCCGAACAGCAGACTAATGTGGAAACTGGAAATATGGGAGGATCAATGAGGCTTGGGGCTTATAAGTGCAAGGTTAAAAAGGGAACCAAGGCTTTTGCTGCTTATGGCAAGGAATTATTCACTGAACGCCACCGCCATAGATATGAATTGAACAATGATTACCGCGAGATTTTGGAAAAAAATGGTTTTGTTGTTTCAGGCATCAATCCTCAAAGGAATTTGGCTGAGATTATTGAATTACCCGACCATCCTTTCTTCATGGGAGCCCAGTTTCACCCGGAGTTTACCTCAAAGCCCTTAGAACCCAATCCCTTATTTAGGGAGTTTGTGAAGGCGGCGATTAAGAACAAGGTTTGATATTAAAAAAACAGCGGGTGACCGCTGTTTTTGTTTGATTGATTTTTGAGAATATTGTATAATTGTGGTAATAAATAATCATATGAATCTTTGTGTATTCATAGATGCTTCAAATTTATGGGAGGCCCAGAAAGCCAAA
>JAKLID010000051.1 GCA_022709795.1 Patescibacteria group bacterium | reverse complement strand
ATATAGGTGATATATCCCTGTTCGTATAATTTTTGCGCGATAGTCATAGTTTGCTTGGCACTATAACCGAGCATCCGATTAGCGCTTTGCTGCAAGGTTGAGGTCGTAAAAGGAGCGGGTGCATTTTTATTAAGTTTTTTCTTTTTTCCTGGTAAGATCAATGACACGGCCGCGTTTGCCGATTTATTTGTTAGAACTTTTTTGATATTTCTTTTAATCATATTTTTTTATCTCCTCAATTTTTTTGATCAACCACTTCTCACCCCGCAATTTCAGATCGCGGTCATGCAGGCGCACAAAGTCGTCGTCCTTGATAAATTCTATGCCTTCCATTGGCCTATTTGTTTCCAGCATATAGCGGGCGGCAATCACTTTTTTGATATTAGTTCCTTTGAGCGCCTCGTATGTTTTTTCGCTCCAGATATTGCCCGAAGGCACAAAAATTTCTATTTTCCTGTCAAAATAATTTTCCAGTATTTTTTGTGATTCTTTTATGTGTTCTTTATGCAGTTCATTCGGCAGATCGGGCCAGAATTCACGGTGCGCTTTTCTATTCGGATAGCGGAAGTGGGGGAGATGACTGCCCACAACACAGTGCGTCAGTCCGTGGCTGGCAATCGTTATTCTTCCTTCATCTGTCGCCCTTTTTAAGATCGCTGCTTCTTGTGGGAATTTATCAGGGAAAGGTATTAAATTTGATTTTTCATCCACCCAGGTGGCTGTCACGGCCACTATCGGCACTATATTGTGCTCCTCAAAAATTTTCAAATATTTTTGCCACTCTTCTGCCGTTAATTCTTCATATTTTGCCCAGCCCCTGAATGGCCAGTGTCTTTTGAGAAATCCATAGTTCGCCCAGGGGAAATAAAAATAAGTGATATCTCGCCAGGAGAATCTTTTTTTACCCCATTGGTTATAATATTTGGTTGATGCCCCGACGTCATCAATCCGCCACTGTTTCATTTGGTTAAAATTATAAATAATCCACTATAATAAATATCTTCTGCCTTATCCAGCTTAAAAATTCTTAGTATGGCTAGCCAAGGTAAAGATACAAAATAATAAGCTAACTTGCGTTCTATTGGCGATCTGCTCTTGGTAAATTTTTTTTTCATGATATCCCAGACAGCTGTATGGCCATTGCCAAAAGTTTTTATTTCCACAAAACTAAAGCCGGCCTCTTGAAAAATTTTCTCAGCAAATTTTCTTGTTGGCCGAAAATTATCATCGTGTTCGTTTCTCAAAAAGGGGATGCTGATGATCGCCGTCCTACCTGGTTTTAATAGGCGGAACATTTCCTTGGCCGCCTTATTAAAATCATACAAATATTCTACTACTTCCAAGCATAAAATAGAATCAAAATTAGCATCCGGATAATTTAATCCTTTTTCTATATCACCATACAGCACATTCAATTCTCTATTCTCCTCTAGATCAATTGCCACTATTTCCTCAGCTTTTATTATTTTATCATAACGCCTGTTTTTGGAGCCAATATCCAATACCCGGCCGCTCAAAAGTCCGACATTTTGTAGCAACAGGTTTTCCAGCGCGTTGCGGTGCCAGCTAAATTTGTAATAACGATAGGCTGATCTCTTGGCTAGTTTTAGTCTATCAATTATGCCGGCTAGCTTTTGTCTTTTATTAAAAAGCCAGAAAGTTATTTTGACTTCATACTCTAGTAATTTACTAATTCTCTTTGACTGACCATCGGTTATTTTTGTTATGTTTTCAACATATTCATTGGCTATCGCGCGCGCATCCTTAAATTTTATATTCGCCGTGTAGCGCTCATATTGTTTTGTTACCAGCTCGATCTTTTCCATCATTTCTTGTTCGCTAGCAAATAATTCTCCACCATCTTGCACTATCTCGCCATTGCCTCCGCTTTTTAGAGCCACCACTGGCAAGCCGCAAGTCAGAGCCTCCAGAATTGCGTTGGAACAGGCGTCATCTTTGGTAGCCGTGACATAGATATCGTGCTGTCTCGAAATATCGGCCAGCTGTTCACTAGCCATTGGTTTGGCTATTTTTATATTTTTAAATTGAATCGGTGAATTACCCACGAATATCATTTCGTAACGCGACCAATCAAGATGTTGGTCCAAATATTTATAAAAGCTAAAACCCTTATTAAAATTGCCCGACCAGCTACTGGCAATTAGCTTTATTTTCTGTGGATTAAAATCAGTTTTTCCGCTGGCATTAAATATTTCTTTATTCACTGCGTTGCCGATAATCGTATATGTCTTGCCTTTGAATCCAAATTTGGTTGATTCGTCGTAAAGCCAGCGAGAAACAAAAACCGCTAAGTCCGCGAGCTTGCTGGCCACTTTATTCATTACTCGGTCAATCATCAGCCACTCCTCGCCTTTGTGATAGTGCAATACTCCACCCAAGCGATGAACAAATATTTTTTCTGGGTATTTTAATTTCAGTTGCAACACCTCAGGCAATTTTTGATAGCTATAAAAAATAATGCAGTTGGCCTTTTCTGCTTCTTCTTCATATATTCCCAGGCCCATAAATTCTTCTCTCAGCACTTTCAAAAATTGATTCGCTCCGCCCCAGGGCCCGTCTTTAAAGTCATAGAGTATTTTAATTTTCAAACTGTTGTTCATAATATTTTTTATAAAAACCGCCCTTGGCCAGTAGTTCTTCATGGGTGCCCATTTCCGAAATCCGACCACCTGTTATTACCACGATATTATCCGCTTTTTTGATCGTTGATAATCGGTGCGCTATCGCCAAGACGGTTTTGCCGCCGAGCGCCTGATCTAGAGAATCTTGGATCGCTTTTTCTGTTTCCGTATCAAGCGAGCTAGTCGCCTCGTCCAAAATCAGAATTTCTGGGTCTCGAATTATCGCTCTGGCAATGGCAATTCTTTGTTTTTGTCCGCCCGACAATCGTGCTCCTTTTTCTCCCAGTATTGTTTCATATTTTTCCGGTAAACCATTGATGAATTCATCTATCTGAGCTATCTTGGCTGCCCTTTCGATATCTTTTCTTTTTGCTTCCCAAAACCCATAGGCGATGTTATTGGCCACCGTGTCATTGAAAATAATTATATCCTGAGAAATATAACCCAAATGTTTCCGCCATGATTTTGTGTCAATATTTTTTATATCTATTTCATCAATCAAGACTTGCCCCTTGGTCGCCAAAATTAGCCCAGAGATCAAATTGGCCAAAGTTGTTTTGCCCGATCCGGTCGGTCCGACCAAAGCAGTGATCTTACCTTTGGGTATTGATAAGTTTATATTTTCCAAAACATTGTCGCCACCCTCATAGCTTAGGGATACCTCGCGGAAGTTTATTGCTTTTCCAAAGCTCTCAACTGTTTGCGAGCCGTTATCTACTTTTCCTCGCTCCGCTTCCTTCAATAGAGCCTCGTAAGTTTTGTATGGTTCAAGTAGTTGGAAGAGTCTGGCCACTGACCGGAGCATCGCATTTGTTTCGCTAAATAACTTTAAAAAAATATAAAAATAAGCGATCAAAAGGGGTATATAAAAAGCCATATTTAGCCCCCAAACCTTCATTGCGAAAGTAAAAATAAATATCAGGGCCATCATGACTGTGATCTCTGACAGTGGGGCGATGATCGCCTCATAGGTTTCATACTTATAATCCAGATTAGCCATTGATGTGGATATTTTATGGAAATTTTTTCTTTCATATTCTTCAGCCGTGAAAATTTTGATCAATTTTATATTACCCAATTTTTCAATCAATTGGCTGTGGAGTACGCCCGATTCCCTGGTTGCCTGCATACTGACTTTTTTTACCTTGGCAAAAAGACTTTTAGTCGGGACAATTATTATTACCTCCAAAATGATCGCCACCAAGGTAAACTTCCAGGAGATAAAAATTAAAAGTATCGCGTAAATAATTATCTTGCTGATTTTTGAGATCATTTCCAAAAGGGTGAAATAAAAGCTGACAATCGATTTGGTAAAAACCGAGATACTACTCACCAGATTGCCCGCTTTGATTTTGTTGGCAAACTGGAGATTCGCTTCCGAGGCAGCATAGAACATGTCATATTGTAAATCTCTTCTTATCTGGGTGCTCACTCGGCTGATAACCACAGTTTTCAAATAAGTAAAAACACTTTTTAAAATGATCATGACCAAAGCAAAAATCATCAGCTTCAAAATTATATCGTCTTGCGGCCCGGTAAAGAATTTATCTTGTATCTTGCCCAAAAATGGAATACCTAGTTGCTCAGTCGTCCCCGGGTCTACTAGATTTTGGAAAAAGGGGATTATCGTGCCAAGACTAAAGCCCTCAAATATTGATGACACTACGCTGAAAACCACAGACAGTATGGTTAGCGTTTTGTATTTTTTTAATTTGTGATAGGCCTTTGCAAAGTATTCGCGCCTTTCCGGGCTGAAATATTTCATAGTTATTCCCAGTTAAAATTAATATTTTTTATTTTTTCTTTTTTTATACGCTCTTTCAATCTGGCCATTTTCCCGGTGATTTCCGGTATTCTCTCAGCATGATTTTCTGCCAACAACCACCTTACTTTCTTGATGGTCCCAGTGTCAATCAACTTGTTTATCACTTCACATTCAGCTCCCTCAATGTCCATTTTAAGTATGCCAACATTTTTATGAAGATCATTTATAAAGTCGATCAAATCAACGACCTCTATCTCTATAAAGTTATTTTTGTTCACATTGCCCTTAAAAGACAAAAGCGAAGACCCCACTGACCACTTTACTTGATTATCTTCGGCGTTATTGTGTAGATAAAGTGGCATAACACCCTTTCTGTCATAAACCCCTTTCTGGAAACAATGGACCTTTGAGTTGCCGGCAAATTTTTTTTTGAGTTCTTGATAAGCATAAGGATTCGGCTCAAAAGCGTATATTTCAGCTCCTCGTCTTGCCAGTAGCTCGGTTATTTTGCCCACGTTGGCTCCGCAATCAATCGCCACTTCGCTAGGCTTCAATTTATCTATAAAAAAATTACGGTCATTTATTTCTTTACCAATTATATAAAAAAACTCATTTTTTATCCTTGATAAGAACCGATTTTTGTTTATTATTTTTTTTAATGTATTGACCATGCTTATTTTAAATTAGCGATGAGTTTTTTATACCGCTCCAAAAAATTACCTTCATTCATGACGGTGTATGCCTTTTGATAGTTATAATTTATATATTTTTCTTCCGGCTTGGCATTTTCTTTTTTAATACAGTTATTTATCCAAGCAGCGATTTTTTGAATTGTTTCTTCCGAGTAGATTAGGTCGTCGTGAATAAATTCCCTAGCCAGACCTACATCGGTAGAAAAAATAATCGTTCTAGTGAGTGCCGCCTCCAAGATCGCTTTGGGCCCACCCTCGATTTTTGAATTGACAATGTAAATATCCACCAGGTTATATAATAGATTAATGGTTTCTTCCGGCAAGTTGTTGACCCAAATATCATCTTCTACTTTTTCTATATATC
>JAKLID010000050.1 GCA_022709795.1 Patescibacteria group bacterium | reverse complement strand
GGAGCCTTCGGGCACCAGTGAGATACCACCCTTGGCATTTTGTATATCTAATCCCGCGTCAGCGGGAGACAGTATCTGGTGGGTAGTTCGAGTGGGGCGCTCGCCTCCTAAAAGGTAACGGAGGCGCTTAAAGGTTGGTTAGCTCCGGATGGAAATCGGAGCGATAGAGCAAACTCATAAACCAGCTTTACTGCAAGACCCATATGTCGCGCAGTCACGAAAGTGTAAGTTAGTGAACCGACCATTCTCATATAGGAGAGTGGAAGATCAACAAATAAAAGCTACTCCGGGGATAACAGGCTAGTCTTGCCCAAGCGTCCACAGCGACGGCAAGGTTCGGCACCTCGATGTCGGCTCATCGCATCCTGGGGGTGAACAAGCTCCCAAGGGTTTGGCTGTTCGCCAATTAAAGCGGTACGTGAGCTGGGTTCAGAACGTCGTAAGACAGTTCGGTCTCCTATCTACTGTGAGCGTTTTAAATCTTGAGGGACCCCTTCTCTAGTACGAGAGGACCGAGAAGGACGAACCGCTGGTGTATGAGTTGTCCTGCCAAGGGCATCGCTCAGTAGCTAAGTTCGGGTTGGATAAGCGCTGAAAGCATATAAGCGCGAAGCTGTTCCCAAGATCAGGATTTTATAGTCACCTTGTAGAACACGAGGTTGATAGGTGGCCGGGTGTAAGTGCTGTAAGGCATTCAGCCCAGGTCATACTAATTGACTTTACGGATTCCTAAAAGTTTGTATTGAAAATTTTTTCTCAAGAAAATATATATACCAAAATAGTTTGCATTGTCCTGGTGACTCTAGCGAAGGGGCCACACCTGTTCCCATCTCGAACACAGCAGTTAAGCCCTTCAGCGCCGATGATAGTCGCAAGGCGAAAGTAGGTCGCCGCCAGGACAATGTAAACTATTTTTTGATTTCCTGCGAATTACAAATCAATTACGAATATACAAATATAGATTCAAGCTTATTTGACCAAAGTGGTCGGGTGATTTAGAATGAAAGCAGTTATTAATTAAAGTAAAAAATATGAGCGATTTTGGACCAGGGCCACAGCCTGAAATAACGAAGGAAGAACAGGGACTTTGGCAAGAAATCACTGACTTTATTAAAAATCAAGACACAGAAGGGGCTAGGCTGGGTAATGAGGGGCTGGCCAGTACACTGGAGACAGTAGATGGAATAGATTTAAAAAAAGTCAGTGTGGTGGTAAAGATAGTTAATGAAGTACCGCAAATCAAGATAATAACAGGCGTAGAGAATTCAAAAGGTAAGGACCAACTTAGAAAAGCAATTGTGGATTTTATTGTCGGCAAGTATCCATCGGCGCAAATAGAACTTGATTAGCTAGATAATAAATAAAAACTCGGCTGAAGGGCCGGGTTTTTTGGTGTGAAATTATTGACGTCGGAGTCCCCTGACGGGAGACTCCGACAGGGGGTTATTTATTTTTTAGCCACCATTTTTTAAAGAGAGGGATAGTGAGTGACGAGATAATAAAGGTGAGCGAAGTTATGGCCGCATTGGCGAAGGGGTCAGGCAGGTGGGTGATGAGGAAAAAGATAACAACGACAAGGTAGGTTAAAATTAAAAGGATGATTTTTCTGGCCAGGCTGGTTTCCCAGGCCTTGTCCAATTCCACGCGCTGGTTGCGCTGTTTTATTTTTTCAACTTCCTGTTGAAGGTCTTTAAGAGTGGGCATAAAATTATATAAATTATTTTTCTTCAAACATCTGTGCTTCAAAGGTGTAAACATCAGTCGAGTTGTCGAGCCAGCAGGTGGCTGGGAGGCCGGCTTTGTCAACGCAAAGATGTGACATGAAGGTATTGAGACTCCAGCCGGTTTCTTCGGCGACTTGGGGGAGAAAGACGCCAGAGCGGGAGCCTTGTTTGACAATGACGCCATGGCGGCCGAGAGTTATCTCTTTTCGGGGATCAGAAATTTTTTGCGGGGGAGTCAAGACAGAAATTTCAATAGTAATATCTTGGAGTTCACTTTTTTCTAAAGATAAAAAGCGTGGATCGTCAAAGGCGGCGGCCTCGGCCATTTCCATAATAGCTTCGCCCAATTTTTCAATTGGCTCGATCAGGCCAATGCAACCACGCAGCTCCTCGCCTTTTCTCAAGGTGACAAAGACACCACGTTTTTCAGAAAAGACGGGGTATTGTTTATAATCTTCATTTTTATTGGTGGTGAAATTGAAAGCTCGTTTTAGAGTATTTCTGGCAAGGGTGAGGGCAGCGGTTTGTTCGGCGGGAGAGAGAAATTGATTGGGCAATTCGTGAATTGCCCCTACAAAAGAAATTGATCCGTAACCGACAACTCTATTTTTATCTCCGTAATTTGGGGTGTCGCCGGAATTGGCATAATGAAGTTTGGTGCCGGTGAGATTGAGCTGGTTGGCAATTAACATACCAATTTTGATAGCTGATGAGCCACAGGCACAGGTATCCAGGTTGGGACGGTTTTCAGAAATTATTGAATTAAAAGTTTGGTCAAAATTGTCAGGGTCTTTGGTTAAAATAGAATCAATTATTTTGGTGTCGGAGTAAAGAGCGTCCCCGTAATTTGGATAGTGGGAAAGGTCAGAGCTGATAACGAGCAGGATTTTTTGATTGGAGAAAAGTTTCACGAGAGAAGCGGCGACTGATTCAAGTGTTTGATTGTCATCAGAGTTTATCAATCCCAAAATTACTTGCCAGCCGGGAGTAAGAGTTTTTTGGAGAAAGGGAATTTGGACCTCAAGGGAATGTTCGGGTTCGTGGATTTTATTATTGGCAGAGATGTTTTTGTTGTCAGTAATTAATTCAGCAGTTAGTTTTTTGTTTGTTTCTACTTCACCGAGCGGTGTGGACACGGCGTCGCCGCTGTAGAGAGCCAAGCCGTCAAAGGGGTAATTGTGACTAGAGCCGAGAATAATCACGGTGTCATAAGATTGGCCGGTGACAGTCTGGAAAGCGTAAGCGGCGGTGGCGCCGGAAAAGACATAGCCGGCATGAGGGACGATGAGAATTTGGGGAATGTTTTTTTGTGAGAACGCGCCATGGCGCGTTCCTACGGAATTCAAAAATTCATCAATTATTTGGGATAATTCTTGTTTGTCGGCGGGGTAAAATTGGCCGGCGACGGCGGGTTGGCGAATAATTTTAGTCATAGTATTGGGGTTATTATTTAATGATGAAAGGGGCTCATTAGCTATCTCCTTGGGGAAGATTAAAATCAGGGTGATAGTGGTAAGAGTAAGAAAAATAGCAAATAGAATTAGGAGCTTTTCCATAAGGTGATTTTAGCACTTTTGGATAGATTTGTTTATTTGATAAATAATGCTAAACTGGAGGTATTCACCACCCCCTTGCATCCTCCTTGGTAAGGAGGGGGAAAGATAATATATGCAAATAATTGCTGATCTACACATTCACTCAAAATTTTCGCGGGCGTGCTCGCGGGATTTGGTATTGGAGAAGATTGATGAGACGTGTAGGATAAAGGGAGTGAATGTTGTGGGGACAGGAGATTTTACACATCCGGAGTGGTTTTTGGAGATGAGAGGGAAGTTGGTGGAGAAGGAAAAAGGACTTTATATTTTAAAAAATAACCAAGAAACAAGAAACAATAACCAAATAAATTCCAAATTCCAAACTCCAAATTTTGAGCAAACTAGATTTGTTTGCTCTTCGGAAATAGCTTGTATTTATTCTAAGGGTGGAAAAGTGAGGCGGTTGCATATTGTGGTTTTGGCGCCGAGTTTAGAAGCGGTGGAGAAAATAAATAAAGAATTGGGGAAAATAGGAAATCTAAAAGCTGACGGCCGGCCAATATTGGGATTGGATGTGGAGAAGCTGGCAGAGATTGTTTTGGGCGTTGATGAGAGATGCATGGTGATCCCAGCGCACATCTGGACACCGTGGTTCGCGATGTTCGGCTCAAAATCAGGTTTTGATAGTGTGGAAGAATGTTGGGGCCAGATGAGTAATAATATTTTTGCCATCGAAACAGGACTGTCTAGTGATCCGCAAATGAATTGGCGGGTGAAAAATCTTGACCGGATGAGTATTATTTCCAATTCTGACGCGCATTCTTTACCAAATATCGGGCGAGAGGCAAATGTGTTGGAAATACCCCCCTTGTCTTTCCCCCTTGCTAAGGGGGGAACTAAAGGAGGGTTGAGTTATGATGAGATAATTAAAATCATAAGAGGAAAAAACATAAAAGACCCCGCAAGAAACGGGGCAGGATTTTTGCAAACGATAGAATTTTATCCAGAAGAAGGCATGTATCATTTTGACGGACATCGAGCGTGTAGAATAAGTATGATGCCTGGCGAAGCGAAACAAAATAAAAATATTTGTCCTCGCTGCAAAAAGATTTTGACGATCGGAGTTTTGAACCGAGTGGAAGAATTGGCGGAAAAAAATCGTGATGATAAATATGTGGATAACTCACGACCGTCATTTGTAAAATTGGTGGAGTTGGATAAAATAATTGCCGAGAGTCTCGGTATTAAATCACGGAGCGCAGGACGCGTAAAGGCAGAATATGATAATTTGATAAAAAAATTTGGCAACGAGTTTGAAATTTTATTAAAAGTGAAGACGGAAAAAATAGCAGAGAGCGGCTGGTTAGAGATAGCCGAAGGAATCCAAAGAGTGAGAGAGGGGAGAGTAATGATTGAACCGGGCTTTGATGGACAGTATGGGAAGATAAAAATTTTTGGTAAGGAGAAAAATGTGAAAAAGCAGATGAGTTTATTCGGGTGAGGTAAGGGCTTATAAACATCAAAAAAATCCCTAATGTTAGGGATTTTTTTGTTTCTAGAAAATCTCTAGAGATGTCTAAAAGATCTTATATTCTCTTCTTTGCTTTCTTGACTGGTTTCTTTACTACTTTCTTTGCTTTTTTCTTGGCGGCCATGGGTATCACCCCCTTTCTTTTTATAATATTACCTTTCGCATGGTAAGAACAGAAAAATTATTCAGTAGAAAATAATTTTTCATAAAACGACGAGCATGGAAAGGAAATTAACTTATAAAACTTACAAAAAATTTTTTAGTACTAATCAAAATTATTTTTTGTAAATTTTATAATAATAAAAGTTATCCACAAGCGATTGATATATTAATTATAAAATTAATTCGGCGGAATGTAAAGAGCAAAATGATTCAAAACACAAAACACGATTAACAAAAAACAAGTCCGCCTAATATTAACAGATTAAAGTTTCGTCAAAAGTATGATCGGCGGATGTCGCAAGGGCAAAATCAAGGAAACGAGAAAGCAAAAAATAAAAATAAATTTGATGTGAGGAGAATTTTAGAAAATATTTTTTAAAAAATAAAATCATCGATGGTGGGTCGATGAAATAAAAAAATAATTGGGAGATAGAATTTTGGACTGGGTGAGATTCGAACTCGCGACTTCCTGCTTGCAAAGCAGGCGCCCCGCCTGCCATCGCCATTGGACCGTACCGGGCTCGAACCGGTCACCTCCGCGTTGCAAACGCGGCGCTCTACCAAATGAGCTAACGGCCCGATGGCCATGGCGGGCGGGTCTAACCAACTGAGCTAACAGCCTAAAGGCGGGGTATATCTATAATGACATGAATCAGATCTGAAATGCAGACCCATCGAAAGGGTAACTGGTAAATGGCTGAGGTCTATTTTTTTATACCGCCGATCAGGGGACTGATAAGCCGGCCGGAGGTCCAGGAGACATTCAGCCAGCCGAGCTTGCGGTTGAGCTGAGAACCTTCATAGCCGGTGGAGAGCCAGGCCATGACAAAGGGCCAGAAAAAGGCCTGAATCAAACCGGA
>JAKLID010000005.1 GCA_022709795.1 Patescibacteria group bacterium | reverse complement strand
ACCCTGACCAAAAACATCGTCCAATATATCAGAGAAAATTTTAATCTGCTTATCGGCGATACCACCGCCGAAAGAGTCAAGCTGGCCATTGGTTCGATTTTACCTGGCGATCGGCCGGTTGAGATGGCGGTTTCCGGTCGGGATTTGATCAATGGTTTACCCAAAGAGATTATCATTACCGATGCCGAGGTGCGTGAAGCCATCACCCGTTCCATCCGTACCATTGTCAGTAATATCAAATCAACCATTGAATCCACCCCGCCAGAATTAGTCGCCGATATCCATAAACGCGGTATTGTTCTTTCCGGCGGCGGCGCCCTGCTCCGCGGTCTTGATGTCTTGGTTCGCCAAGAGACTCGGATCCCGGTGACGGTGATTGACGACCCCCTGACCTGTGTGGTCCGCGGCACCGGCTTGATTTTAGAGGATCTGGATAATCTCAAAGACGTCTTGCTGCCTTCAACCAAATAAAATTTTAAATTTTAAAACTCAAATTTTAAAATAAATCTCAATTTTAAAGCCCAAAACAACTGCCCATTATTTTTTCTGCTAGTTTAATTATTTTGTAGTTTAGATATTGGAATTTGGAATTTATTTTGGATTTAGAGTTTAGGATTTAGAAATTATTTTAAAATTTAAAATTTAGAATTTAAAATTGTACTGATATGTCCCATCGTCCGCTGCAATTCAAAATCACCCTTGGGGCCCTGATTTTTTCTGGGCTCGTTTTTTTCGTCTATTACCTCGGCTTTTCCAATTATTCCAGTTCTTTTTTGACCGCTGGCCTCAATCCGGTTATGCGTGTCAGCCACCAATTGACCAATGGCCTGGGTGATTTTCTCTCCCTTTATTTCCAGCAAAAAGACTTGGCCACCAAAAATGAGGGGCTCAAAAGTGAACTCATCACCCTGGCCCGAAAAAACGCCGAACTGTCTTTGGTCAAAGAAGAAAATGAAATTTTAAAAAAAGAGCTCCAGTTTGTTGACGAATATCAATATGATTATTTGATCGCTAGAGTCATCGGCCGTAATACTGACTATGAAAGCGATTATCTGCTCATAGACAAGGGCTCTCGTGACGGACTCTTCGAGGGTTTGGCCGTGACTATCAATCAAGGTATGGTCATCGGCCGTCTGGTCAAAGTCGAAGATCGTCTTTCTCACCTCCAGCTCCTGACTGACAATAATAGTAAAATTGCCATCTTGGTAATAGGCGCTGAATCCATCCCTGGTCTTTCCATGGGTGAGCACAACTTGAATCTCAAAATTGAGATGCTGCCCAAAAATAGTAAAATCAATCCTGGCGATCTGGTCGTCACCTCCAACCTGAATCTTAACGTTCCCCAGGGCTTGGTGCTCGGCAAGATAAAAAAAATAGAATCTCCAGATACCGCCCTTTGGCAATCCGCCGTGGCCGAAACCCTGGTTGATTACGATTCTCTTTCTCTCGTCACCATTATTTTACCCGCTGAACGCCAATAATTATGGCCCGCTTTATTTTTCTTCTCTTCTCCATTATTTTGATTCTGGCTCTGTACCTTGGGGTTTTGCCAGTCATTGCCCCCGCCCTTATTCGTTATTTTAGCCTGCCTGTTATTTTTATCTCTTTTGTTGCTCTGGCCGGATCATTATCAGGCGCTCTTTGCTCCGCGGTCATCCTGGGCTTGGTCCTGGATCTTTACTCGCCGTTTTCCTTTGGCCTGTACTCGCTGGTTTTTTTGCTCTCGGTTTTGGCTATTCGATTTTTTATCTCCAACTTTTTTCAACACAAAAATTTTACTTCTCTCTTGCTCGCCAACCTTTTATCGCTTTTGATCTGTCAGCTTTGTTTTCTACTGAATAATTTTTTTGTTGCTAGCCAAAATATTTTGTCTACCTCCCGCCTGCTGATTTTTTTCTGGCAAATATTGATTCATTCACTAGTTATTTCCGCAGTCTACTTCTTCCCCAACCCGCTCCGTCGCCAGCTCAAAGACCCGGCCATTACTTGATTTTTATTTATGGAAAAAGCCAATCCTTTTAACATCCAAAAAGCCATCTCTGAAATTGATGGCTTTAGTCGCCACCAAGAGGAGGGTGACAGTTTTTGGCTGGGCGGTTTGGGCGAAAAAATTTCCCTCTCCATTACCCCCTCAAAAATCCGACTGGCTCTTCTGATTATCCTTTTTTGTTTCTTCTTTATTTTCGGCCGTCTTTGCTGGCTGCAATTTTTTAAAGGCAGTGACTATGCGGCCATTGCCGAGGGCAATCGTCTGCGCACCAATATTTTGAAAGCCGGTCGCGGTATTATCTATGATCGCTTTAATGTCCCGCTGGTTGCCAATATTCCTCATTACTCGCTCTTCTTCGTTCCGGGCGACCTGCCCAAGGAAAATTCGGCCAAAGAAAAATTGGCCGCGGACATTTCTCGTCTTATCACCAAAGACCAAAGCGCGGTCTGGGAACTTTTTTCAAATGCTCCCGCTGATTCTTTCCAGGCCGTTTTGATTTCTGATGAGCTCACTTCTGACCAAGCCATCGCGCTCTCTGTCTACGAGGCTGATCTTCCCGGCATTCGTCTGTCTATTGATCCGCGGCGTGAATATATTTCTGGCAGCGGTTTGTCGCACATCCTCGGTTATTTAGGTGAAGTCAATGACCAAGAGTTGACCGCGCTCAAAAGTCAGGGCTATGAACCTGGTGATTATGTCGGCAAAAATGGTCTGGAGCTCTATTATGAAAATCTTCTCAAGGGTGAAAATGGCGCCGAAGAAGTAGAAGTTGATGCTCATGGCAAGGCCAAAAAAATTATCGGCCGGCGCGAGCCAATCCCTGGCCAGGATCTGGTTTTGACCCTCGATCTAGATTTGCAAAAAAAGTTGGCCGAAAGTCTTTCCGCCGCCATTATCAAATCACATGGTTCCGGTTCCGCCATTGCTGTCGCCCTCAATCCGCAAAACGGAGAAGTTCTTGCCCTGGTCAGCTTACCAGATTTTGATAATAATTTTTTTAGTGCCGGTATCAACCGTGAGGCCTACAATAAATATTTGGCCGACCCACTCAATCCGCTTTTTAACCGTTCCATCTCCGGTACTTATCCGCCCGGCTCTACTTTCAAGCCAGTCGTTGCCGCAGCCGCCCTGGAAGAGGGGATTATCAGTGAAGCCACTACTTTTTTATCTACTGGCGGCCTACGTATTGATAAATGGTTTTTTCCTGATTGGAAAGCTGGCGGTCATGGTCGTGTCAATGTCATCGGCGCCCTAGCGAATTCAGTCAACACCTTCTTCTATTATATCGGTGGCGGCTATGGCGAGTTTGAGGGGCTGGGCGTTGATTTGATCAAAAAATACGCGGCCGCCTTTAATCTCGGAACTCCGACCGGCATTGATTTGCCAGGCGAAGCCGCCGGTTTTCTGCCTGATGAAGCTTGGAAATTAGCCGTAAAAAAAGAGCCGTGGTATATCGGCGATACTTATCACTTAGCTATTGGCCAGGGTGATATCTTGGTCACTCCTCTCCAGGTCGCCCTTTATACTGCGGCCATTGCCAATGGTGGCACTCTTTATCGTCCCCACCTACTCAAAGAAGTGAAAACCAGCCAACCAATAGCACTCGAAGAATATTTCATCAAAAAAGACTTTATCGCCCAGAAAAATATGGAACTTATTCGGCGCGGTCTTCGAGCCACTGTTGTGTCCGGCTCTGCTCGCTCGCTCTCCGATTTGCCTGTCGCGGTTGCTGGCAAGACTGGTACGGCCCAAGTCTCTGGTGATCTTCCCACCCATGCCTGGTTTACTGGCTTTGCGCCCTATGAACAGCCGGAGATCGCCATTACCATCTTGATTGAAAACGGCGGCGAGGGTAGCACTTTTGCTGTGCCGGTTTTCCACGATGTTTTAGCTTGGTATTTTGGGAATAATGATTAAAGTTTTTCCCCATTGACAGATAATGTCAATTGTAATATCATATGAGATATGTATAAATTTTTTCCTTCAATATTTGCTAATTTCAAATAGTCTATGTCAACCAATAACAATCAAATCTATATCACTAAAGAAGGCCTGATCAAGCTCAAAGAAGAATTAAGCAACCTGATAAGCGTGGAAAGAAAAAAGATTGCTGAACGTATTCAGGAAGCCAAAGAATTAGGCGATTTGAGTGAGAATGCCGAATATTCAGCTGCCAAAGAAGAGCAGTCTTTTTTAGAAATGAGAATCGCCGAGCTGGATAATATTATCAAAAATGCCAGCTTGATTGATGAAACCAATCACTCCAACCATACCGTCAATGTCGGTTCGACAGTCAGTTTTGCAGATGAGTCTGGAGAGCATAGAGAATATCAAATTGTCGGCAGCCGTGAAGCCGATCCTCGGGCGGGTAAGATTTCCAATGAATCGCCCATCGGTCGAGCTTTTCTCGGCAAAAAAGTCGGCGAGACCGTAGAATTTCAGGCACCCAAAGGCCTAGTTAAATTCAAAATTTTAAGCGTCAAATAGTTCGAATATTTATACACAACTCTAGCTTTTTCACCCAGTCATTTATATGCTATAATATAAATGACTTTTGTTATTAATTAATTATTAAGTTATAGGCACAATTTTTTGTTGCCTAGCAAAGGAGAACCATGGCTATGGATATTTCTACCGAGCAAAAACCAGACCTGGGTTTAGATGTGCCCGAGAGCTACAAAGAGGAAAAAGATAAAAAAGGCTCTTGCGTATGTCATAGTAATAAAGGAGCCAAAGCCTTTATTACTTTACTCATCGTCATCATTTTGGTGTTAATGGCCGGCTTCTGTGTCGACCGCTACACCAATATCAGTCTCTTTGGCGAAAAGAATTCAGCTACCCCAAGTCTAGCTTCTTATAGCGCGGACAGCTATTATGCCGTTTTCTTGAGCAACGGCCAAGTCTATTTTGGCAAAATTAGTAAGACCGATAATAAATATACCACCATTGATGATATTTATTACATCCAAGTCTCACAGGATCTGCAGCAAGTTACCCCTCCGGGCACTACACCGCAGCAACAATTGTCCCTGGTCAAACTTGGTCAGGAGTTGCATGGACCGAAGGATTTCATGCAGGTCAACAATGACCACATAATCTTTACTGAAGAACTGAAAACCGACGGCAAAGTAGTGGAGGCGATTACTGCCTATAAAGCTGGCAATCAGCCGAAATAACTTTTGTGTTCTAGAGGCCGCTCGGTTAAATCTGGGCGGTCTTTTCGTATACCAATTAATATGAATATACAGACAAGATAAGCTCCAAGATACAAGAAACAAGCTCCAAATAATATCCAATAACCAAATCTCAAATCCAGAGTTTCTATTGAATTTTTTAAATATTGTAGTTTGAGTTTTATTTGGAAATTGTATCTTGTTTCTTGGAAATTGTATTCCCATTGCCTTCTTCTTTATTTCCCGCTATGATATAAAATACCCCAGAAGGATAGAATTATTGGCTGTTGACAAAAAACAACAATAATGCTATTCTACTATAATTGCTTTTTAATAATTTTGCTCATATTTCCTTCAACAGTGGCGAAAGTGAAGACACCCCTCCTTGTCAGATCAATTAGCCGCAAGTCCAGGGTAGCTGGGTTCTCCCAGTCTATCCTGGCGCTGTTGGGGGTAATATGGGCAAAATAAACCCCGTTCCGATTTCGGAGCGGGGTTTTGTTTTGTAATTATTATATTGCCTGGCTCAACCACTCTTTAGCATTATCCCACATTACCTTTTTAATCTGTTCATCACTAAGACCAAATTGCTCCGACAAAACATCGGCAATTTTTACCAAATCTTCGGGTCCTTTTATGTCAGTTGTCAACCCTGGGGGTAATCCGCCAAAATCACTGCCAATCGCCAATCGATCTATGTGACCTGTAGTTTGCGCGATTTCATTTATTCTTTCTGCGACATGCCGAGAACCAGAGAAGAAGGGCTGCGACACGCCCAAGCCAATTATACCCCCCATTCTTATTATTCTCTCCACTTCTTCTTTTTTTAAAGCCCTCTCACCGATTTTACTGACCCAATCAGACGATATATCTTCTTTAGTTGAGCCATGAGTATATGACACGCGGTTACCAGCACCTGACTCTTCCGCGATCCCCATCACGTCTTGTCTGGTTTTATAGCCAGAGTGCGCCAAATCAACTACCAAGTTGTTATCCAGAAAATATTTGACCACTTGCTGACCAAATTGTGTCAGTCCTTCTTTGTTGGCGATAGTATTTTGTTTTTCATCACCGCCATACTGCAAACCAAATATCCTTATACCAGCATCAACCATTTTTTTAACATCTCCAATCGTTTTTATCAAATGAGCCCCGGCTTCCAAGGTCATCACCAAATTGCCCTTTTCTTGAAAATCATCAGCTCGTCTCACCAACTGTATTCCTGGCATTGCCCCCAACTGGTGATATTTTTCTGTCATTCCTATTAGATCTTTAAATCTCTGATCGTGTTCTGGGTTTATTTCATTCTGATATAAATATTTATCAAAAACCGACGAAACAATCACATCGTAATATTTTCTAGTTGACTCAGCCATTAATTCATTATATTCTTGCCAACTTAATTCTTCCATTTTTTTGCCAAACCTTTCCTCAACCTGTTGTTTCGTAATTCCGAACTGCTCTATCCTGTCAGTAATATTAACATTACTGTCATAAATTTTTTGGCCATCCTGACCGATTTTATAATCTTGATTCCCGTCCCATTTGGGGCGATACATATCCGTGTGTAGGGTCGATGTTTCTCCGGTCATATTTTTAGTTTAATTGCTTAAATTTATTTTCAAATATTTTTTTCAATTCCGTTTCCGTATACGGCAAGGCGATTTTATCGTCCAGCTGTCCGTATTTACTCAACCCATAATTATAGGCAAAAGCTAAATAGGGGATTAGAAGATCGCGATAGGCCATCCGTCCCAATTTGTCCAATATTTTTTTATCAAAGCCACCGTTATAAATTACATCAAAAACATAAAGTTCTCTCAGTCCGCCATGACCATCCGGTCCGAGCGTGATCGAAGCAACATTCATGCTATCGAGTATAATATTTTTTGACAGCCCAAACTCTTCCGGAAAGTCATCTTTTAATAATTCCCTAACTGCTCTGACCATTCTAGTCGTATATTCCACGGAAAATCCGGTCAGTGTCTTCATACCCAGATAGACAATGACCAAAGAAAATTTTAAAAGCATACAAGGGATCATCTTTCTTTTTTCAAGGAAATCAATGATCTGGGCCGGCTCCAGTTTTATTTTATATTTACCCCCGACCAAATATCCATCCTGGACAGTCAATCGTACCCTTTCATTTTCCTCATCAATCAACCAAAATAATTGGCTACCAACGACTTTTTCTTCATCCCATGCTCCTGGTATGCCTTCCAATTTTTTTATTGCTTTGGTTCTGAAATCATTATTGAAAATCATTTGGCAGACAAAGCTCTCGGGTTCGTTTTTGATCAAGTTTATTAGATAATCAGTAAAAACCGTGTCTTCAACAACTATCAAATTGGCAATCCGTCCCTGGTCTTCAGGTGGGAATAATTTTTTCCACAGATAAAAATTTATTTTTGTCATCTGATCGCCCAAATACCGGCAACCATAAAAATCCAAACTCCTTATTTCTTCCGTTATTTTCTCCAAAAATTTTTGTTCCTTCTCGTCAAATAAATGCCACTGATGTTTTTCTTTTAGTCTGCCTGCTATATCAAAATCGTATTTAGGCATACCCCACATTAGCTTGTGCTCGTATTTTTTGGGAAATAAATTAATTTTTTTGTCGTGGAATATTATCCCTCTTCTGTGAAAGGGGTCATTAAATGGCACATTGGAAGTGGCAAAAGTTAAGATATCACCAAACTCTTTATGGTTATATAATTTATAAAAATTAGTTAATGCGTGGATAGAAGTCAAAATCGGGTGGTTCAGAATTCCATGATGATCCATACTGCCAGCCGTTAATCCAGTTTCGTCGTCTAAGCGCAAATCAATATTTTCCCTTTCCTTATTATTGAAAATTGTATCTATTTTCTCTCGGATTAGCTTTTTTAGATATTTCTGTCGTTCAATATGGGCGGCCGGCGCCTGATAGGTATTTATTCTTAAAGAATATTCACCCAAAGTTTCCTCGCTACGAAAAAACTGTGCCAAGGTCGGCATCAGCTCTACTACTAAATTGGCTATCTTGTTTAATCCGGGATCTTCGTAAAAATTTTCCATATTTTGGCGGCCCGTGAGGGAGTTGAACCCCCCTTTCTCTAAAAACATTAGAGTGTCCTGACGCTAGACGAACAGGCCAAATCTATTATTACCTTACTATTTTTTTAGTAATGTTTCAAGCGGTAAATATTTCTTCTCATTGGTCAATTTATCATGAAAAAATTTCTTTCCTTTCCAATAAACTTTATAGATATTAGATTTACTATCAGCCCTTATCACTCTAAATTTATTATTAATAATCTCTAGCGCGCAGTAATCATCCGCCGCGATAGCCACCCTGGAGTCATGTCGCATTATTTTTTTCAGGTGAGCCCTCCGGCTGTCATCTGACTTATAGTGAGGAGAAAATATCGCTTTTATAAATCCCAGACCTTGGACTTTAATTAAATCAGCCCGCGGATTATTTTTTCTTCGGGAATCAGAATTACCGCCGTCAAACCAACAGATTCCTCCGGCGCTCACTCCAGACAAAACGATATTTTTATCCAGCGCTTTCTTTAGCGCTTTGTCTACTCCATATTTTTTCCACACGCGCATCATTTTTGCCGTATTGCCTCCGCCCACATAGATAATATCAGCGCCTAAAATTTCATCGCTAATTTTTTTAGTAGAGCCAATTTGTTTGATTAAATATAATACCTTAACCCTGCAATTAAATATTGTGCTGAAGTACCTACTGATGAACTCAATATAGTCAGGCGAGTCCAGTGAGGCGGTAGGAATAAAAAGAATATTTGGCCTTTTCTTCCCAGACAATTTTATTATTTCTTTATCAGCGTTAAATGTTCCAATTATATTTTTGGTTATTTTCTTATTTAATAAGATTGGAGTTGCAACCTTGCTACAGCTGATAGCTATAATTTTTGACATAGGATTATTATGATTTTTATTTTATTTTTCTCACCACTCCCTTATCCGCATCCACTTCCACCAAATCACCGTCTCGTAGGACTTCGGTAGCAACTTTAGTACCAATGATACAGGGAACGGCCAATTCCCGCGCCACTATTGCCGCGTGGCATGTAATGCCGCCCATATCGGTAATTATTGCTACTGCTTTTTTCATAGCCGGGACAATACTCGGATTAGTCATGCGAGAAACGAGGATATTCCCATTATGCATTTTTGCCATCTCCGCCATGGTGTTAATAATTTTTACCCTTCCTTTTGCACTACCGCCATAAGCTGTTTGGCCTTTCAGTTTTTCTTCTGACACTGCCGCAGTTTTGCCCTTGGCCATCTTTATTTTTTTTATTATTTTTTTAGCCGCATTACCCGTCCAGTAGTTTGTTTTTCCCTCATCTGACATCGTTAGGCTATACGTTTGTCTTTCTTCTGTAATGATATTAAATTTTTTGCCGCCCACCAAAGCCTTATAAAAATCGCCTGGCGCTAGAAATCGCACCTGTTCTAAAGTTAGCCCTGTTCTCTTGCTAAATTCTCGAAAAATATTTTCCATAGCGTAATAACTAAAAAACTGGGCATCTTTACTGTAGAGTCTTACAAATAGAGAGTCACGGGCTATCTGGAATATTTTCTTGTGAGTTTTGCCTATTTTATACAGTCTCTCTACCTCTTGTCGCTGCCTAACCAAATCTTCGTTTTCCCTTTTTATTTTTTTTTCATAATTTTTGTGTTTTATTTTTTGCAAAGCATCCTCGAAATCTATTAACGACAATATTTTACCTTGTAATCCATATTCAAGCCACTCATATTTTTTGGTATGTCTCTTTAGCATTTTCTGTTTTCTGGTGATATTTTTCTCCTTGGCGATTTTTGATAACTCCTTTTTTTCTTTTATCCAATTACTTTCCCTAGTTGGCGTAGTTAAAATCCGCAATGCTTCCTGCGGGGGAATATTTATTTTTTTAATTTCCTTGTATATTTCGTCAAGGTAATTGTGTAAATAATTAGTGATAATATTTTCCGGTGTTTCCAAAAGCCACATCGCCAATCTCGGCACATGGACGCTTGCTTGACCAGCTTGAGCTAGATCTATCCACTTTATTAACTCTTTATTACTTAATTTGTTGGCTTTTAATTTTTTAACTCCACGACTAAACATCAACAACCGATCAGAGTTTCTTTTATTTATCTTATGTAGATCATCCCATGCGCGTGGGTTATTAAACAACAATTGAAAGTTATATCGATTCGCCTCGTTATACGAGTCATCTAAACAGAAAAGTTTGCAGGCTGAATTGATATATTCTGCACCCGTGTATCTTATTGGTTCGAAGCCCCACTCGTGTGGCATATTAGTCATTCTCTCCCAGTTGATGGCTACGAACAAATAATTGGCGTAATCTTCCATCTCGATTAAACAAAATTTTTTATGATATGGTATTTTCATAATTTTCTTATTTATCTTCTATAAAGTCGTTATCGGTCTCGACTGCGTAATATAAAATTTCCCTTTCTCTCTTGCCCACTCAATATCGCACGGGAAGCCATAATGCTTTTCAATTTGTCCGCACAATTTGGCTAGTTCCACGATTTGCCGGCCAGTCAGTTTTTGTTTATTGCCTTTGTTTTTTGATAGTTTAATCTGGGAAGTTTTCACGCCCTTTTTGGTGATCATCATGGTTTGCTCGGCGATATTGATATCCACGATTGACCAATTCCGCTTGTCTATCACATAAGAATCAGGGGTGATCTGGCCAGACACAATTGCTTCACCGAGTCCTAGCCCTGCTTCCAAAATCATCTGATTTTTATCTTCAGTCACCGGATGCACGGTGAAGGCAATGCCTGATACTTCAGATTGAATCATTTTTTGGATGACCACTGCCACGGAGATATACCCCCTCTGTTTCTCCCCCTTAGCAAGGGGGAGACTGGCTTTCCCCCTCTCCTTACCAAGGAGAGGGGCAGGGGTGAGGTGGGGGTACTTCTCATGCCGATAAAAAATCGCCCTTGGCGTAAACAAAGATGACCAACATTTTTTGACATTAACCAGCAATTCTTTCTCTGTGGTGTTGAGATATGTTTCCAATTCGCCAGCCCAAGAAGCAGTCTTGGAATCCTCGGCCGTGGCTGAACTACGGACTGCCACATATTGAGCTTTTAATTTTTTAAACTCGCTCGTGATCTCTTTGCCCAAGTCAACCGGAAATTTTGTGTCCGCAATCATCTCTCGGATCTCATTTGATTCCCTGTCCACGGAATTTGTATCTTTATAGTTTACCTCATCGAGTCGCGCTTGAATATCTTGGAATAAATCTGTTTCTTCCAAAAATCTATCAAATGCACTAGCCAAGACCACAAATCCCGGCGGCACCGGAATTCTAGCATTCAACATTTCTCCGAGGCTCGCACCCTTACCGCCAGCGATACCCACATCTTTTTTGCTAATTTCTTTAAAATTTTTGGTGAATTTCATATTGTTTTTTTATTATTTATGTTATATAATAAATTCAGTATACATAGGGAAAAGCACTTTCGTGAGTATCGTCTCTCGGCGGTGCTTTTTCATTTATATTATTTTTAGGTCTTAGTTTAGTAATCCGCTAATTATTAAATTATACTGTCATTGCGAGTAGCCCCGCCTAGTTCTCGCGAGAGGCGGGGGACGAAGTAATCCCGCCTAACTTGTGACATCACACGGGATTGCCACGTCGCTTCACTCCGCCCTTCACGAAGGGTGGGCCCCGTTCCGTTCCTCGCAATGGCAGGAATTATCGTTTGGTAATCTACGTAAAAGCGTAATTTTGTTCATTTTTATCCATAGTTTTATAGTTTCTATCCTATTCTTATTCTACCAAATCTAGCCAAAAATGCTATTAAAAATAATGAATTAAGAATTGTGAGTAAAGGTTGTGGGCCCAACTCGTTAATTATCAGCCTAAAGGCTGGGTTCCTCATAATTCATAATTCAAAAGGAGCGCAGTTTCCCACGCTCCTTTTTTATTCCGTATTTGTTCCGTGTCTCTTTTAGTTCCGCATCGGTTCCGCGACCCTAATTACAACTCCCTGCTGGCGCGCTGGTCGCACTCTGCCCACTCAAGGTTTTGTCACAATTGGCCACATCATTATACTGGCAGAAATTTTTTCTGACCGTTTCCGCGTCAATACCATTGAACTGATAACGATTGTTCACCATCCAGGTCGGGCTAGCACCAATATTCAACTCATTAGCCAGTTTGATATTCTCGCTCAAAAGTCCTTTGCCCTCGCTGCCTTCGGCGCAGGCTTTGATTTTTGGGAAATTGGCCGCGCAGGTAGTCCAATCACCCTTGATGTCTTTGTTGCGGCAGAGCACATAGTCCATAAAACTGGCCGGATAATATTTGACCGCGCACAATTCGCGGATATTCTCATCCACTTCGCCAGCCCCGTGCAATGACTGGAAAGTGCCGTCGGCATTTTCATTGGCGATAAAGTTCAATTTAAAATTGATATTCTTGCCGAAATTATCCAGCACCTCTTTCATGGCGTTCAGCGCCTGAATGCCATACGGACACTGACTCATCACAAATAGATCTAGTTTCTTGGTTGCTTCCTGCCGGCAAGCGAGAAAGCCCTTGCAGTCGGCATCGTCGCAATCTATTTGGCCGTTATTCGTATCGTCTTTCTCGTTGTCGCAGATTTCTTTGGTGGGATCAAAGCTGGCGCCGATCGACAAATTGAATAAATCATCCTTGGCTTGTAAATATTTTTCCACCTGAGCATAGCCTTCCGCTTCTTTGACCTCTTTGTCAAAAAGCACTGCTGGCAAAAGTGTTATCTGATATTTATCATAAAATTGCTTACCCTCTTCCGTATTATAATCTTTCTGCTCGATCTTTATCTTTGGGAAAACGGTCTTGAGCTGTTCTTCCAGACTGGTGGTCTGACATTCCTCGCTCGTACAGCGGCTGTCAGTCACGAGATAAGCGGTGAATTCCTTGTCTTGTGGCAGTTTGTCGCACACCTTGCTCGGCTGATTGTCAGTCACTTCACAGACCGCTCTTTTCAGAGCCGTTTCCGTTCTTTGACCCGTGTACTGTTTGCCCGCGATATAAAAAGTCGGACTGCCGGCGACACTTAACGCCTGGGCTTTTTCCAAACTGGCTGTCAAAAGATTGCTGCCTTCCTCACCTTCAGCGCAAGTTTTTATGCTGCCAAATTCTATGCCATTCTCCTTGGCGCATGATTCAAAAGTACTTTTCAGATCCTTATAGTTCTTATTCTGGCAGTCCAGATAATTCCAAAATTTATCCGGGTATTTACTCTTGACGCACAGTTGGTATTTGTCGCCCTCGACTTCATTTACCCCGTGCAGCGACTGGAATGTCCCGTCAGTCCCTTTGTCTGCGATATATTCCACATTAAAATTCACCCGGCCTTCAAATTCCGGCACTATTTTGGATACCAAATTTTCCGCTTCCGAGCCGTACGGACATTGGCTCATCACATACAGATCAAAAGCGACTGCGTTTTTGTTACCCGATCCTTGGCCACTCTTGAGTCTGGTGGCCGCGTAGCCCAAGAGTGCCAAAAGTACGATCAACACGGCCAAAAATATCACGCCCTTGCCCCCAGCCTTTTTTGGTGTTGGCAAGGCATCTTTTTGTTCTACTTCCATTTCCATAGAAATAAGTTAATTTATAAAGAGAGCCCCTGGATCCACTCAGGGATATAATTATATCACTTTAACATATTTTAAAAATAATTCAAATGGCCCCTGTTGCCTGGGAACCCGGGCTTTAGCCTGATTCCAAACAATCCCCAGGCTAGCCATTTTTACTCCACCCATTTTATGGTCAGATTTGACAATTTTTTTGACCAGGGCTAATATAAAACCGAAACACAAAGTTCGTTAAAAAATGGGCGAGGCCTTAAGGCACCTCCTACGGCGTTCACTGACCCCCTAAGGTGGGCGTTCGTGCTCGGGCCTTGCCCTTTATTGTATGGCGGTGTAAACTCTCGCAAGCCTGCCTATAGCATCGATGTGTGGTGCTGATGGGACGTGATAGTTTGAGTTTGCACCGTCTTTTTTTGCCCGGCGATATTAATTGCTTATAGAAAGATGTTGCCCATTCCCATCTTTTTATATATCCCACAATTAATGCCGGGCTTTTTATTTTGCTTGACATTTTTGACATTAGCTTCTAAGATATAAAAACAAACAAAAATTTAAACCAAAACCAAAAATTTAAACCAAAACGGATAGGGCGCTTTCCTGGGCGCGCCGAAGGCCCCCTAAGCGCGTCATCCCCTAGCGCCCTATCCATTTAATATAAAAAAGCGGCGCTTCACGTCGCTTAAAGAAGAGTGGTGCGCCTCCCAAGCGCAAAAGTGCAGTCGCCAAAGGCTACGTACGGAGCATTTACTGCTCTCACCAAAGGTATCTTAGGATACCCCCAAAATTCGTAGCTGTCGGAGCTCATAGATTCTTTTTATGAGCTCCGTTTTTTTATTTTTTCATTTTTAAAAGACGCTCTCTCGAGCGCCTCTTTTTAATGTTTAATAATTCAAGATTATTTACTATCTGTGTTTCAATTTAGAATAGTTAGGTCAATTAGAATAATTAGAATAATTTATCCTACCTTTCTACAACCCTACCTCCCTACCTACCTATCCTCACCACCGCCTTGTTTCTCGCCGCGATCAGTCCCAATTGCAGGCGGCCATCAGTCTGTGCGTACAAGGTATAAAGCTTTTGTCCTTTAGTCACCTGGTCTCCCACCCGGCAATGCATATGTATCCCCGCCAATTTTTCCCTGGGCGCTCCGAGGTTGACACACACCTCCTCAATCACCTTATTATCAATGGCTACTACCCGCCCGGCTTTCTTGGCATGCATTTCATAATTCAGCGCGCCAAGGGCTACTTCGTCTGCTTTTATCCGTGGGTTACCGCCCTGGGCTTTGATGATCTCCTGCATTTTCTGCCAGGCCGCTAGGCTCTTCAGTTGTTTCTCGGCGATTTTTTGTCCCTTACCCTTGGGGCAAAAGCCCTTCAGCTCCAAGAGTTTGCCAGCCAGATAAATACTTTTTTTCTCCAGATCTTTTGGCCGGAGTTTGTGTTGTTGCAAAACGCGCAGCACATCTCGTGCTTCCAAGGCTGGCCCGACCCCAGCACCGACTGGCTGCTTGGCCTCAATCATTTCCACTGCTACTTTTATCTTGAATCTCTTGCCAACCGCCACAAACTTTTTGGCGATTTGCTTGGCCGTTTTCAGGCTATGGACTTTGGCTGTCGGTCCATAGGGTAGATCAATCATTAGAAAATCCACGCCCATCGCTACCTTTTTGGCCAGAATAGAAATAATCATTTTGTCATACGGCTCAAGTGACAATGGTTTAGATACTTTGATAATAATATCATCAGCCGGTGCCATACTGACTGCCCCGCCCCAGACAATACAAGCGCCTATTTGGCCAATTATTTTTTTGATTTTTGCCACTGGCAGATCTACTGGCGCCAAGACTTCCATCGTATCTGCTGTGCCTGACGGTGAAGTGATGGCTCGGGAAGAAGTTTTGGGGATAGAGAGTCCGAGCGAAGCGATGATCGGCACCACGATCATTGTCGTTCGGTTGCCTGGTACGCCACCGATCGAGTGTTTGTCCACCACCCGCTCTTTGAGATTGAGTTTTTCTCCGCATTCAGCCATGGACTTGGTCACAAAGTACAATTCATCCAGACTATAAGGTTTGATAAAACTGGAAGCGACATAATAGGTCGTCTCAATCGTGCCCAGCTTACCGGTAGAAATATCGGAAATGATGGAATAAATTTCTTCATAATTCAATTTTTTACCCAGCATTTTCTTATTGATCGCCTTGATAGATTCCGGCCGGGAATAAAACATGATCTCCACGATATCCTCGCTGTCAATCTGATTTTTCTTCCAGATTTCTTCAAATAGTCCCACTTCGCCATAGTCCACCTTGTTGTCCGAGACTTCCACCGTGGCAATGATGGTTTTATTTTTACTCCATTTCAAAACCACGCGGTCGCCCGGATTGATGCCCTGGTTTTCCGCTTCTTGTTCTCGTAGTACCACGATTGATTCACCGCCCGAAGAAAAGTCTAGTTTTTTGCATTTGTAAAATAAGCGCATAGATACAAGTTAATTAAGTTAAAAAAGTTAAATAAGATAATCAAGATGTTAAAAATATTATTTCTCTGGGGTCTTTGACCCCTATTCCCCTACGCCGTCCAAGACGGCTGGGAAATAGAATCTGTTTTTTTATCCGTTCTAAATCTGTTCTAATCTGTTGTTGATGTTTTAAATAGCTTTCCCAAACAACCCCGCCACAGAAATAACTTCAAATTTTTTGTCGCCCCGGAAATCCTTGGCTGAGACGATGGAGTTGGTGGTAAATATTTTTTTAATATTTTTTTCTTGTCGCAGATTGGCCACCACTGGCCCGGTCGCCACCAAATGGGTTAAAGCCACATAAATGTCCTTGGCCCCTTTGGCTTTCAAAATTTTAGCCGCCTGGATTAGCGTCCCGCCAGTCTGGCTCAAATCATCTACGATAATAATATTTTTGTCTTTTACTTCGCCGGTGAATTTGGTTATTTTAGCCTCATCAACGTGTGGCCGGTGTTTTTCTATATTAGCCAGATTTTTCACGCCCAATGCTTGGGCAAATTTTTTACTCCGTTCATCCGCGCCCATGTCCGGCGCCAAGACCACCAAGTCTTTTAATTTTAATTTCTTTATTTTTTCTACAAAAAGTTCTTGTGCTTTCAACTCCGTGATTTTCACCCGGAAATACTCCGCCACTTGCCGGCTATGCAGATCCAAGGCCACAATTTCACCAGCTCCAGCATCTTCAATAATTTTGGCCATCAATTTGGCGCTCATGGCGTCGCCGGAATATTTTTTTCTATCCTGCTTGCCATAACCAAAGTAGGGGATGAGTACGGTTATCTTACCCGCGCCATTGGCCTTGAGCGCGTTGATCAAAATTATCAATTCCAGCATATTCTCCGCTGGCGGGAAAGTCGAGCCTAGCACATAGACTTTTTGGCCTTTTATTTTTTCATCAATATGCACCAAAATCTCCCCGTCTTTGTAATGGGAAATAATACATTTGCCTTTTTTGAGCCTTGTCCCGCGACCGTGGGATTTTTTGTGCAATATCTCTCCAGCCAGTTCCTCGTTGCTATGGGTGGAGAAAAGAAAATTTGGCATAAATTAGACCATATTCATTATCTTTATTTTACCCCACCTGCTCTGAAAAATCAAAAAAGAACAGCCTTGAGCGGCTGTTCTTTGCGACAGTAATTAATTTAACTTACCAGCCATAAAGTTGCCCCACTTCCTCAGCTGTTTCTCGTTCCCTGGCGATAGTGATCACTCCGTTCTGAACAATAATCTTCGCCGGTGAAGATATCAGACAGTGATGATTGGCCAATGCGTCTTGGTAGGCCCCCGTGTCATAGATAACGACATACTGCGGATCATTTATACCCTCTTTCTCAGCGCTCTCGATTTTTGGTATCAAAATATAACTGCCGCCATTGGTATATTTGTCGTCGGAATCGCAGCTGCAGCCAGACAACCACACTTTTTTAAACTTATTGGCTAGCATATTATTGGCCGGCGTGACATGCCATTTCTGATGAATAGCCCAAGTGTCCAGAAGCTGTGTCTGGAAGCTGCCATCGATAAAGCTCCAGATCCTTGCCCCGGACTTGTTGTCATTTCCGTTTTGGCGGACGATCTCTTTTTCCGCGATAATTCTATAAACATTGATTTGCGCCGGCGCTACCAGATAGCGTCCCCATTCAACAGCCAAATCAGGATGGGCGATACCCGCCTTATCAGCGATGATCTTGACCGTTTTAATAATCTTTTTGGTCGCTGATTCCAAAGAATAAAGTTTTCTATTTTTCTCATAGTTGACGGAAAAACCGCCTCCAATATTCAATAAATTTAGCTGAGGATTTGTTTTTTTGAGCTTAACATAGAGAGACATTACTTTGCGGATTGGCGTGATCAGATCCTCTACTTTGCCGATTTGCGAGCCGGCGTGATAGCTGATCATTTTCAGATTACGCAAACGGCCTATGGTTTTTATGTCTTCTATTGATAGTCCGAACTGGTCTGTTTGTTTGTCCCAATGGGAATCCACCTTGACGTTTGGCTCGATGCGAATACCCACATCCCCTCGGTAGTTGCGCAGATATTCAAGCTCTCGCCAGTTTTCAATCACCGGGGTGATATCCAACCCCTTTGCCTTCAATTCCTCGATCAAAAATAAATATTCATTGGTTTTGGGGCCATTGCACAACACCCGGATGGTATTTGAAAATCTGCCTTGTTCCCACATTCTTTTTACCAGCCACAATTCATTGGGCGAGCTGGTCTCCAAATGTCCGCCCTCAGACAAAATCGGCAGGACAAATTCCTTGTTCTGATTGGCTTTCATCGGGTAGAAAAAGAAAAATTTACCCTTATATTTATAGTGTCTGATATAGTATTTGAAGTAATCAAGGGTGTCATTCAGTCTCTCTTCAATAATAAAAGGGAAGACTATTTCAATCGGTGTATCAAAGCGCTTGGCCAACTCATAAATATTATATTGATAATTGCCCTCCCTGACGATCAATTCACCTTTGGCGGAAACAGAGAAATGTTTAGTACCGAATTCTTCACGGCCCAACTTCCACATTACCTTATGATTTAATTTTTTCTTTACCGTATATTTGTGATTAATTATTAATAAAAACAATAATTCTATTATACACAAAACTGTTCATCTGGCAAGATCCTGGCTGGTAATTTAAAACCCGGCCCCTCTCAAGGCGGGTTTTCGACTTATTGGCGGCTCTTGAGAACTTTTATGATTCTATTTATAAAACAGAATCGTCAGCCAGAACCGTCGCTAATTATTCGTATATTCGTACAATATTGTAATTTGTAGGTTACCGCCAGTATTCCAGCGCCCGTTTCAATTCCAGATGTGTCTCGGCGTATTTTTTGGCTGGTATTTTTTTCATCACCGCTTCTATTGCCTGCCGACAAGCTCGAGCTCCAGCGACTGAGCCATCCGGATGGCCATGCAGTCCGCCGCCAAAGTTTATGACAATATCTTTACCCAGTATCTTGATTAGGTCTGGCATGAGTCTCGGGTGTAGTCCGCCTGAGGCGATCGGTAGGACTGGTTTAATATCCTCCCAATCACTAGTTTCTTTATTCACCCCAAACCAATCTTCTTCCATTTCCAGATTAATTTCCGTCACCTCTTCGGCCGTGCCTTCCATTTTGCCCACTACCGTGCCGGTATGCAATTGATCAATTCCCGCCAGCCTCGCCAACTTTGCGAGGACGAGCATGGTCATGCCATGACGCGGATTTTTGGTAAACATCGAATGTCCGGCCCGGTGCCCGTGCAAAATCAAGCCCAGATTTTGCTGTCTTAAAAATTGAATATTATCCAGTCCCGCTGTCACCAAATCAATCATCACTACTTTGCCGCCATATTTTTTCACCAGTTTGGCCCGCTTGAGCATGATGTCCGCCGGCGCTGTCACGTTGAAAACATAAACTTTTTTCTCACCGGTTTCTTGTTCTACCTGTTTTTTTAATTTCATTACTTCTCGCACCCGCTCTTCAAATCTGTTAAATTTCATATCCGTCAAGTTCTCATCATCTTTGACTAGATCCACGCCGTTTTTCCAGATTTGATAAGCCAGCTTGGCTTGTTCTCTAGCTGACAGTCCGACCTTCGGTTTGATGATCGAGCCGATGATCGGCCGCTGATAAATTTTCAGATATCTTCTGATGCCCTGAATTCCAAAGGCCGGCCCTTTGAATGAATCCAGATATTTTTTGGGGAATTGTAGATCCAAAAGCCGCAGATTTTTCACCACCTTCATACTGAAAACATTACCCGCCAAAGCAGACAGAATTTGCGTGATATTACCCAGTTCAAACAACGCTAGGGGATAGGCGATTTTGACGATCTTCTTTTTATTATCCAAATAAAAAATCTTCGGACCTAGCTTGGCCAGGGTTTTATCTCTCAGCGTGCTTAGTTTTGTCCAGGTGCCAATTGAAGATTCCGCGGCAATATGTCCTGCCGCTTCAGCCAAAGGCAGACTACTTTCCAGATAATAGGTGGCGATCACTTCTTCTTTAAATTTCGGCCGATAGCCCAGCCGGAGATAGGGAGAGTTGCTCATAAATTAAAAATTTAAAAATCAAAATGCAAAATTATGGTATCCCGCTAACGCGGGATAGATTAATTTTTAATTTTACGTTGTCATTTTACATTTTGATTTTTTAATTTTGATTTTTTAACGTCCACGGATAATATTTCTTCACATATTTATCTACTTCTGACGGTTTGATTATTCCAAACTCGGTGATATAGCCAGTGATCAGTTGCGTTGGGATGCGGTCAAAAGCAAAGTTGACGATTTGGGTTTCCTTGGGACCATTAGCCCAGACTTCTTTTTTGGCCCGCAATTCAATTTCCATTTTTTGCGTGGTTTTTTTCAAAAGCGAACCGGCCAGATAAACCGGGATTTTGGAAGTGTAGGCGGCCAGCGCGATGCCAAAGCTGCCGATTTTATTCAGAGCCGAATTGTCCGGCAAAATCACATCAAAGCCGATAATTACTTTGTCTATTTTTACTTTATCGCCGGAAAAATTGGACACCAGAAAAGCCGCGGCTGCATCCACGACCATCGTACTTTCAATATTTAGCCTGGCCAAATCTTCAGCCGTCAGCCGTCCCTGCATTAGCGGCCGAGTCTCATCATGATAAACGTGAATTTTTTTCTTGTCTTCTTTGGCTTTAGCCAAAACATTGATCACTGTTCTCGAATGGCAATGAGTAAAAATATTTTCCTTATTTTTTATCATCTTTGCCCCCCAAAAAGCCAGTCGTTTTCCATTCTCATGGATTAACGTGCTCCAGTCAGCTACGGCTTGCTTACTTAGTTTTTTCAATCCAGCCACATCACTTTGTGGATTCTTGACTCGGCGCGCGTCTTCCAGTCGCTTATTCAGATATTTGAAAGCATTGACCGCCAAAGGCTCGTCCGGCCGGGTTTTGGCCAATAAATTCCCCACCCGCTTGGCTTCGCTCAAATAGCTCCCGACTTGTCTCACTCGCCAGCGACTGAGATAATCATACCAGGCCGCGATGCTCGCCCGGCAGATATTGCTGGCACCCTGGATTTTGATGCTTTTGATGTCTTTGATTGTTTGGTTTAAATTGGGCATATATTAGAGGTCATTTTACCAGTTAATTTTATCAGTTTTTTGGGGTCTAGGCAAAAATATGATTTTAGTGTATACTAATTTAGAAATTTATCAGCCAAACTAAGTCTTAATAACTTTATTATTTTTATGCCCCATAGATATCCTCCTGAATATATCCAAACTGCTTTACGAGCAAGCCAAGAAAGAAAAGATTCTATTGGCCAAAAAATAGATAAGTTTTTTATTCTAAAAAGTAGTTTGGTGGCATTAGAAGATGCCAAAACAAAAGCCGGTCAGGATGAAAGTCTTACCAGCCAGCTTGATGAGGCTATAAAAAGAGCCAAAAAAGAAATGAAGGAATTATTGCAAGATGACGAGGTTGCTAAGGGAATTAGCAAAAGAAAAGAAACCGGTGACATTGAAGGGCAAATTCAAACAATGAAAGAAATGATCGCCGCGCACCTTTTAAATGATCGCGAGAATGGACAACCCAAATATGCTCCACTTATTGTAATAGACAGTCACAACCTGCCAACTGATTTTGATTTTGTTGGTTTAATAGATATTGAGCCACCATCTAATGAAGCCAATGCCTTTAAAGTTAATTTGAGTAGATTAGTCGGTGAGCTTAATAATAAAGCCGGATTTTTTACTAGGGGAATACACGAGCTCAACCTAATGGATGGTGGGAAGGAAATTAAAGTTTACAAGGGGAAAATGGTAGAAGCCATTCGTAAATTATTGGAACGGGAGTTTCTCGGAAAAAAATTTGATATATCAGTAGAATTAGCAGACTTACGGGAATCAGATGAATGAAAAATAAGTAATTGTTGTTTAAAAATAATTCGGTTTCGGCCGAATTATTTTTTTAACATCAGATAAATCCCCATCGCCTGCAAGAGCAGTATCAGATAAAGCACCAAAACAAAACTAATTTTTTTCCGTTTGTGCTTGGCTATTTCCATCCCCGCGATGGCGCCGACTGATCCGCCGACCAGGGCCATGAGCCACAAAACCTTCTCCGGCACTCGCCGTTGATTATAAATCGCCCGTTGCTTGTCCCAGACAAAAACCACGAAGGTAATGATGTTGATAGCGAGAAGGTAGTAAAATAGATATTGTGGCATGTTTGTTATTCTAATAATAACCGTGGCGCTTGCTTTTCCCCTCCTCCCTGAGGAGGGGTGCCCCGCATAGCCGCCCTGCGGGGTGGGGTGGTGGGGCTATTGCCATTCACAAGTGGTGCAAACAGGCACTTACTCTAAATAATATTTTATCTCTTCAATCACTCCAGCCAAATTATAACGGATATCATTATTCCAAATCCTCAAGACTTTCAAGCCCAGACTATTTAAATAGGCCGTTCTTTTATTATCATAGCCTAGATTATCTTCTAAGTGTTGGCTACCATCTAGTTCAATAACTAATTTATGGCTAGGACAATAAAAATCCACAATATATTTACCAAAACCTGCTTGTCTTCTAAACTTAGCTCCTAATTGGGTGTTTCTGAGTTGGGCCCAAAGAATAGCTTCTTCCTCGGTAGATTCGTTCCTTAATTTTTTCCTAAGTGGTTTAAACTTGTTTAGATTGTGAGTTAAACGCATAGAGGAAGTCTCCCACCCGCCTGCCAACGCTTGAGCGTAGGCGATTGCGGGCAGGCCACCCCCTACCCCCTCCTCAAAGAGGAGGGGAAAGGAAAAGACTCATTTTACGAGTTACTAGTTGCCCGCCTCGCGTCGACGCTAGTCGAGGCGGGCTAATTACAAGTTACTACTATATCCCTTCTCCGGCACCACGATCTCACCAATCTGCGCGTCAATCAATTTTTCCGTCAAAGCCGTCATCGCTTGTGCTTCTCCATGCACCAGAAATAATTTTTTCAGCTTGCCCACATTTTGAATAAATTTTACCAAATCATACTGATCCGCGTGGGCGGACAAAGAATTTAAAACCACAATTTTCGCTTTGACCGGCAGGGTCTCATTCAAAATGTTGACTTCCTTGGCGCCATCCAAGAGTTTTCTACCCAAAGTATTTTCCGCCATAAAACCGACGATCACCACCGTGTTATTTTTATCCGCGATACTGTTTTTGAGATGATGTCTGATGCGTCCGAATTCACACATGCCCGAAGCCGAGATAATAATGCAGGGCTGTTTGATGTTATTCAGCTTTTTGGATTCTTCCGGCGTTTCCACGAAACGGAGCGTGGTGAAAATAAATGGATCTTTGCCCCGCTCCAGAAAAGTCTTTTGTGTCTCTTCATCCAAAAGCTCCGGGTATTCGGAAAATACTTCACTCACTCTTTCCGTTAGTGGACTGTCTAGATAGACAAAAAGTGGCGGTATGGCTTTTTGATTTATCAATTCATGAATAATATACAAAAGTTCCTGTGCCCGTTCCAAAGCGAAAGAGGGGATGATCACTTTGCCGCCCCGGGCATAGGTCTCATTGATCGCTTTGGCCAGATCGAGATAGGAAGTGGCTACGGTATCGTGCAAGCGGTCGCCATAAGTGCTTTCCGCAACCAGATAATCCACGGCCCGGATTTGTTCGGGATCGCGCAAGATTGGTAAAAATTTACGGCCCAGATCGCCGGTGAAACCCAGGCGGATTATTTGCCCGTTCTCTACAAGCTCCAAAGTGGTCAGAGCCGAACCCAAGACATGACCGGCATCGCGGAAATAGGCCTTGACCCCAGCCAGCGGTTCAAATTCCTGGTGATAATTCAGCCCCACAAAATATTTCATCGCCGGCGCCACATCTTCCAGCGTGTAAATTGGCTCTAGTAGCTCTGCCCCAGCCGACAGCTTTTTGTTCAGATATTCCACATCATAAACCTGCACCCGGGCGCTGTCCTCGAGCATCAGCTGGGTGATTTGTTTGGTTGCTTCAGTGCAGTATATTTTGCCGGCAAATCCTTGTTTGACCAGATTGGGAATATTACCCGAGTGATCGATATGGGCATGGGACAAAATCATGGCGTCAATGCTCTTCGGATCAAACGGAAATTCACGATTAATTTTCTCCATATCTTTTCTCCGACCCTGCCAAAAGCCGCAATCCAAAAGCAGTTTTTTCCCGCCAACCGTGATTACATATTGTGAGCCGGTGACTGTCTGACAGGCGCCAAAGAATTCTATTTTCATAAAAAAGCGAGTTAGGTTTTGTAAGGGTGGGGCTTGTCCCCGCCCTGGTGAATTAACCACCCGTTATTATTAGGCGACCGTAAAGGCCGCCCCTACGAAGACAAAAAATTTGAATTTTGGATTTGATCCCTGTTTCCTTCCTTGTAATTAATATTACCTTGCCTCGCCACCTTTGACAAATTTTGATTGTTCGTGTATATTGTAAAATACCCAAAAAGAAAAATAACTAAAACAAAAGGAAAAAGATAAAAAATGAAAAAGCAAACCTTGCAGATAGAGAGATGTGACTGTGGAAAATTTTTTATTCCCGATGTTCCTTGTTATAGCTGGTGGGCACATCATAGTATTAGCCCACATTCAGAAATGGGAAAGAAAATCAGAACGGCCACCGTTATGGTTAGACGGTGTCCGGTTTGCCAGTCCAAATCAGACAGACCAGTAGACCCCATGTGGGCTGAGTCGAGAGAACGGGTTATTTGCACCTCAATCTTTATTGGTTGAGGAATTATTTTGGCGCAACTGTTGTAAAGGTTGCGCCTCGTTTTTTGTAAATAAAAAAGCCCCGTCGATTAGACGGGTTTTTTATAAAATTGGGACGCTGTCTGCCACGACTAAAATCAAGATTCAAGAGGCGTCCATCTATAGTGTCAGATTAATTCTGTCGCCAAAGTCCGCTGGCGGGAAGTCATTGTGGGAAACCAAAATTATTTATCCAGTTCCTCTTCAAACTCATCAGCGGCTTCATCAACTGACATCTCCTCCAGCCTTTTGACCTCTTGCGTGTCACCCCGCTTACGCGCTGCCTCTATGTGTTTTTCTTTCACCTTTTTAGCTTTTGCGTAAACGGCGGCAATGATACAAACGATAGCAATTATTGCAATCAAAAAAACAATAGAAATAAACATAAACTTGTTCAACTAGTTATTACACAAACAATTTATATTCATTATTATATCATTAACGTCCCAAATCAAAAACCCCCAACGGGGGTCTAAATAGGCACATACGAAATCGTGGACGCTGTTCGAACCAATATTCAAGAAAGCAGGGCATATATCTACGTGCCTACAGTGTCAGATTTAGTTTATTAAATATTAAAATGATCCCGACCCCTTTTCTGCATTATCTCTGTTATGGCTATTTTAGTCAAATAAAAAGGGGTATCTGCGTTTTGCAAATACCCCAACCTTAAGTTAATTTACCTTAAGCAGTTTTTTAACCTCCTGTAAAACCTGTCGTTTGCTCTGGTCTGCGTTTACCATAAAAACTTTTTGTCTTTGCAAATATTGCCTTATCTGCCTGTTAAACTCTGGATCTAGCAAATGACCAGGACATTTTGATTTACGCAAAGGCACACGCCTCATCATTTCCGCATCTGATACATTAAGGTATATGGTAACATCCGTCTCTATTTTATCCGCCCGT
The DNA here is from genome assembly GCA_022709795.1 of Patescibacteria group bacterium. Taxonomy (GTDB): domain Bacteria; phylum Patescibacteriota; class Patescibacteriia; order UBA2196; family GWA2-42-15; genus JAAZMX01. The sequence goes on along the minus strand of JAKLID010000005.1, from coordinate 10,255 downwards.
TGCCATAAGTTATAAACCTCATCATAAGTATCAAACCCGGTAAACATTTTAGCCGCGAAGTCGAAAGCCAAACAAGTCATATATGTCCTATCAATAACAACATATTCAGGGCTGTCCGAGAGGAACCCTCTCAAAACATTAATCCTTTCTTGCTCAATATTAATAAAAAATTGTGACGCTTTAATGGCTGCCCTGTATGACTCCGGCGGATATTTCGGGAATGATTTTGATCCGCCCGCGTAAAACCCGTACTCATGGACTATGGCTGCCGGCAGATTTTGTTCCAAATTTTCGGACAATGTTGTCTTGCCGGAAAAAACCAATCCTTCTATGCCGATTATAATACTCATTTTTTACTCCCAAAGCATAAAGCTTTTAGTAAGTTTGGAATATCTTCTTTATGAACCAATAACTCTTTGTTACTTCGTACCAACTCTTTTTTTAATAAGTCAATATTCCTTAACGCCCATAAGAAAACAATACTTAACCCATCACCGCTAAACCGGTTAAGATCAATTGACAACTTTTTGATGGTATCTGAATTTATCCAGTCAAACGCGCCCTCTGTTTTGGCTCTATAATAATCGTTCTCATAAACACCTACGGCTGGAATATTTTGCGATAAAGCGAAAATAATGCCATGGTATCTGGAAGATATTACGATGTTCATCAAACCAGTCAAAGCATGTACAACCTCTTCCGATCTACCACTTGGTGATTCGCTGATTATTTGATAAGTAATAGGCACGATTTCACAGTCAATCTTACCAACAAAAATATTTCGCATTTTTTCCAAATCGCACCGATTGTTTTTATCAAAAATGTGAGGTATTAAGTATATTTTTAGCTTTTTGCCACTGTTTTTGACAAGATGATTTAACGCCAATAAAACTTTGGCATATAAATCATCACTGTCCCAGTCGCGTAGGCTTATCCCTATATTAAAGGTACCCATGGTTACCACTCCGCTAATATCAAGGTCTGACATGTATTCTAAAAAATAGGCATCGTCAACAGAAAAAGAAATTCTATTGCGATACTGATTACTTTTTGGAATAGTAGAGATAGAAAATTTTCTATCTCTAAGAACCAACCTATCAATATGGCGAAGTATGATCCTCATTAATAAGGCATCTGCCAAATTACTTATCGGACCAATTGTTTGGCCAGTGGCAATTGCGGGTTTACCTAACATCCTTGCCAAAAGCACAATAGTTGCGCGATTATACAAATATGCAGGAAACAAGCTGTTTAAATTGCCACCACCGGAAATAAGCAATAAATCATGACGATTAATCAACCTAGTAATTTCACCCACTTTGCTCTTCAAAAATAAATGTAGAGTATGGTAACTTAAGAACTGAGCACAAAGGGAGATAAATAAAATAAGTCTTCCGACACATCCACGTGGGAATAGATCATTAATCTCCTCTTTAATATCTAATCCTTGATGGCTCTTGGACCTAGAAAGTAATGTAATCTGTGAATTAGGGCAATTTTTTTTTATGACATTGTAATTACGCAAAAACATTGCTTCGTCGCCAATATGGTACCAGCTATTGCCACCTTGACCGACGTCAGCTAGGATTAATACTTTCATTTCAGATGCTCCGTTTTAAATTTCGTGATATTTTGTTTTAGGCCAATCCGCTTTAATAAAATACTTAACAAAGCATAATTGGCAGGCAGACTATGGATTAATATTACTGCCCATAAACTTAGATATAATAAGACCAGTGATTTAGCTGAAAGACTTATAAACCCAGCTTTTTTGAAATACAGCATCGATATTATATAGTCGACGGTATAGAGAACCAGAGCTGAAATTATTATCGACGCAAGAATATTTCCGACATAAAACAATCCAGCGATTAGATACAGAAAAACCCACGATGAAAGCTGCCAGCTTATGGCGGATAACAAGCCCTGGGCTGTTAAAACTAATACCTTAAACTTATTGCTATTATAGCCAGCTTTAAAATTATTTCTGTATTTCCGAAAATATTTTAAATACCCCATTGGTCCAAATGACCAAGTGTATTTTTGCTTAACATGTTCCAAAAAAGAATGAGGACTGTCAGCTGTTTCGATATTCTGCACTGGGTTTATGATATAGCCCTCACATCTCAGAAGATAGCCAAAGGGTGAATCCTCTATAATCTCATCCACCGGGAAACAATATTTGCGGAAAATATTAACTGGTATCAGCAATCCATGGCCAACCGCATGAGCCAATTGGTATTTACTAAAAAATTTACCAGATGCATTGACTCTATATCTTTTTATCTCATGGACAATCGTCCATCTGGATTGGAATATGGCGGCAGCCTGAAGAAACAGTCTTCCCCATCCCTTAAAGCAATTAAAGTTGCTGAGGAAAAAAGCGCTATGTTGATATATTTTCTCCTTGCTATTCACCAGATTAATAATATCGCCAAAAGCTTGCTCGTTATATTTGGAGTCTATGTTTAAGGTAAAAAACCAAATATTGTCGACTCCATAATATTTTATTATTTCCTGCGCGGCATAATTGAGCTGTTCGGGCATTGACCCGCCGTTATGCGGATAATGAATTATCAAAATATTTTTCGCCCTTAAATTGTCAATTGTATCCTTGGCAATATTAAAGGTTGATTCTGAGTTAGTAAGATTATCCGTCTCTTTGCCGGTTGTAATTATAATCAAAAATACATTGTCTTTATCTTTGATTAAATTATAGTAATCCTCTATAACCCGTCTTATTAATTTTTGTTCCAAGTATACCGGCAGAAGCAAGAAAAGCTTTTTGTCGCTCGCTAAGCGGGGTGATTGGACTGCACTCTTGTATTTACCGAGCCATAATACATTAGCCAGTGTGGTGATGATATTGAAAATAGACTTAATCACCACAGCCGCTAATAAAATACCCAAAACGATTACGCTGATATCCATTTTCAATTCTCCTATTTTTTAGCTTGATATTTTTCTCAAAGCATCCAATACTTCCTGCTCTGTCGTGGTGCGGTAAGATATTCCACCAAGACCCTTAAATACTTCGCAGTTGGTATTAGAATCATCAATTAAAATACTCCGTTTTATCGGCGAGTTTCTTTCCTTAAGGCGTTCAATGAAATAACTCCCATTATTATGTCTTTTAAGATTTTTCAAATTATAGGAATTATCAATGCGGTCAAAAATCCTATCTAGTTTAGACAAATGTCGCGGAAACGTAAAACGATCCAGGCTATCCATATTGTCCGTAATTAAAATGATATGGTATTTGGGTTTTAATTTCACGACTTGCTCTAAAATATTATTTGAAATGTCCAAGTTAGTGCAATCATTAACAAAAACATCAAATAACTTTTTACTATCAACTCCTACATTATCCTCAATGATTTTGTGTATATCTTCACTGGTGTATTTACCTACCATCCAATCTTGAACGATGTCCCGATTATCTTCAAAAAGAAATTGCTCAATTTCCGCGTGGTACTTATTAAGCTCGTGTTTTTTGTCTCTTATAGACAACCAAAAATCATCATATGATATTACGCCGTTAAAATCTATAAATAAAATAGGTTTTTGATATGCCATGAGATTAGAATATATTAACCTGTATTATACATACAGTATAACATATAATATTCTTAACAATAAAATTATTTAAATACCGCCCCCCTGTTGTTATTGCTTTTTCAAATATCTTGCCCTTGTTTTTATTTTGATATTTATAATTTAAAAACATCCCGTATGGGGATGCTGGTGGGGATAATAATATTGGGCGATAAACACACCCTTGGTCATGGTCGGTAAACCAAAAGGGCAGATACAATAAAAGCAATTTATTATTATTCTCAAAATCATATATTTTATACCCCCCACTAACTTATCACGGGTTTAAAATTGTGTCAACTTTTTTAATTGCAGTTAATCTTAGATAATAAGAATATCCAGATCATTTATATTCATTGCTTTTTATAGAAGCTACACACAATATTAATTTGGTTCCAACGTCCTACCCCTTCCCACTCAAAAACCCCCAAAACGGGGGTCTAAATAGTCACATACGCCGTGTAGGTTTCGAACCTACGACCTTCTCCTTAAAAGGGAGCTGCTCTACCAGCTGAGCTAACGGCGCAGAATAAAATTCAAAGGGCAAAAATCAAAAGGCAAAAGTAAGGTAAATATAAAATGGTTTAACCGCCTAAAAAAAGCTTAACAAAAAAATAGAAATTAATCAATAGTTTTCACTCCACGGTTATTTGCTTTTCTCCCGCTATCACTTCTATCCAGATCTGGCCGGGCTTGAGTGCTAGTTCACTCCCGGCCGCGTCATAAAATATTGTTCTTCCCTCTGGGCTGCTCTTGCGCCAAGTCCCTTCTATTCTGGCCCCATCACGGAATAACCACACTTTCCCCGTGCCCGTCATCTCTATTTTCAGTCGGCCGACCGCATCCAACACCTCTTCTTCTGGTACAAATTGAATCAAGACGTTGGCAGCTACTATTTCCTCGCCTGTCAATTCATCACGATATGCTTGGCCATTTTGGCACCGCGCGTAATTATTGGTTGAGGTGCTGTATTGCCAGCTGGTCTCATAATTTTTATCAGCGGAAAAAGCAATGGTTATTTTTTCTACTTGGTTTATTTTAAAATTATTATCCAAATCATTATTAAAAACCCACGGCCGGTAAATTGGTTCCTGGTCGGCCAATTTCCAATCAATCACTGCCTGGTTTAATTTATCCGTTGAGGTAAATAAATTGTGCGGCGCGCTCCTAGAATATACCCGCCAAAAATATTCCGGACCCCACCAGGCGATCTCTTCCAAATTATTGACTTTTAATGTTTCTATCTGGGCCAAGGCTTCGGCCGACCCACCAGAATGTGCCAAGAGCGCGTCGTATTCTTTGGCTATTGGTAGAAAATATGGCCGCACTGATCTGACTGGGCCGATTTTTTCCGCCTTATTTATTTCCTCTTTACCCGGCGTGTACAGTGCCAGAAATCTGGTGCTGCCGCCTTCCGTCGGCAGTTCATAAACTATGGCCGCCCGGCCAAGGCCATAGGTCGGTCGGGCATCTGGATGGTTGTCAATTGAGACCGCCACCGGCCATAAATTTTCTTCATCCGCCCCAACAGGTTCCCCACTTATTATTCGTGTTCCTGGTTGAGGTTTATTCAAACTTAGTTGTCCATTGACCATTGCCGGTTGTTGGCTAGCCATTAATCGTCCCAGCTGGTAAAAGCAGCTATAAGTTAGCATCCCGGCCAACGCCACAAAAATACCAACTAAGATCATTAGCTGGTATTTGAAGATATTCTTAATCACAACATTACGGATCATTATTTCTTGGTTATTTTTCAGGTGTTACTTCTTCGGCTACGGCCGCTTCTTCCGCCTTGGCCTTGGCTTCTTTCTCTGTCAAAGGCGCTGGCGCTTCTTCCGCCGGTGCCGCTTCCTCGATCTTTTCTTCCACGATTGCTCGGAGACTGGCCACTGGCAATTCCGGATCAGAAATCAATTCTAGGCCATGGGGCAATTTTATATCTTTGGCATAAAGTACATCGCCGATATTTTTCAAAACCGACAAATCAACCTCCAGCTCTTTGATCAAATCTTGTGGTAGACATTCCACCTCGAGCGCGTCTACGCTCTCGGATATTTCACCACCGGTCAACTTGGTGACTTCGTCCAGACTCAAAAATTTTAATTCCACGTCCACCTTGGTTTTTTTGCTCATGTCCAGTTGATAAAAATCAACATGGATGTAATTGCCGCCCACTGGGTCTCTCTGCAAGGCGTGGACCAAAACCTTGACCGGCGTTTTGTCAGCCACAGTCAAATCAATCAGGGTTGATTCACCCGCTTCCCTCAGCGCTCTTTCAAATTCTTTGGTCTCAATCAAAATATTTTGGTTGGTTGCCTTTGGTCCGTAAACCACCGCTGGAATTTTTTTGCTTTTTATTTCTTTGGTCGCCTTGACGCCCGGCTCCCTGGGTTCTGCTTTGAGAATAATAGCTGTCATAAATTCTTTAAATGTTCACTTGATAATTAATTAATCAACGCTTTGTAGAGGGCCAATATTCCATCTTCATCGACCAGCTCCCCACCTTTTAATCTCATGGTATCTGCATAGTCGAGATCAGTCACCAAGCCGAGCAGGGTAATGCCCAGAAAATCTTTATACAACAAAGATAATACCGCTCCGGCGCACACCGGGCAATGGCTGTGAGCCAAGATAGTTTCTCCCGCTTGCTCCACCAATTTGAGATTATCCGGCCGGTATTCCTTATTGCACAGCGGACAATAGATGACCGTTTCTTTCTTTAATTTGTTTAAAATGAGGGACATATTTTATTTTAAGTTTTATTTTAAAGTAAAGTTAGTATAATAGAAAAAGTACCGGCTGTCAAATATTAGATAAATGAAATGATCACGTTGCTGTGTTCGCCGTTAAAATGTTCCCTCGTAAGCGTCAGTGACTGGGCGCTTAGCTTATTTTCTGCCGCATGGCAATACTCTCCATCATCCCGATTGCCACAAGCGACACCACCAAAAATGAACCGCCAGAGCTGACAAATGGTAAAGGCAAACCAGTCACTGGCAAAATGCCCATATTCATACCAATATTAATTATCGTTTGGACAAATAAAGCTACCCCAAAACCAAAAATTAAATATGAACTCAAATTGTCCCTGGCATTTTTGATCAGCTTTAGCAGCCGGATGAAAAGCCAAGCGAACAAAGCGATCAAAATCGTGGCTCCAAACAGGCCCAGTGATTCCGCGATCGTGGCAAAAATAAAATCAGTAGCGGTTTCTGGCAAAAATCTGAGCTGGCTCTGGGTCCCGAGTCCCAGGCCTCGGCCCCACAGCTTGCCCGAGCCGATTGCGATGATGGATTGGCGGACATTGTAGCCGCGGCCGAGCGGGTCTCTCATCGGGTCCACAAAAGTCAAAATCCTGGATTTTTGATAATCAACCAAAACATAATTCCACATGACCATTGCCAAGACGAGGATTATTAAAATTATAAATAATATTTGTTTTGGCTTTAGGCTCAAGAGGATAAAAAAAGACAAGCCGATCGCCAAAAGCATCGCGGCCGAACCAAAGTCCGGCTGGAGCATTGTCAGAGCTACCGGCAAGAGAGTTATCGCCCCGAGAGTGACTACGGTTGAAGCGTCTTTTTCTCGCCCGCGGCGCTTGCTGTAAAAAGAAGATACAGTCAAGACTAGGGCCAGCTTGGCCAGCTCGACCGGCTGAAAACTAAAACCCAAAAAAGAAAACCAGCCGGTGGTGCCGCGGATGGTCCGGCCCCAGATCAAAACCGCCACCAAAAGCAAGAGAGAAATAATATAAATGGCCGCGCTGTAGCTGGCTATCCGCCGGTAATCAGAAAAAGCGACCACCAAAAGAATTATGAAGCCGATCCCAAAAAAAAGTAATTGTTTATTCAAAGTTGTCCAGTCAGGATTTTCCACGTTCAAATTCGTGGTGTACAGTGTGGCCAGCCCGAAAACAATCAACAACAATACCGGCGCCAAGAGCAGCCAGTCTATCTTCTTTATTGAGTTTATATATTGGCCGAGGGACATAATGGAGCACAATAAGCTAATTAATCCAATTAAGTGTTTAGTATAGAATATTTAGTATTGAGTATAAAACAACTCTTGGGTGTAATTATTTGTATGTTTGTAATTGATTCGCCCGCCTCGACTCGCTTCGAGTCTAGGCGGGTCGACGCGAGGCGGGTAATTTTGTCTGAGTAAAAAAATTCTAGACCCTGCTTTCAGTCTAGAATTATTATCGTTGCTTGTAAATATTGACTTCTTTAATTGCTTTTGAGCTCCAGTCCCGGCGGATCGCCCGGTCCAGCCTTGACTCTCATGATCACCTCCTTATTCAAGAGATTTACTTCCGGATAAATGCCGACGCTCGTCACTGTTCTGTAGATCGCTTCCTGCCAATTCACAGAGACCTCCCGCTCTTCTTGCGAGTCCAGATTATTGATCACGGCATAATTCACTGCCAATGGCTCGGCGTATTGGTCATACAGGATGATGGGCAAACCAACCTCCCAAAAATTGTATGGTGTTTCGTTGAAAATAGTAAAGTTTACCTCGCCTGAAATAACGGACGATTGATTGGGGACAAATTCAGCTCCGCTTATTTTTATATTATTTTTATAGCTGACGGCCGTATAGTCGCGCATTCTCTCCCATTCCAAGCTGATTATTTTTAGATCGACATTCGTGCCGAGCGGCGCGTTGAATTGCGCCAAATACTTATTACTCTGTGGCAGGATAAAGGTTGAGCGAGTATCCAGTTCCTGTCCGTTGACCACAAACGCGTAAGTTAGTTTTTTGACCGCCCAGTTGGTGTTGTCATTTTGAATGATAGAGAGCAGATTATTTTTTTCTTCCGTATTGCGGAGCACCAGCACCTCGCCCATGATCAAGTCTTTGGGTACCATGTGCGCCTTGGCCATTTGATTGACCAGATTTTTTGGCAGAGCGTATAGATAATTTCGATCACTGATTGTACCGGCTCGATAATTGACATACACTGTGCCGCCGATCATTATCACTGTTAGATCGAAAAAAAACAAAGCAAAAATAAGAATACGTTTGATTATGGCCTTGTTTTCCGTATAAAAATACGCCAAATTGAGCTTCCACTCCGGCACCTCCTCGGTTATGGTCGCTTGAATTTTTCCATTTTTGTTTTCCATGTTATTATCCATATCTTAATAATAACACATTTATCAAAACTTGATAATTTACATTTTCTCCGGCGCTTCAATACCGAGCAAATTTAATCCGGTTTTCATCACTTCGGCCACCGCTTGGATTAACTTCAATCTTTTCTGTCTGACAGCCGGCCTGGCATTGATCACCGGCGCTTGTTCATAAAAAGAATGGAAATCCGCGGCCAGATTATTCAAATACAGCGCCACCAGATTGGGCTTATATTCCGCCGCCGCCGCCTCTACTGCCTCGGGAAATTTCAATAATTCTTTGCCCAATTTATTCTCCGCCGCCTCTCCACCGGCCGTTTCTTCTTGCTCTTTTGCTTTCTTACTCTTTTGCTTTCTTGCTTTCTTGAAAATACTCTGCACCCGGACATAGGTATATTGCAAGTATGGCGCTGAGCCAGACTCAAAGTTGAGCATTTTGTCCCAGTCAAAAACAATATCGGTCAAACGATTCTGTGACAAGTCATTATATTTAATCGCGCCGAGCGCCACTATCCGGGCGATATTATTCAGCTCCCGGCCTTTCAATGCGTTATTTTTTTCTTGGATTCTCTGCTTGGCCTTGGCCACGCCCTCGTCAATTATTTTTATCAAATCAACCACTTCGCCTTCGCGCGTGGACATTTTCTTTCCGCCTTTGCCTAGAATCAAACCAAATTTCACGTGTACCATTTCCTCTTTGCTGTGATAACCCAAAAGTTCGCTTGCCTTAAATAATTGTTCAAAGTGTAGGGCCTGCTGATTGGCCACCACATAAATATTTTTGGCTGGATGATAATGCGTCCGGCGATATTTGATCGTGGCCAAATCAGTTGTTCCGTACAGATACGCCCCGTCGGTTTTTTGAATCATCAAAGGCGGTAAATTATATTTAGCTAAATCAATAATAATCGCGCCTTCGCTTTTTACCGCCACTTTTTTTTGGAGCGCGTCTGCTACGATACCAGCCAACATTTTATGATAAAAACTCTCTCCGTGCCAGGTTTCAAATTTTATTCCAAGTACTTTATAAGTTTCTTTAAATTCCACGATACTCATCCGGCAGAATAATTGCCACAAGGCGTAATTAAATTTTTCTTTATCCTGTAATTTTTTCAATTCCTGCCTGGCCTCGTCTTCTAGCTCCGGCTTGCTCTTGGCCTCGGCGTGCCAATCCAGATACAGTTTTTCCATTTCTTCCACCGTGATATCTTTTTTGATTTTTCCCCCGTAAATTTTTTTATACTGGCAAATTAGCTTGCCGAATTGTGTGCCCCAGTCACCCAGATGATTGTCGCCGATCACTTTGTATCCCAAAAATCTATATAAATTACCAATGGCCGCCCCGATCACCGTGGAGCGCAGATGCCCGATATGCATTTTTTTGGCAATGTTTGGCGCCGAATAATCAATCACTACTGTTTTGCCCTTGCCCTCATTACTGCTCCCGTATTTCTGACCCTGCCTCATGATTTTTGCCACTTCCTTTTGTGCCCAGTCATTATTTAAATAAAAATTTATAAAGCCGGGTC
>JAKLID010000049.1 GCA_022709795.1 Patescibacteria group bacterium | reverse complement strand
TCTCTGTGCTACTGGCAAAAACAATCAGATCATTGGATTTGATCTCTTGTCTGTCAATCACACCGCGCACCAAGACCAAATCATTTTTTTTGATCGCCGGACCCAGATTGTCTTCCGACACGATCAAAAGTGGATAAGGTGTTTTTAGTGAATAAGACAATACCGGGTAAATCCCAAAACCCAAAACTGATAAAATAAAAACAAACACCAAAAGTTTCGTGCCAAAACCAACCCCGGTCTTTCTTGTCGGTATTTTCAATTCCCAATAGTCCTCTTTGCCGCTTTCCTCTCGGTAAATATCCTCAAAAACCTTAAAGGTGTTATAGGCGCCGATACCTTCTATTTTTTTGTTGTCTTTTAGCTGGGGCATATCTTTATCTTAGCTCAAAAAAATAAACTAATCAACCGCCCAAAACGCGGATTTGACATATTCGAAGAAATTGATATACTATAAGTACTTATAAACAGACCAATTTAATAGCTTAGAGATCCACCCCAGTAAGCCGCGGGCTTTCTGAGGTTGGTTATCTTCAAAAAATTTATATAAATTAATATTAGTGGCTGGTATGTAACCCCTGATTTTCTCCTGCAACCGCGGGAGCAGCACGGGGGCCGCTAAAATTCATAGGTTATACTATGGCTGGTAAATTCGAAAGAACCAAACCGCACGTCAATGTTGGCACTATTGGCCACGTTGACCACGGCAAAACCACGCTGACCGCCGCTTTGCTTTCTTATATCAAAGCAACTGGTGGTACAGCTCAAGATAAATCTGTCGACCAAATCGACAACTCTCCAGAGGAAAGAGAACGCGGTATTACTATTTCTACGACCCATGTAGAATATGAGACTGCCAAAAGACATTATGCCCACATTGACTGCCCAGGCCACGCTGATTATATCAAAAATATGATCACCGGTGCCGCTCAGATGGACGGTTCCATCTTGGTCGTTTCCGCGGCTGATGGTCCTATGCCTCAAACCAGAGAACACATCCTCTTGGCTCATCAAGTCGGTGTGCCTTATATCGTTGTTTTCTTGAATAAAGTTGATCAGGTTGATGACAAAGAATTGATCGACTTGGTAGAAGAAGAAATCCGCGATTTACTCAAAAAATATGAATTTCCCGGGGATACTACCCCGATTATCAGAGGTTCTGCCCTGAAAGCCCTAGAGGCTGCCCAAGCTGGCAACAAGGAAGATGAAAATTTCAAAGCGATCGGTAAACTCTTGGATACTTTGGATGAATATATTCCTGACCCAGTCAGAGCTACTGACAAGCCATTCCTTATGCCAGTTGAAGATATCTTCACGATTGAAGGCCGCGGTACTGTCGTGACCGGCAGAATTGAGAGAGGTATTATTAAATTAAATGAAGATGTCGAAATTGTCGGTTTGAAAGATACTCAAAAAACCGTGGTTACCGGTATTGAAATGTTTAATAAGCAATTGGATGAGGGTCGCGCTGGCGATAATGCCGGTCTTTTACTCCGCGGTACCAAAAAAGAAGACGTCGCCCGTGGTCAAGTTTTGGCCAAACCAGGCAGCGTCACTCCTCATACTGAATTCGAAAGTGAAGTCTATATCTTGAGCAAAGAAGAAGGCGGCCGTCATACCCCATTCTTTAAGGGCTATAAACCGCAATTCTATATCCGCACCACTGATGTGACTGGTGAGGTGATCCTGCCTGAAGGCACAGAAATGGTCATGCCTGGCGACACTATGAAGCTCAATGTCGTCTTGATCCACGCCGTCGCTCTTGAAGAGCAGCAGAGATTTGCTATCCGCGAAGGTGGCAAAACTGTCGGCGCCGGGGTCGTTACTAAAATTCTTAAATAATCGTCACCCCGCTTCTCGCGAGAGGCGGGGTTGGTTTGTTTAAAAATTTTAATTTTAATAGATTATTTAAAAACGCCTTAATTTCCTATGGCTGAAATCAAAAACAATAAAACCACCGAAAACGTAGAGGATACCAAACCAAGAATCAGAATCAAGGTCAAAGCTTTTGATCACAAGATTATTGATCGGGCCACCAAAACCATCATTGACACCGCGAGACGTAGCCAGGCCCAAGTCAAGGGACCAGTACCTTTACCCACTGAAAAAACCAAATATACTGTCAATCGTTCTACCTTTGTCCACAAAGATGCGCGTGACCAGTTTGAAATGAGGATTCACAAACGACTGATTGATATTTATGACCCCAAAGCCACGACCATCAACGACCTGACCAATCTGGCTCTGCCCAGCGGCGTGGACATTGAAATTAAGATGTAATCAAAGCAATTTATCTTGAGGAGGAGCTTGCGACGACGAAAGATCCCATGTCAAGACGAAATTTGCGTAAATTCTAGTTTGTACGGATTTAGACGGGTTCCCTCCACTTCTCCGCCTCTCGCGAGAAGCGGGGTCAGTCGGGACAGGCTTTATATCAATCCAGTTGACAAAAATCACCATTTAGTGTAATTTGAATTCACAAAATAATAATCGACCGAAAATCCAAATAAGATCCCTTTGGGGAAACCATTTGACTATTCTCTGGTCATAGATTAAAGAAAGCCATAAATTAGATACAAGACATATAAAACCTAGCCGTTTGATGTTTTATATCTGGTTTATTGTAACCAGATTTTTTTATTCCTACGAATTTACGAATACTCAATGATTTATTCGTATAATCGTAGCTGATTCGTATATATTTGTAGATTTATGAAATTTATTCTTGGCCACAAAAAAGGCATGACTCAGCTTTTCGCTGACAACGGCGACGTCACCCCAGTCACCGTCATCGCTGCTGAGCCCTGTCCGATTGTCCGCCTCAAAACCCAAGATTCTAGCGACGGCTACAATGCCGCCCTGATTGGTTTGCCCGGCAAAAAAAAGTTGGCCAAAAGAGAGCTCGGCCAAACCTTTGGCTTGGGCAACCTGCAATATCTGAAAGAATTCCGCACTGCTGAATTGGATAATCTCGCTGTCGGCGATGTCGTTGGCGTTGATGCCTTTACTCCCGGTGAAAAAGTGAAAGTCACTGGTTTCTCCAAGGGCAAGGGCTTTCAAGGTGTGGTCAAACGACACGGTTTTCACGGCCACAACAAAACTCATGGCACCAAAGATCAGGTTCGTACCTCGGGCTCTGTTGGTCCTTGCGAACCAGCCAGGGTTTTCCCAGGTGTCAGAATGCCTGGTCATATGGGCGCCGAGAAAGTCTCGGTCAAAAATTTGTCTATCATCAAGATTGACCAAGAAAAAAATTTGCTTTATGTCAAAGGTGCTGTACCTGGTGCTAAAAACGGACTTTTGATGATTACCTGTCCAGGTGAATTAAATCTCAAAAAAAATATAGAAACACCGCTTGCTGTCCAGACTGAAGAACCACAAATCCCGACCCCTGAAACCAACGAAAATAATTAATTACTATGGCTTATCCGCTTTACAATCAATCAGGTGAAGTAGTCAAAGAGATAAAACTGAATCCCGCTATTTTTGATGTGAAAATCAACCAGCCAGTGATCCATCAGGTAGCCGTTGCTCAAATGGCCAATGCCAGAGTCGCCATCGCCCACACCACAACCAACGGCGAAGTCCGTGGTGGCGGCAAAAAACCCTGGAAACAAAAAGGTACTGGCCGCGCTCGGCATGGTTCCACTCGCTCACCTTTATGGAAAGGCGGCGGCGTCACTTTTGGTCCACGCAATACCCGCAATTTTTCCCAGAAAGTCAATAAGAAAATGAAAAAGATCGCTCTTTTTTCCTGTCTCACTGACAAAGCACAAAGTCAAGCGCTCGTCCTCGTGGATAAATTTGAATTACCAGTAGTCAAAACCAAAGAATTCGCCAAAATTATTTTAAATCTGAGAACCGGGCTCCAGCTGTCAGCCCAAAAAACAAAGGCTGAAGATACTGAAAAAAAATCCAAGAAAGCTAGCGACCGACAGCCGGATCTGAAAAAATATTCCCTTTCGCTTCTAGTGGTGGCCGGTGATCATGTTGGTCAGGTTTCCAAAATAGGCCGCAATATCCCCGGTATCAAAGTCATCGGCGCCAATTCTCTCAATGTCCTGGATCTGCTTCAGTATAAAAATTTACTTTTAACCGAAGCTGGTTTGGCGGTTATTGAAAAAACTTATCTTAAATAAATCATATGGCTTTGTTTGGTCTCAAAAAGAATAAAGACGGAAAAGATAAACAACCGCCGGTCAAACCAAACGGCCAGCTTAAAAGTGAGTCACCCAAAATAGAAAATAAAGTGGCCAAGCCGGCCTCGGAAACCAAGTCAAAATCAGGATTAAAAAATCCCCTCGCTTATAAAAATCTCATTCATCCTCTTATTACGGAAAAATCCAACATCCTCTCCAGCTTCAATCAGTATGTCTTTGCCGTCAATAAACACGCCACCAAATCATCCGTCAAAGCTGCCATCAAAGAGGTCTATGGCGTTAATCCCCTCAAAATCAGAATTATCAATAATCTTGGCAAACAAGTCCGCACCGGTAAGAATACCACTGGCTATCTGAAAAATTGGAAAAAAGCCATCGTAGTTGTGCCCGCTGGCACCAAAATTGACGTTTACGAAAGCTAAATAAATTATGGCTATTAAACTTTACAAACCCACCACTCCGTCCAGACGCAAAACTTCCATTGTGTCTTCTTCTGATGTCACCAAAACGCGGCCGGAAAAAAACCTAACTTTCACCAAAAAAAATTTTGGCGGCCGCAATAACAGCGGTCAGATCACTGTCCGCCATCATGGCGGTGGCGCCAAGCGCCGCATCCGCATTGTTGATTTTAAAAGAAGTCTTTACAATCAAGTAGCTGAAGTCGTCGCCATTGAATATGATCCCAATCGTTCCGCTCGCCTCGCCCTGCTCCGTTATCCCAATCATCAAAAAACCTATATCCTGGCTGCCGATGGCTTGAAAGTTGGCGATCGAGTTATGTCTTCCCGAGAAAAAATAGATATGAATCTTGGCAATCGCATGCCTTTGGAATTTATACCCTTGGGCATTATGGTCCACAATATTGAGCTTGAGCCCGGTTCCGGTGGCATTATCGCTCGCTCAGCTGGCAATGGCGTTTTGGTTCAAGCCATTGAAGGTCATTTTGCTCAGTTGAAGATGCCCTCCGGTGAAATCCGTTTGGTCAAAAAAGAATGCTTGGCCACGATCGGCGCGGTCGGCAATCCTGATCATGGCCTAGTCCGTTATGGCAAAGCTGGTCGTATGAGACATAAGGGCATCAGACCGACAGTCCGTGGCAAAGCCATGAATCCCTGTGATCATCCCCATGGCGGTGGTGAAGGACGTCACCCGATTGGTATGCCTTATGCCAAAACCCTCTGGGGCAAGCATGCGCTCGGCGTCAAAACCAGAAAACCCAAAAGATGGTCCAATAAAATGATTATTACCAGACGTAAAAGAAATAGAAAAGAAGGCCAATAAGCTATATAATAATATTATGAGTCGATCACTAAAAAAAGGTCCTTACGTGGATCAAAAATTATTGCATAAAATCACTGGCAAAAAGCCCGGTGATCTGGGCACGATCACAACCTGGTCCAGAGACTGTTCGATTACTCCGGAAATGGTGGGTTTTACTTTTGGCGTGCACAATGGTAAGCAACATATCAATGTTTTCGTGGTTGAAAACATGGTCGGCCACAAGCTGGGTGAATTCTCCCCGACTCGTAAATTTATCAAACACGGCGGTAAGAAACAACGCGAGGAAGAAATCGCTGCCGCGGCCAAGGCTGCTCCCGCCGCTGCCGCCCCAGCCTCAAAGAATACTAAAAAATAATCACTATGGAAGCTGCTGCTAAATTAAGATATTTGAGACAATCACCGAGAAAGGTTCGGCTGGTTGCTGATGCTATTAGAGGATTAGGTGTTTCCAGCGCCGAATCAAA
>JAKLID010000048.1 GCA_022709795.1 Patescibacteria group bacterium | reverse complement strand
AATTTAATAACCGCTGGGGCGAATATTTTGCCGAGCCAAAAACTCTTTTGACCAAGGTGCCAAGACTAATGGCCTTGAATGACCCAACCAAAAAAATGAGCAAGGATCTGGGGCCAAAATCTTACATCGCACTTGGCGACAGTCCCGAAGAAATAAAGGATAAAATAAGTAAGGCAGTGACTGATGCTGGCGGTGGGAAGAACGCAATTGGCGGCAAGAATTTGATTGATCTGTTTGAAGCTTTTGTCGATGATGAAAATATCTCTGCCAAGTTTAAGGAGGATTATAAAAATGGCGAATTGCAATACGCCAAATTCAAACCGATGCTCGCCAACGTGGTTATCGGGGCTTTAAAGCCAATTCGAGAGAAAAAGAAAGAGCTAGAAAAAAATCCTGACTATGTGATGAGAGTCCTTCAAAACGGGGCCGAAGCAGCCAGGGAAATCGCGGAGAAAACGATGAAGGAAGTCAGGGAGAGAGTAGGGCTCGTGAATTAATAATTTAATAATTTGATAATTTAAGGGGGCGTAAGAAATTGCGGCCCTTTTTTATTTTCAATCATCAAACAATTTCCAATAACCAAGAAACAAGCTCCAAATAAATTCCAAATTACAATACTTCCTCAAAATCTAATAATAATTGGAGTTTGGTTATTGAAGTTTATTTGGAAATTGTATCTTGTTTCTTGGAGCTTGATTTATTTAATCAAAAAAGAGCGGGAATTACTCCGCTCTCTTTATTGTTTGTAAATACCTACTCGCCTACCAACCTACTCCCCTACTTCCCGGTCTTGGCTTTTTCACCAACAATTGTTTCGACCACGTTTCTCGGCACTTCGGCGTAATGGGAGAATTCCATACTGAAGGAAGCGCGACCTTGGGAAAGAGAGCGGGAAGCGGTGGCATAACCAAACATATTGGCTAGCGGTACTTCGCCGTCAACGACTTTGGCTGTACCACGATTGGTCATTTCCTTGATAACGGCGCGACGGGAATTTAAGTCGCCAATAATATCACCCATGTATTCTTCCGGAGTGACTACTTCTAGCTTCATAATCGGCTCCAGAAGAATCGGGCCGGCTTTTCTGGCTGCTTCTTTGAAGGCCATAATAGCCGCCATTTTGAAAGCAATTTCCGAAGAGTCAACCTCGTGATAAGAGCCGTCAAAAACAGAAGCACGGATATGCATCATGGGGTAACCGGCAACCACGCCGTTGCCCAGAGCCTCTTTAACGCCTTTCTCAATGGCGGGGATATATTCACTCGGGATAGAACCGCCCTTGACCTCATTTACAAATTCGAAATCTTTGAGTTTGCCGTTTTCATCCGGTTCGGTAATCGGCTCAATGCGCAATGAACAATCACCATATTGGCCGCGACCACCAGACTGTTTGATATATTTGCCTTGGGCTTCGCCAGCTTGTTTGATCGTCTCGCGATAGGCAACTTGGGGTTTACCGACATTACAGTCAACTTTGAATTCACGACGCATTCTTTCGACTAAAACATCCAAATGAAGCTCACCCATACCAGCGATGATCGTTTCCAATGTTTCTTCATCGGTAGAAACTCGGAAGGTCGGATCTTCCTGGGCCAACTTCTGTAAAGCCATGCCCATTTTTTCCTGGTCAACTTTGGTTTTTGGTTCCACAGCGACTTTGATAACTGGTTCGGGGAAAGTAATTTTTTCCAAAACGATCTGATTGTTATCATCGCAAAGTGTATCGCCAGTAGTGGTATTTTTCAGACCAATGGCCGCAGCAATTTCGCCAGAGTAAACCTCGTCCACATCTTCACGATGGTTGGAATGCATGCGGACCATGCGGCCAAAACGTTCTTTATTACCAGTGGAAGAATTGTAAACATAACTGCCAGCCTTGACCACGCCGGAATAAACGCGGAAAAAAGTCAACGTCCCAACAAAAGGATCAGTCGCGATTTTAAAAGCTAAAGCGGTAAACGGCTCCTCATCGGAAGCATGACGAATTAATTTTTTGGTTTCGTCATTCGGGTCAAAGCCTTCAATCGGCGGGATGTCCAAAGGCGACGGCAGATAGTCATTAACAGCATCCAAAACAAGCTGGATACCCTTATTGGCGAGGGCACTGCCACAGAGAACCAGATATAATTTGTTGGCCAAGACACCCTGGCGTAAGCCTAGTTTTATTTCATCAACAGTCAGCTCATGGCCGGCCAGATATTTTTCTAATAATTGATCATCTTGTTCAGCCGCTTTTTCTATGAGTTCAGCGCGGTATTTTTGGGCATCGGCCAAAAGTTCAGCGGGAATATCTGATTCCACGACTTCTTCGCCATTCTGGCCCGTAAAGTGGTAGGCCTTCATGGTCAAAAGACTGATGACGCCTTCAAACTTGCTGTCAGCGCCAATGGGGATAACATAGCGAACGGCGTCCGGAGTCAAACGTTCTAATATTGATTTATAGCTCATCTCGTAATCAGCGCCGACTTTGTCCATCTTGTTGACAAAAGCGATGCGCGGCACATGATATTTTTCCGCCTGACGCCAGACAGTTTCGGATTGCGGCTCCACACCTTGGGAGCCATCAAAGACGGCGACCGCGCCATCCAAGACGCGCAAAGAACGTTCGACTTCAACGGTAAAGTCAACGTGGCCAGGGGTATCAATAATATTAAAACGAATGCCTTTCCAAAAGCAGGTCGTGGCCGCGGAAGTAATCGTGATGCCTCTTTCTTTTTCCTGATCCATCCAGTCCATTTCCGCGGCGCCTTCATGGACTTCACCGATCTTGTGTTTGCGGCCAGTGTAAAAAAGCACACGCTCGGTCGTAGTGGTTTTGCCGGCATCAATGTGGGCCATGATGCCGAAGTTTCTGGTTTTTTCCAGAGAATATTCTCGGGGCATAAATTTCAGTTGAATAAGTTGATAGAGTTAAATAAGTTAATATCAGAGAATAATAAACAGTAAAGAATAAAGTGCATCAAATTTCCAAATCCCAATTTCCAATTTCCAAATAAATCTCAAAACTTAAATTATAAAAAATATTTGATATTTGAATTTTGGAATCTGGAAATTATTTGGAAATTGTATCTTGTGTCTTGGGGCTTGTTTTCGGTTTTATCTTTTCTTCTTAGAGAATCTAGCAAAATGGGCAAAGGCTTTGTTGGACTCGGCCATACGGTGCATATCTTCACGTTTCTTGATAGCCGAACCTTCTCCCTTGGCAGCGTCCATTATTTCTTCAGCTAAAGCAATAGACATGGGCTTGCCTTTTCGGGTTTTGGCTGCGGCGATGATCCAACGGAAAGCTAACACCTGGCGACGGTCATCAGAAACCGGGAAAGGCACTTGGTAATTGGCGCCACCGACACGACGGCCGCGAACTTCCAAAGACGGGCCGATATTTCTGATGGCCAGCTCATAGATTGACTGGGGATCTTCTTTGGTTTTAACATCGATATGGTCAAAAGCGCCGTAAACTATTTTTTCGGCAGTTGATTTTTTGCCATCGCGCATGATGTAGTTGATCAGCTTGGCAATGTCCAAACGATGATATTTGACATCGGGTTTAAATTTTCTTTTGGGAGCTTGTTTTCCACGCATAAAGTTGAGTTGATAAAGTTAATTTAGTTAAAAAAGTTAATAAAGGTTAATAAGGCTTGGGCTACTGTGTTTTTGTTTTGTTTTGAGAAATTAGGTAGTTAATGTAGTTATTAAGACCAATAGATAAGCCGGTATACTCTTTGTCCAAATCATTGAAAGTCTGTTCTGTAATATATTTTTGACTAAAAGCGACTGACGAATGACTGCGCACTTCTTCGGCTTCACCTCTGGCAATATATAGAACACGAACCTTGTCTGAATAAAAGTACCGGCCATGAGCCTCGGCAATGTTGGCAATGACAGAATTGGCCGATCTTCTAGTATCACTGACTAGGGCAAACTTTTCTTCAGACGGATAATTTTTTGTTGTTTTATAAATTCTTTCCACAAGTTCAAAACCTTTTTGCCAAATTCTCAAATCCCTAAAAGAATTTTCTTTGCCAGTTTCCATTTATGCCTTAGTTAACTTATTTAACTGTATTGACTTATTTACCTGTTTTCCCCTTCCCATTCTTGGCCCCATAGCGACTGCGGCCTTGCTTGCGACCTTCAACGCCTTGAGTATCATAGATACCGCGGACAATATGATAACGGACACCGGGCAGATCTTTGACCCGGCCGCCGCGCAGCATGACGATGGAGTGTTCCTGCAAATTGTGACCAACGCCCGGGATATAGGCGGTCACTTCTTCACCATTGGATAATCTGACTCTGGCGATTTTGCGTAAGGCTGAGTTTGGTTTTTTCGGCGTAGTGGTCGTGACCTTGGTACAGACACCGCGCTTGAAAGGACTGCCTTTGGGCATTTCTTTTTTGCGACGAGTGAGAACATTTTGCACAAGCAAAAGAGAAGGAGTTTTGGACTTCTTGGCCTTGCGTGTGCGACCCTTGCGGATCAATTGGTTAACTGTAGACATAAATTAGTATTTAGTATTTGGTATAAAGTATTAAGTATAATACCAATTTTTTAAGTAAAAAAATATAGGCAAAAAATATGGGGGTCAACTCCACCCCAGATATTTTTATTATTGCCTCAAGTTTATTTAACACTATTTTCGGGAAAATGTCAAAATATTGACAAGAATAAATAAATGTGTAATAATATAGAAACCCAAATTGGGTTTATAAAAAGTAAATAATTGTTCTTTTTACAATAATAGGGATGGAGGTTTTGTCATGTTGAAAAAAATCTTGGCCATTGTGGCTATGATCGGGGCGCTGGTTTTTTTGGGGTTGATGGCCGAATTTTACATGGTCTCCCAAAAAACGGGCCGGCTACCCGACATGCCAGAGGAACTGGTGCGGGCAAATAGTCCTGTCGCTTTTTTTAGTTGCGATGGCGACTATTTGAAATCCAGCGAACGTTTTATCTACGTTCCGCTGGAAAAAATTCCACTCCATGTCCGTCAGGCCTTTTTGGCATCCGAGGACGCGGATTTTTATTCGCATTTCGGAGTTAGTCCAAGAGGCCTGGCACGTGCTTTATACAACAAACTGGTTCATGGGTGGAACCAGGGTGGCTCAACCATCACCCAGCAGGTGGCTCGTAACCTGTTCCTCTCTTTAGAACAAACCCAAGAGAGGAAGGTGCGAGAGATTGTGCTGGCGCTACAGATGGAGCATAAGTACACCAAGGATCAGATCCTTGAGGCGTACTTAAACTCTGTCAGCTTCGGTGCAGGCATCCACGGGATTGGTGCGGCCGCTCGGCATTTTTTTAATAAAGAAGTTGCCGAGTTGACAGTTGCCGAAGCGGCAATGCTGGCAGGAATTCTTCCGCGGCCGGCCGCGTGGAATCCAGTGAGTTTCCGCGATAAGGCCAACGCACGGAAAGAAATTGTCCTTAAAAGAATGTGGGCATGTAATTTTCTTTCCGACCAGGAGTTCCAAACCGCGTGGTTGGCACCCATCATAATTAAGCCGTCGCAGGAAATCACGCATGCGACGGATCACTTCATAAAAATGGCAACTAGACAGTTGCCCTCTGAAGTGATGTCAGCCAGTAACCAGAGTGTGGGCACGACACTGGATATGCGGTTTCAGCGCGAGTTGTATGCCGCTATTCAGGACGGCTTGGCCCCGACGGACAGATTGCTCCGGTTGAGCCCATACAGCCCGACAATGCCTAATGCGGAAAAGGCAAAATATCCGCAGACGGCAGTCGTGGTGATTAATCCACGAACCGGCGAACTCTTAGCTATGGCTGGTTCACGAGAACCTAGCTACGGTTTTGAGTTCAACCGAGCCATTCAACCGCAACAGCCAGGCAGCACGGCAAAGATCTTCACCTATACCTATGGTATAAGACGAGGGTTTCTGCCGAACACGCTCTTCTGCGACCGACCGCTGACGATTTTGATGCCGGCCGGAAGCAGGACATGGAGCCCGTCCAACTATGGCGACAGGTATCGTGGGTGGTTAACCCTGAACGATGCCCTACGCCAGAGTTTAAACGGCGTGGCGATTGTGACTGCTCTGGGCGATATTACTGACGCTGACACGCTCAGCGCCATAGGAAACGCTGGACCTGATTCCATCGTGGTGCTATCGCGCCTATTTGGAATTAAG
>JAKLID010000047.1 GCA_022709795.1 Patescibacteria group bacterium | reverse complement strand
CCTTCATCACTGATGTCCCCACCCAGATCAAAATAGCATAGGTAATCAGGGTCGAGAGATTAGAATCAATGATTGATGGCCAGGATCTTCTAAATGCTTCTTCCAAAGCATTGCCAAAATTTCTGCCATTTCGGAGTTCCTCTTTCAGACGTTCAAACACCAGCACATTCGCGTCCACCGCCATACCCACGGAGATGATGAAACCGGCAATGCCAGAAAGTGTCAAAGTTGCGTTCAATAATCTATAAGATGCCATAGTGATCAAAGCATAGATAGCCAGAGCGATTACCGCGATAAAACCCGGCAAGCGATAATATAAAATCATAAATATCGCTACTGCCAAAAGACCCCACAACCCTGCGGTAATGCTTTGATCAACTGATTTTTGCCCCAGTGTCGGCCCGACTGTTTTTTGGGAAATCAGGTTGATTGGCACCGGCAGTGCACCAGCATTGAGTTTTTCTACCAAGTCCTTTGATTCTTTCAAATTAAACCGGCCGGTGATCACCGCTTTGCCGCCGGTGATTTTTTCATTGACTGTCGGCACCGAGATCGGCTGTCCGTCCAAATAGATTGCTACCGGCTTACCCACGTTTCTGCCAGTTATTTCTTCGAATAATTTTGCCCCCTCGTCATTAAATTCCAAGCTGACTTCTGGCTCGCCTGTATTTTGGACGTACTGCACCGAAGCCCTTTTTAGATTCTTGCCAGACAATTGGGTATTGATCCATTCATCCACCGGCGGTACGATATCCTTAGCTGTTTTGGTCAATATCAGAATATGAGACGACAGCACTTCCGTATTATTCAGCTCTACCGGTGTGGTCGTACCATTGATAGTCGCCGTCGCGCCAGCCTCGGTCGCCTGACGTTCATCCATTTTTTTGATAATATGATAACCAAACTGTGTCTTGACCGGCTGCGGCGTGATTTGGCCGACTTTCAAATCAGTGAAAATCGCTTTATCAAATTCTTCCACAAAATTCCCTTGCACTGCCCAACCCAAATCTCCACCTTTGTCTTTTGAACCAGCATCTTCGGAGAATTCTTTGGCCAGCTTGACAAAATCTTCTCCAGCCAGCGCCCGTTTGTTTATTTCCTCGGCCTTCTTCCTGGCCGCCTCATTGAAAGTGTCCAATTCCTTTTGTTGTTCCGCCGTCAAGGTCACCGGCTGATTGGCGTTATAATCCGGATTCTGCTCTTTAAATTCCAAAAGCGGCGTCTCGCCGATCATTTTTATCGCCTGGTTTACATCCTTGACTCCAGCCAGCTCTACGATAATCCTGTAATTCCCTTCCTGCGATTGGTTCATCTGGACCAAGGGCTCTGCTACGCCAAAAGCATTGACCCTTCTCTCAATCACGTCACGCACACCCGCCACGGCCGAATCAGCGTCAACGGCGTCAATCTTGCTCGTATCAGCTTGATACAAAAGCTGGGTCCCGCCTTTCAAGTCCAAGCCCAGATGAAAATCAAATTTATTCCAAAAAGACGCGCCCGGTACCCATTGAGGTATAGCCAATGATTGTCCTCCTTCAGTGAGCGAAGAGACATGCCCGTCAAAAAGTAATGAGGCAATGGTCAAGATGACGATAAAAGCGATAGTCCATCCGACCCTTTTTCTGTTGACTGCCATAAAAATAGTTAAAATAAAGAAAAAAAATCACGCTAGATTTCTCTCTTTTTAGCATAGAATATCAGCGGCTTCTTGTCAAATCAAATGTCCACAAACATTTCACCCGGTTTCCAAAATATTCCACCCTGGGCTTTTTCTCTATTTATAATTCCTTCTTTTTCTCTCCCTTTTTCCATTCTACGAGTTTGCCCGCGGCGATTTCGATCTGGTTAGCCAGCCGCAAACCACGGATTTGTTTCTTATTTAAAATAGGAAAATGTTTTATCCCATCCAAATAATCCGGAATATAACCCACTTCTTCTCTGGTCGCCATCCAGCCACGCCGGTCAAACCTCGCCAAGTTGAGTAGCCGGGAAAAACTCCGTAAATTTTTCCGGCCGCGGTTATCGAAATATTCATGAAAATAACTCATGGCCAATTCTCTCGGCGACGCGTAAATCGGCTCCCGATAGCGCAAAACCGCATGATTGGTTTTGGAGATCGCTCCCCACTTGCCAGCTTTTCGAAAAACCGCCACCACATGATCGATATCATTTTTATTGGTCTTCAGATCCATAAGCAACGGCGGCCAGCCATTTATCCGCAAAGCCAAAGCTGCCAAAATAGCCCCTTCCGCGCAATGACAAATCCCACGCTCCAAAACCGTCATCGGTGACAAATAAGTATCACCGTCTTCCTCAAAATTAATTTTCAGGTCATCCAAAAAATTCTGGATTTTTACTGGTGTATCCAATTTCTTTAAAATTTTCCACTCTTTCTCTGGCAACTGATATTTCGCCATATAGTCTGGCCTTCGCTTTTATTCTAATATCCTTCTATTTTTCTTTTAATATATCTCGGATCTCTGTCAAAAGTTTTTCCTGCGCCGACGGCTCAACTGTTTCCACTGGCTTTTCTTCTTTACGTTTCAAACTATTAATAATCTTCACCATCATAAATATCGCCCAGGCAATAATCAAAAAATCCACCGTTGCCTGAATAAACGCCCCATAATTCAAAGTCACCGCCTCGGACATCTTGTTGCCGATGGTATCAAATCTCGCGCCCTTGAGGGTGATCACTAGATGGGTAAAATTGACGCCACCCAAGATCACACCCACGATCGGCATGATAATATCGCTGACAAGCGAAGTGACGATTTTGCCAAACGCTCCGCCGATCACGACTGCCACGGCCAGATCCATGACATTGCCCTTGATGGCAAACTCTCTAAATTCTTGTAAGGTTTTTTTCATCATATGCTTATGATTAATTATTAAATTGCTACATTGTTAAATTGTTTTAATCTTTCTATGTTTTAATGTTCTCGTGCTTTTATGCTTTTATGTTTTAATGCTTTCATGCCTAAGTGCATTATACCACTTCTAAACATTTTTAGAAAAAAATAAAGGGCCTGGAACGGATTTCGTCCAGAGCCCCCGTCGGCTGCTTACTCCCAAAAAACGGGGCACAGTGGAGCGCAGCCGAGCACCTGCCTATGCACCGTAGGTGTTGCTTTTCGTTGATCCGCGGCAATCCGCCGGCGCGATCAACGATGTTGTGGTTTTCATGGCAATCTCCTTTTGGCCATGTCGCCCTGTACATTATTATACAGGGTTGATTTCATTATATTATAACCATTACATTAGTCAATTTTTTCAACAAAAACAGCCCTTTCGGCTATTTTACTTATCCCACCCCTTCTCTCATCCCCATTGTCCTAAGGTGAAACTCTACAACGTTAATAATTTAGCGGGCTACTTGTTTCTGATATCTGATATCTAGTTTCTAGTTTCTACCTACTCCGCATTTACGGTGAATATCTGTTCCTGCTCCCTTTCTTTTATGTTTAAATATTTCCGTGTTTTCTTGTTTTTTTGCTTTCTTGATTTCTTGCTTTCATGCTTTCATGTTCTCCCCTGCCGCTCTGCCTGTACTCCAGCACACTTGCAAATTAAACCCGCCAGTCGGACCGTCAATATCCAATATCTCTCCAGCTAGATACAAATTGTCAATAATTTTTGAGCGCATTGTTTTGGGATCCACTTCTTTTAGATCTACCCCGCCGGCTGTCACAATCGCCAACTCAAAGCCCTCCACCTGCTTCACCATGAACGGAAAATTTTTCAACAGCTTGAGCAGTCTTTGGCGCTCTTCTTTGGTCACTGCGTTCACTTGTTTTTCTGGATCAATGCCGACCGACCTCACCATGACCGAGATCATCTTCTGCGGCAAAAGTTCATTCAAGCTATTTTTAAACATCTTATTTTTCCCCGCCTGCCAATCGCGCTGAATCCTTTCATCCAATACTTTTTCGTTCAACGCTGGCTTAAAATCTATACGCAACTCCACCGGCCCCAAAGCCAAAAGTTCTCCGATTTTTTTGCTCATATCCAAAACGATTGGCCCGCTCAAACCATTGTGCGTGAATAACGCCTCGCCAAACCGACTATCCACTTTTTTGTTATTTTGGTAAACATTAATCGCCACGTTTTTCAAACTCAAGCCTGCCAGCTCTTTCACCCAATTTTCTTTGACTATAATCGGTGCCAAAGCTGGCCTTGGTGGAATAATTCGGTGGCCCATTTTTTTCAACCATTCAAAAGCTGTGCCTGTTGAACCGGTGCCCGGATAGCTCTTGCCACCAGTCGCGATTAAATACTTTTCGGCACTTAATTCTTCTCCACTGGTCAAAACAATTTTCTCAATCCTTTTATCTTTTACTATTATTTCACGCACCTCAGCCTTCAATTTCACTCCTACTTTATTTTTACGCATATATTGTGCCAGGGCTGACAAAACCGAGTCTGACCGATCACTCGTGGGGAAAACTCGCTCTCCCCTCTCCACTTTTGTCACCACGCCATAATTCTCAAAAAAATTAATCACGTCATGATTATTAAACCTAGAAAAACTGGAAAATAAAAACTTGCCCTTTGGCCCATAGTTGGTAATAAACTTTTTTAGATCCGCTTCCGCGTTGGTGATATTGCATCGTCCCTTACCCGTCACCAAAAGTTTCGCGCCCAAGCGGCTGTTTTTTTCTAAAAGTAAAACACGAGCGCCATTTTCCGCCGCTCGTCCAGCCCCTATCATCCCGGCCGGTCCCCCACCAATCACGATCAAATCATAAATCATATTGTTTTCATTGTTTCTACTTGTCTTAATCCCCCCCTGTTCCTTGTTAGTTGCTCCTTGTTTTTTGCTCATAATATTCCCGATACCACTCTACAAATCTTCTAATTCCCTCTTCCAGATTGATCCTCGGCTGGTAGCCCAACTGCTTTTTCGCTTTTTTAATATCCGCATAAGTCTTGCGCACGTCGCCTGCCTGCATGGGCAACATCTTTATCTTGGCTTTTTTGCCCACATTTTTCTCAATCAAGCCGATCATTTTCATCAGCTTTTCCGGTCTGGAATTGCCCAGATTGAAAATCTCATAACCGCTTTTTACTTTTAATGTCCCAATAATCCCCGCCACAATGTCATCAATATAAGTAAAGTCCCGATCCATCGCGCCCTGACCATAGACCTCAATCTCTTTTCCCTCAATAATATTTTTAGTAAATTTGAATAAAGCCATATCCGGTCGACCCCACGGTCCGTAAACCGTGAAAAATCTGAGCCCTACTGTATTAATCCCAAATAAATGATGATAAGTATAGGCTAAGAGCTCGGTTGATTTTTTAGTCGCCGCATAAAGAGAAATCGGCTCATCCACCCGGTCGCTCTCCTTGAACGGTAAATTTTTATTATTACCATAAACCGACGAGGAAGAAGCGTAAATAAAATCTTTGACCTTGTAATGCCGGGCTAATTCCAGCAAATTCAAAGTACCCACGATATTCGTCTCCGCGTAAACAAAAGGGTTCTCCAAAGAATACCGCACACCAGCCTGCGCGGCCAAATGAATTATTTTATCAAACTTTTCTTTTTTAAATATCCGCTCCAGCTTTTTATAATCAGCAATATCTATTTCATACACTTTGAATTTCAACCCACGCAAAAATATCTTCACTCGGTCCCTCTTCAAACGTGGCTCATAATAATTATTGAAATTATCCACGACCACGACCTTATGCCCAAGTCCTATCAACTTTTTTACCACGTGCGAGCCGATGAACCCAGCTCCACCCGTCACTAATATCTTCATATAACACAAACTAAATAAATAAAAATTAGATAAGGCCGCATTATAAAAATGTTGATTCAAATTTAAGTGGAGCCAAACCATTATTGCCGCCCAACTGTCTGACCCCGCCCTTCGCTAAGGGCGGGGGAGTTTTGGGCGGCGGTTTGGCGGAACTTATAATTTGACAACATTTTTATTAAGCGGCGATTTTTGCGCCACTTTTTCTAGTTGGAAATCTTGATAAGATTTCCAACGGGGCAAAAAGAAAAAATTTCACAAAACTGCTAAATAACCAACAACGCTCCGGGGGGCCGAGCCGATCAAGGTATAAGCAACCACTGACATTAACCACAATCGCCATTCTGGTTCAGTCATCTCTTGCCTTAATTTTTTTCTAAGTATACCTAATTGTTTTAGGTTATGCGTTGTTCTCATGTTTTGAGATTTTATTATCAGCACCACCCCCTACCCCCTCCTCATCTGAGGAGGGGCCAAAAATACACCATTTTAATTCTAATCTTCTAGACGATTCAGTTTTATCGCCAGAGCCGCCAACAAGTTGTTAATACTTTTATTCTATCATAAAAGCACGGTTTTTAAAAAACCGTGCCTTGCTGCTCCTTAATCCTATAAATTTATCTTTTTGGCGTAAGCCCCCAAATATGGCATTTCCCATTTCTTACCCTGCCAGGCATTGAGTGCCCCCAAAAGTGAGGCAACAACGATTATCAGCCAGCCAATCGGAAAAATTATAAACCAGCCGATCACCGGAATCATCCCCAAAAACATCACCGCGAATGAACCAATAAATAACACTAATCCCTGTTTGGCATGAAATTGACAAAACTCAC
>JAKLID010000046.1 GCA_022709795.1 Patescibacteria group bacterium | reverse complement strand
TGCAGCAAACCAGGAGCTCCGAGGCTAGGTACCAGACCTTGATTGCTGAATTGAAGCAGGAGCAATACAAGATTAATTCCGATATTGTCACCCTAGAAAAAGCCATGCGCCAAAAGCTGTCAGCCGGCGACAACAAGTTGGAAGATTTGGGTGATGTCGTTTTGAGTTGGCCGGTCCCTAGCCGGGTGATTACTTCTACCTTTCATGATCCTGATTATCCTTTCCGGCATATTTATGAGCATCCGGCCATTGATATCCGAGCGCCTCAAGGCACGCCAGTGCGGGCCGCGGCTTCTGGTTATGTCGCCCGAGTGCAAAATGGCGGTAAAAAGGGTTATTCATACATTATGATTATCCACAATAACGGTCTATCTACCGTCTATGGCCACGTCAGCGCGATTTACGTCAGTGTTGACCAATTTGTGGTCCAAGGCGAGGTTATTGGGCTCTCTGGTGGCGCTCCTGGCACGCCTGGCGCCGGCCGCTTGACCACTGGCTCACATTTGCATTTTGAAGTCCGCTCTGACGGCATTCCGGTCAATCCCGAGGATTATCTACCGTAAATAATACAAAAGGCAAAAATCAAAATGTAAAATTTTGGTATCCCGCTAACGCGGGATAATTTATATAATTTTAAATTTTGAATTGTCATTTTGATTTTTGATATTTGATTTTTAAATTTATGAATTCTTTTGAAAAGCAAATAATAAACATCTTTACTCGCGTCGGGGAGATTTTTAATTTACACGATTATACTTTTCGTACAATGAAAAGGGTGGTTGACGATGAGGGCAGGGGAGTGCTCAATCTGAAAAAGTCATACCGCTTGGCCTATATTAATCTCAAGAAAAAAGAAATTACCATTGATGTTTATACGCCCAGATTTCGCAAAGAAAAATCTATTCCGGCTATTCTAAAAATCTTGGCGCACGAGATCGCACATACACAAAAATTACCTTTCCGGCAGTTTTATCGATTTCGGTGGATTACACGTCAGCATTATCCGGAGTTTTACCAGCAGGTAGGGGAGAATATAGAAAAGATGAAAGCAGATGTGATTTTGAGAACGTATTGGGTATAACAAATCGTAGGGGCGTATCGTGAAAATTTCCAAATCCCAATTTCCCGGCCGGCCATCGCCTGCAGGCGAAGCCAATGGCGGGCAGGCAATTTCCAATAGAAACTCAAAGCCCAAAATTATAAACAGTCCAACCTAATTTTTTCTGTCATTGCGAAGAGTGAGTCCCGTTAGGGCGAGCGACGTGGCAATCCCATATTCTTTGCACAAAACGCGGGATTGCCACGCTCGCCAACGGTAATTGGCGAGCTCGCAATGACAGGCTATGCTATAGGATGGTCGTTGACTTTTGGACTAGGGCATGGTAAGTTTGGTGGAATTTGAGACAAAAACAATCAAAATTTAATAAAGGGGAGGGATAAACAAATGGGACGAGTATATGAGTTGACCGAGCCACTTCGACAGGTCCTGCGCCAGATTGATCAGAAAAACTTGCTAGGACTCTGTGTCGGATTTCTCTGGCTATAGTTTTGGTTCTGGCTTATGTTTATTTTTACAAGTTAATGCTGACCGACGGAAGGTTCCACGTGATCAAAAACCAAGCTGTGGCTATTGAAAAGCACTGGAGTCAAAAACGTGCGATCCTTACCCTGGTCGCTTGTGGTATTGGCGCGTTTATTGAGTCAGAACTCTTGGTCGGCGAGGTGGAAAGCGTGGCTGAGTCGTTGAGTATCTCACAAGGATTTATCGGCTTTATTATGTTACCGTTGCTCGGTAATATTGCCGAGCACTTTGTGGCAATTACGGCGGCCTACAAAGGCATGACCGAGCTCTCGCTTTCAGTAGCGGTTGGCTCGGCGACTCAAGTTGGGATGATCGTGGCGCCCATGGCTGTTCTTTTCGGTATTTTGACCGGTCATACGATCACCCTGCAATTTGAAGCAGTGCCTTTGTATCTTCTAATTTTATCACTTGTTGCCGCTTTTGTGGCACTAAGAGACAACAAGTGGAATATCAACGAGGGGGTGATGTTGGTATTTCTCTACCTAAATATTTTAATTGGTTTTTTATTAGCCTGAATAAACAAGGAGCAATCAAAACCCCGTGAATCATAAAAAAGATTCCGGGGCTTTTTTTATTCTTGTATTTCCTGCCTGCCGGCAGGCAGGTTATATTCCTGTATTCTTGCCACGTTTTATCCCAGCGAATGATATTTCTTGTGAATATCCTTCAGCCGTTTATTGGTGACATGAGTATAGACCTGCGTGGTCGTAATGCTTGAATGACCAAGCATCTCTTGGATAGCGCGCAGATCGGCGCCTTGTGACAAGAGATCCGTAGCATAGGAGTGGCGCAGGGTGTGTGGCGTGGTATAAATCGGCAAGCCGGTAATTTTCACATAATGCTTGACAATACGTTCGATAGACACAGTGGTTAGTCGTTTTTCATCGTCAATGTCTTTGGACGGACGATAGTTGATAAACAGAGCGGGGGAGTTGTCCTTACGAGTGGCCAGGTACTTTTTAATGGCGGTCATCGCGCGTTTAGAAATAAAAACGGTTCTGATTTTTTTCCCCTTGCCGATAATGGATAATTCCATTTCCTCCTCTTTCAAATTTAGTTGATTTACGTTAAGCAACGTTAGCTCTTTGACGCGCATGCCAGTAGAGAATAGCGTTTCCAGAATTGCCCGATCACGTAATCCTTGCTTCACTTCAACGTCCGGAGCGCCTAGAAGCTCGGAAACCTGATCTGGCGTTAAAAAATTTATCTTGGATTGAACCAACATATCTTTACCTAATTTAACTTTTTCAGATGGCAAAGATGAGATATTTCTATCAGCAAAATAATTAAGTAGGCCGCGCAGAGCAATGAGGTAGTACCTTTGAGTAGTCTTTTTTAATGGCTCGCCGGTAGTCGCTGACCTAGAACGCGCTAGAAAAAGCTTATAGGCCCAAATATGGTCATCAGTGAGTTGGTGGGGCTTGAGAGAGGAAAGATTTTTTTGGCTCAAAAATTCCAGGAATTTATTGAGAAACATCTGATAATTTTCCTGCGATTTATCAGCCAAACCTTTATCCACTTCACAGTATTCGAGAAAGTCCACAATGTGGTCTTTGATGGGTTTTTGAGAATTATTCATATTTATAGTGTTTAGTTTGTTGATTAACCAATGTTATACAACGTTATGGCTTTAATTATATTTAGGCTTTTGGCCCACTGCTCTCGTATCTTCATCATACCATTTTTTCATCTGACTGCCAAGAAAAAATTTTTAATTATTAATTTTTAAATAATTTTTAATGTTTAAAAATTAATACCTTAAAAAATTATTTTAAAACTAGAAATTAGGAATTAGAAATTAGATATTTTATCACTCCCCTTGTTGCGGGGTTAATGCCTCGCTACGAACTGGATAACTAAACCTTGCTTACTTTTAATTTTTATATGCATCAATTTTAGCTTGAACCTCGTTAGCATTTTCAAAAGGCGCACTCCTTGATATTGTTCTAAATGATTCCACCTTTTCATTGGTTAATGTGTTGTAAAGGTTTTGATACTCATAAGAAACATTGAACGCTGTATTTTGATCGGTTTGGCAAAGGGTTGTTTCGGTAACTACATAGGCACAAGAATTTAACTTGTTACTATAAAAAATTTCTTTTAGTTTTTGGGTTTCCTCGCAATAACTAAATGAGCCGTCATTATCTTCTCGCTTTTCTAATTTTTGCTCATTATTAAATTTTTCTATATTTTTAGTTAAATTATCTTTGTATTTATAACATTCCTGTTTTAATGAGAATTCTTCATCCTTGTTATTTTGGGTGGCATTTTTGTTCGAGTTAAGCGAACATCCGGAAAGAACTATTACCAATAATACAAAAATTAAAAGAATTTTTTTGTGTTTCATGGGTATAAAATCAAAATTTAAAATGTTTATTAAGCGGAGTCAGATAGTCCGTGTTGGGTGATGTATGACTTTAAAATTTCCCTGAAGATTGGCAAGGCTAAAAGAAAGAGTATAGCACTCACAACAAAGCAGACATAAAGTATTTCGACCCAGTAGTCCTGACTAAATTTTTTATCTCGTGGCAACTCGTTTTGGATCATCTTTGCCAATTTTTTAATATCCTGCCTTGTTAAAAAAATGTATCTGCCCAATGCAATAACTGTCGTAAATGTAGCTATTAAGAGACTAGCTGCCAGAAGACATTTGTTTATATTTTCTATATTTGATATTGCCGCCAATCCAATAAGAGTTGCCGCGAGGCCGCTTATTATGGTCAGAGACTGATAACGTAAGACAATAGCCTGAATTAGTGTCGTTCGTTTGCTTTCTAATCTTAGATTGTTTATTTCTTCTTCGGTCATTTGTTAAATTTTAAAGTCATATGTCGTCTAACTACTGGTTACTATACTTTATATTAGATAACAATAAAAATTTTTAGGTTATCTATATTATTCCTCCACCAACTTTATATCCGCTCCCAGGGCAGACAATCTTTCTTCCAGTTTTTCATAACCACGGTGGATGGGATAAACATTGTAAAGTGTAGAATGACCCTCAGCGGCCAGCATAGCCACGAGAATAATAGCGGCTGGACGCAGAGCTGGCGGACAGACCACTTCAGCGCCGGAGAGTTTGGTCGGCCCATCAATTTCTACCCGGTGTGGATCCATCAGGGTGACTTTGGCGCCCAAGCGATTGAGCTCCGGATAATAAATAGCCCGATTTTCATAGGTCCAATCGTGAATCAAGGTCTCTCCCCTCGCCTGCGTGGCAATCGGCACAAAAAACGGTAGATTATCCTGATTGATACCCGGGAATGGCAAGGCGTGAATTTTTTCTTCCAGGGCCTTTAATTTTGATGGTTTGGTAATAATATCTACCAAATTAGTCAGGCCGTTGCGGCCTTTGTATTTTTTAATAAGTTCAAATTCATAACCCATCTTTTCCAATTTCAAAAGTTCCAACTCCAAAAAATCTATCGGACAACGCTTGATCGTCAGACTGGAATTCGTGGTAGCGGCAATGGATAAGAAAAACATCGCCTCAATCGGATCCTCGCTGATTTCATATTCAACATTTTTATTAATGTCGGCCAGACCGATCACTTTGAGTGTACTGGTGCCGATGCCGTCAATTTTGACTCCCAATTTTTGAAGGAAATAGCACAAGTCGCGCACCATGTAGTTCGCAGTACAAAATTTGATGGTGCTCTCCCCTACTGTCTGAGCGGCGGCGAGCAGCGCATTTTCCGTGACCGTATCGCCTGATTCATACAAAACAATTTCCGCTGGTTTTAATTTTTTAATCGCGACCGTGTATTTGTCTTTTTCTGTGATAATCTGCAAACCGAATTTTTCCAAAGCGAAAAGATGCGGTTTGACTGTCCGGCTGCCCAGGCGGCACCCGCCGGCTTGCGGCAGGCTGTAGCTGTGAAAACGTCCGGCCAAGGCACCCAAAGCCAGGATAATACTCCTGGTTTTTTGAGCGGCCGTAATATTGATATTTTTCAAATTGAGTTTGTTGGTCGGCCCGATCACCAAATCCACGCCTTCTTTCTTGACCGGCACACCCAAACTGACGAGTACCTCTACCAGACGATTGATTTCTTCAATATTGGGCATGTTTTTGAGCCGGGTCATACCCCGGTTGACGAGTGCGGCCATGAGCAGAGCCACGGCTGAATTTTTGGCGCTATTAATGGTGACGGCACCGCTGAGTTTTTTACCGCCATTGATGACAAATTTTGCCATAAGTATAGTTGAAATTAATAAAAAAATATGGTATTAATAATATTAAGATTAACAAATTTTTTAAGATAAGACAACCTATTCCAAATAAATCTAAGAATAGGCTAGAAATAGAAATAAATGTAAAAATCAAAAATCAAAGTGTAAAATGACAATGCAAAATTAAAAATTATAATCATCTCACGTTAGCGGCCCGCCTAGACGGCTGGGCAGGGATACCATAATTTTGATTTTTGATATTTAATTTTTAAATTTTTTATGACTTTAACCCACCGCCGTATAATTTATGTTATTTTTATTCTCATTTTTTTAGTCGTTTCGCCAATTATCATCCTGCGCGTTTCCGGCTATCGTTTCAATTTGACCCAGCGTGATTGGCAGAAAACCGGTATGATCTTTTTGGAAACCAAGCCGGTTGACGTGACTGTTTATTTAAACAATCAACTAGTAGATAAAAAAACACCTTTGCGGATCAAAGATTTAGTCCCCAATAAATATGTTTTACGGATAGAAAAACCTGGTTTCCAAAAGTGGGAAAAAGAAGTACAAATCGTGGAAGGGCAAACCAGAGCCATCCAATATGTTCGACTGTTTAAAGACAACCAGATGAGTCAGCTGATAACCGCGGGGACAATCGTCAAGGCAACAATCAATAAAAATAAGGATCAGCTGGCTATCTTGGAAAAAATTTCCGCTACGGAAACCAAGCTGCTTTTGGTTGATCTCAATGATTCTACTATCACGGAAAAAAGTACTTTCAAAAACCTAACCGCGGAAAAAGTTGAATTTGTAGATGATGGCGCCAGGCTGGCGATTTATACCGAGGATGATCTACGCCTCGTCAGTTTAAATGCTTCTGGCTTGGAGATCAGTCTC
>JAKLID010000045.1 GCA_022709795.1 Patescibacteria group bacterium | reverse complement strand
GATGGCTAAATAATTGGATTTTCCATCTTTTCTTGGTTTGTGTGTATCTATTGGTATAACGCACGTCGTTTCTTTTTAGGACTCGGTAAATAGTGGTGGGGTGTAAGGTGAGGTTGTAGTCACATTCAATCCTATCAGCTAATGTTTGTACGCCATCGTTAAAGTGTTTGTTGGCTTGATTGATGATTAATTGTTCTACTTCTCCAGAGGTACGATTATGGGCTCTGACTCTTCTTTTCGGCTTACTGAATAACAGCCCATCAATACCAAAACGTTTATAGCGAGCTAACCACTTATGGATGGTCTGCCTGGAAACATTTAATTCCCTGGCTATCCCCACCACTGTTTCCTGTTTGTTGATAATTTGCCTTAATTTATCTTCTTGTAGCAACATATATCTAGGGTCATAGTAGTTCATAGCTTTAAGCTTAATTCATAGGGATTAAGCTTAGATCTTCCTAGCGGAGTGTAAACCCCTTTGCTGCAATGTTAACAACACTAAAAACACCAATTTTTATCATATTTGGCTAAAATAAAACAAAAATCCCCAAATAAAGGGGATTATATATCCGTTCTAATCCGTTTTTTTATCCGTTTAATCTGTTGTTGGCATTTTAACAACGGGATTGCCGCGTCGCCCCGCAAAAACAGGCGAGGCTCCTCGCAATGACAGGGTAAATTTGGATTTCTGATTTAATTAAGTATTTGAAAATTGGGGTTTTGAATTTGTGATTTATTTGGAAATTGGAAATTGGGATTTGGAAATTATAAAATTTTTGCTTTGCAAAAATTTTACTCCCAGTGTACTTCCAACTCAAACTTCTTCAGCCTTTCTCTGATCAGCGGATATTGGTTCAGCTTTTCGTCTTGAGCCAATATTTCCTCCACCGCGGTTTTACTCTTTTTAATGATAATATAATCCGTCAGCTTAGCGACTTTGAGCTGATCGTTATAACCCGATTGCCGAATGCCATACACCTCGCCTGGGCCGCGGAATTCCAGATCGCGTTCAGCCAATTCAAAA
Organism: Patescibacteria group bacterium; assembly: GCA_022709795.1. GTDB lineage: Bacteria > Patescibacteriota > Patescibacteriia > UBA2196 > GWA2-42-15 > JAAZMX01. The sequence goes on along the minus strand of JAKLID010000045.1, from coordinate 5,789 downwards.
CCATTCTTACACTGCGCCAAAGTTTGTAATCTCCGGATCGCTTCCACATTATTTGATTCGGTAAATAAAAAGCAATACGATTGTTCCTGACTCCTGCCGACCCGGCCGCGAAATTGATGCAGTTGTGCCAAGCCAAAGCGTTCGGCTGATTCAATCAGGATCATCGTGGAGTTCGGCACGTCAATCCCGACTTCAATCACTGGTGTGGATACCATAATTTTGGTCTTAGTTTCCAAAAAGTCGCGCATCACTTTTTCTTTTTCCTGCGGCTTGAGTTTTCCATGCATCAGTCCGATTGGTAAATCTGGAAATATTTTTTTATCCAATTTTTCATATTCTTCCTTGACTGCCTTGACGCCCAGTTTATCCGACGGATCAATCAAGGGACAAATCACAAATGCTTGTCGTCCGGCCTTGATTTGCTCCAGCACAAATTTGTATTTTTCCGGTCGGCGCTCTGGCGGCACGATTTCCGTCTTGATTTCCTTGCGGCCGGGCGGCATTTCATTGATTACTGACAGGTCCAAATCGCCATACGCCGTCAAAGCCAAAGATCTGGGGATCGGCGTGGCTGTCATTGACAAAAGGTGGGGGATAGTGCCGTCATTATTTTTTTGTTTGAGCGCTTTTCTCTGGCCCACGCCAAAGCGGTGTTGTTCGTCAATAATTACCAAAGCCAACTTATCAAAATTCACCTTGGCCTGAATCAAGGCATGCGTGCCAATCACCAAATCCAGTTTCCCAGCCGTGATGAGCTTATAAATCTCTTTATCATCTTTGATCGCGATATTCGCGCGCTTGTCTGCGCCGGTTAGTAAAGCTATTTTTATCGGCCAACCAGCAAAGAGCTTGGTGATATTTTCATAATGCTGTCTGGCCAAAATTTCTGTCGGTGCCATATAAGCGCATTGCTCGTGATTCAAAACTGTATTCAAAATCGCCAAACAGGCCACAATTGTTTTGCCCGAGCCCACATCGCCTTCGAGGAGCCGGTTCATCGGTTTATTTCTACCCAGATCTTTGATGATTTCCCAGCCCGTAATCTTCTGGGCTTTAGTCAGTGAATAGGGGAGTGAGGCCACAAATTTTTTGGTTTCCTTTTCTTTAAATTCTATTTTCTGTGCCAGAGTCTGTTGCAAAGCGCGCTTGGCCAAACCAGAGCGCATCTGGACTGTAAATAATTCATCAAATTTTATGCGCTCCAAAGCTCGATTCAGATTTTGTTGATCATTAGGAAAATGTATCTGCCTGACCGCTTGGCTCAAGGGTAGTAGGTTATTTTTTTTGATAACACTTTCCGGCAACCAGTCTTTCAGATAAGTCGCCAGCCCGATCACTTGGCTCATCACGTAGCGCAGTTGTTTTTCGGTCACACTCTTGGTCAAAGAATAAATCGGTACAATTCTCGCCGTGTGCGTCATTTCTTGCTTGTAGCGGCTGACTTTTTCATAATTCGGGTGGACAAACTGCAGCTCGCCGATTTTGTCCTCTACTTTGCCCGACAAAAAAAGCTGGTCTCCCGGTCGCAGATTCTTCGTTAAATATGGTTGATGAAACCAGATCGCCTTGATACTCTCCGTCTCATCGCTCACGATCGCTTCGGTCACCAACCTTTTTTTCCACTGCGAGCGTTTGTTCTGGATGATCTCAATTTGTCCTTTGACCGTGGCGGTAGTGCCGGCTTCCACCTCTTCAATTTTTTTCACCTGACTCCAATCTTCATAGCGGAAAGGGAAGTAATTGAGTAATTCTTCCGCGGTTAAAACACCTAGCTTTTTCAGAGCTGGCGCGATTCTTTTACCCACGGCCGTGATATTTTCTATTTTGTGTTTGAGGGAAAGGATCATAATAAATTAAAAATGTAAAAGGCAAAAATCAAAATGACAGTTCAAAATTAAAAATTATATAAATCCATCTCCCGAAGGGAGATACCACAATTTTACATTTTGATTTTTAATTTTTGATTTATTATAAAGATTCCCCAGCCTATCGCACTCCCAATCACCGCTCCTGCCGCCACATCACTCGGATAATGGTCACCCAAATAAATTCTGACCAGCCCCACAATTACTGCGAAAATTATAATGAGATAAGTTTCTATTTTCTTAGGGAAAATTAAGACATAAGCCATGGCCACTCCAAATGCCAGCGCCGTTTGCCCTGATGGAAATGAATAGCCCCATGGTTCCCCGCCAACCTTGATTACTTCCGTCAAAGCGTCAAATGGCCTCACCCGTTGAACCAGATTTTTTATTGCCAATTCCACGATAATGAGATTGGCCGCTAGACTAAAAAATATTACTTTGGCCAACTGTCGTCTCTCTTTTTGCCTAGCCAAAAAATTTATTAAAAATAAGACGACAAAAATTATGCCCGCGCTGGTCAAAAAATCAATTGCCTGTGCGAACACATTGAGCGCCGCGTTATGCGGCAGGTGATTTATTAAATATAATATTTTTTCGTCCATAGGCTATTGTTTCTCCAGGGCGTCAATATCTGCCTGGTATTTGTCAGCCATAGCCACCACGTTGTCCCCATAAAATCGGTACTTGGTATTTGTCGAACCGGAAAAATATTTCATGGCCGCCGCCCATTCGCCATTCTCACTTCCCGCGCCATCAGCTTTCAGTTTTATCGCCGCCGCGATAAAAGCATCCCTGATATCCCACGGATTAGCCGTCTTGCCAGTGATCGCCGTCACTTTACTCTTGTAACCCATCCAAGTTGACGGGATGAATTGCGCCGGACCCATCGCCCCACCCCAACCCAGTTGTTTGCCATTCTTGTCTTTCATCGGGCAGGACACTGGCGTAATATCCGGATCCATGCCCAATTCTTTGGTAATGGCGAGAAACGGTTCTTGATCACGTTCTGGCTTCATTATCACCCGCCAGCCTTTCTCCGGCGGATCGCCCGGTCGGTTGCAGGTGCCTACGTTTTTGCCCAGGTTTGATTCTTGCGTTAAAACCGCCAAAAGAAATGCCGCTCGAACGCCGGTTTGCCCCGAGGCCCAGCTGGCGATTTCCACTGCCTCGCCAAAAGTGATTGCCTTACTCACGCCCAAAAGTTGGTACAACCGACTGCGGATCTCTGCCGCTTTCTTTTGCGCGTCGCTCAAGATAGTTTGGTAATTCGCTTCCTTACCCTTGGTTTCTTTGAGCAGATCATTTTGTTCTCCGACCAAGCCGGTGAGTTGTTGTTTTTGTAGGACTTTGATAGACAGCAAATCTCTCGCCTCTTCTTGCTGATCCGTCAAAATATCAGCCTCTACTGCCAAATCAGCCTTGTTTTTTTTAGTCTCCACCAAAAGTTCATTCAAGCCCTGAGACAGCTGGGCATATTGCTCTATCTCGTCAAAAGCGTCTGACAAGCTTTCATTAGCCGCGATCAGATAAATTAGTGAATATTGGTCATTTCTGTTAATCGCTCGGAGCAGTGCCGCCATTTGTTCCTCTAATCTCGTCACTTTGTCAGCTTTTTCTTCTATTCTGTCTTGAGTTGTCTGTAAATCTTTTTCCAATTGAGTAATTTTTAGATTTGTCGCCCTGACCTGCAGATTGATGGCCGCTTGCTGGGTTTGCAGTTGTTTAATTTTATTTTGCAAAGTTTTCTTCTCACCCGTAATGGTTTTCAACTGATTTTGGTATTCCGCTATTTGTTCCTCAATATTATTCAATTCCTGTCTCAATTGATCCTTTTCTTGCTGGGCCGCTTGCAAATCGCTGGTCTCGTCAGCAGATGTCGGCAACGCCAAAACAGCGATGATTATCGCTGATATTACAAAAAATAAGGCTATGTTTCTGGTCTTCATATCTTGATTATATCATCAAAACCCACCGACGCAAAACAAAACCAGCCCCACCGTCGGGACTGAATTTAAATTAAAGGTTATTTATCAAAGTAAAAGTAAATGAGTCTCTGGCGTAAATCGGACCAGTATGAATTATTGTGGTATGTGAGGCAACGAACTTACCTTCCAAATATTATTAATAAAATCGGCTAGTATCTCAGATTTCCATTTTCTTCCATCCAAATCATGATAGAAAAGTAGTAATGATACATGATCTGTTCCGTTTGTTGGTAAATCAATCCAATAAGAGGCACCTGCCTGTGAGCTTCCGGAAGGAAGAATTTGACCATGTGTTATATACTCAGTGCCATTAAATATATATTTATCTAAATACACAAGTCTGGTCCCTACATTTTGAATATTTATGATTGGGTTTGATAACTTAGAACCGTTATCAATATTCAGGGTTTGTCTTACGCTCGGAGTAGCATAAATTTCGACCACATCATTTAGAGCAATTTGTCTGTATCCTATTGCAAATGCAACGAGCACGGTAATGAGTAAAATTATATTTGCAAATAATTGACTTCCAAATAAAGTAATAACTTGTCTAAGAAACATATTGTTGAAATTTATTATTCTTAGCTATCTGATTAAAAGTTGTCTTATTGCCCCCGTGAGGAGTCGTCCGGTCATCCGACCGGACGCCCAGTCGAATGACTAGGTGAACCTCAATTGCAAGATCCCTGCCTCGCGTCGACCCGCCTAGACTCGAAGCTAGTCGAGGCTGGCGCGAGTCGAGGCGGGCGCAATCTTGGAGTCCAGGTTAAAAATTCTGTTATTGCCCCCGTGAGGAGTCGAACCTCAATTGCAAGATCCGCAATCTTGCGTCCTATCCATTGAACGACGAGGGCAAAATATTAAAATTTAATCTTTTATTTTGTCGCCACAAGCCCTATATAAGGTGGGTCATTTTCAAAATCTTTCCAATAATCATTACCCATTTTCTCTTTACCTTCTGGTACTATTTCTAATTTTACCCACTCTATTTTTGAAAATCCAGCCTCTTTGGCAGCGGTCTCATAATCTGAAACAGAAAAGTCGGAAAAATTTGCAGATATTTTAACATTACTATCTTCGTCAAGAAAATCAACTCGAATTTTTCCGTCCTCGGTTCTAACAACGCGCCTATTATAAGTGACCTCTCCGAATCTTTTAAAAGTTGGATTAAAAGTTATTGAGCAAAAAGAACCGTTTTCTTCTAACGCCTCGTTTGCGCCAGCAAAAATATCTTGCAATTTTTTCTTGTCAGTCGCATACATTAAAACCATAACCGACACGGCTTTGTCAAATTTAAACTCCGGTGAAATTGACGCTCTATCCCCAACAAAATATTTTATACCTAATTTTTCTTGTTCTTCTGTTTGTTTCGCTTTTTTTATCTGTTCTATTGATGGATCATAGCCAACAACATCAGCACCTCGTCTTGATAGCATCCTTGCAAATGTTCCTGGGCCACACCCAATATCTAAAATCTTTTTACCATCGATATCGCCCAAAAGCCTAAGTGCTTCTGGATATTGAACAAATTGTTTCGCCGGGTCAATTTCTGTTAATGCAGAGTATTCAGCGCTCAATTTATTATATTGGTTAATTTGTGATTCTCCAGAAGGTTTGTCCATATTAAAATTAAACCATTATTTCTTTAATCAATTCATTTACCCCTACACCTTTCTTGGCCGAGAAGGGGATGACTTTGTGATCGCCGACCCCTGCTTGAATAGCCTGAAGTTGTTTGGTGCAGGCAGATTTTTTTATCTTATCAATTTTATTGGCCACAATAATAATATTCTTCCTATGTTCTTCCAAATCGCGAAGTTTCTATTGGCGGTGTGCTTTCGAAAAAATTCGAACTGATTTCGCCCAAAATTTGTAGGGCGGGCGGAATTCCCCCCAAACCCCCCTTCCGCCCGCCCGCAGAAGCGACCCTTTCGGATTG
>JAKLID010000044.1 GCA_022709795.1 Patescibacteria group bacterium | reverse complement strand
CTCGGAGAATCAGCGGCCTTAGTGCTGGTCTCCAAGGAAGAAGGTTTTGGTTTTCCAATTCTGGAAGCGTTTGATTTTGGTTTGCCAGTGGTCGCTTCGGATATTCCGGTTCTGCGCGAGATCGGTGGGGAAGCCTGCGAATACGTTAATCCCAATTCACCCGAAGCCATTGCTTCTGGTTTGGAAAAAATTATTACTGATGAAAATTTATCATCCAAATTAATCACCACCGGCCACGAACGCCTGAAATTCTTTGGCTGGTCCCGAACTGCGGAAAAAATTTTGGCAGAAATCTTGAATCCGTAGGGGCGGTTCACGAACGGCCCATTTTAAATTTTCATAATCCGTAGGGGCGACCCTTGCGGTCGCCCATGATTGTGGGCAGGGGCAAGCCCTGCCCCTACAAAAATCCGTCACATATATTTTTCCCCGCCATCTCTGGCGGTGTTTTTTAAAACAAAAATTTCTAGCTACTTTCAACCAAAAACCACCCAAGCAATTTATTACCCTTTATTTCTCAATATCCCTGCCTCGCCGGCAGGCGGGTTAATTTCTCAATTTCTTCACTGATTGACCCCGACCCCCTAAAAATGCTAGAATTAAAGCACTAAAATCCTTATTTTACCCCAATGTCTTCCTTCAATTGGCCAGTGATTGGTCACCAAAGAATCGTCAGTTACTTACAGTCGGTTATTGAGCGTCAAGCTCCCAATCACGCCTATTTATTTTACGGCGCGCCCGGGCTGGGCAAAAATCTGGTCGCTGATCTTTTTGTCAAAAGCCTACTCTGTCAGTCAGCTGGCCCCAAGCCATGCAACACCTGTTCCCACTGTCGGGAGCTAGAGCGAGGCATCCATCCAGACGTAGTATTCGTCACCAAAGAAGATGATCAGAAAAATATTAGCGTGGAAGCGGTCCGTGAAGCCCGTTCCAAAATCCAAAATTCCTCACTCCTCAATTCCTACAAGATCATGCTCATCCGCGAGGCCGATACTCTTTCTCTCGGCGCCAGCAATGCCCTTTTGAAAATTTTGGAAGAACCAGTGGGCCAGACCGTTTTTATTTTTATTGCCGAAGATCTGAAATTTTTACCCCAGACCCTGCTCTCTCGTCTGCAAGCTATCAAATTCCTGCCAGTCAACCATGAAGATCTGGAACATCATTTTCTGTCGCTCGGTCTGGAACGTTCACTCGTTTATGAACTGGCTCATTTGAGTCTAGGTTTTCCCGGCCGGGTCTTGCCTCTAGCCAGCCACCCCAAAAAATTTAATGAGTATAAAGAAAAAGTCACTGACATCTTTGAAAAAGTTTCTGGTAATACGGTTGCCCGGCTTAAATTGGCGGAAGAATTGGCCAGCCAAAACAATTCCGAGCTGGCCAAAACCAACGCCCGCCAATTTCTAACTTCACTTTCGGCGCTGCTGCGCGATGTCTTGCTTTTCAAAAACGCTTGCGCCCACAAAATCACTCACCGCTGGCTGACTGATGAACTATCCGTTTTTGCCAGCCATTATTCTGCCCGTCAACTAGCCAAAATTTTGGCCGACACTCGGTTGACGCTCCGCTCTTTGGACCAAAATGTCAATCTACGTTTAGCTTTAGAAAACCTGTTACTAGCTTTTTAAATTCATAAATCTTAAATCCAAAATCTAAAATCAAATATATGCTCCGCAAAAAAATTCTATTTCTCTGTTCAATAATAATCACCGGGCTGATACTTTCCGGTTGTTCTTTCTCCGTGGCCCCCAAAAATCAGTCCACTACGCCCACTATCACCGGGGGCGTTTACAAAAGCGCTGACAAAGGCCTGGGCTGGGAAGCGAAAAACAATTTTCCCGATGTCGGCAAGGCGCGGCTCAATATTAAAAAAATCAGTTTTGGCATCAATAGCGCCAAAGTTATTTTTGCCAGCAGTAACGTCGGCCTGTATCTGACCGAAGACGGCGCTGACAACTGGAAATTATTGATCCCCAATACTGACATTGCCGATTTTGTCCTCAATCCCAAAACCAAAAGTATTATCTATGTCGCCTCTGGCAACCAAGTTTACAAAACATCAGATACCGGCGCCAAGTGGGATTTGATCTATACCGAGGTACGACCCAATGTCACCATCAAAAGTTTGGCTGTTGATTATTTTGATACCAGCCGGATTTATTTATTGGAAAACGATGGCGTGCTTTTGATCAGTTTGGATTGGGGTAATAGTTGGAAACCTCTTTATAATTTTGCCAAACCAACCAGCCGGATTTTGGCTGATCCCTATCACAACAAAAATTTGTATGCGGCCGTGGAAGGCGGACTATACCGTTCGGTGGATAGTGGCGCGACCTGGCAAGAGATTATGGCCGACAAAAGAAATGATTATCCCGGCGTCGAGAGCTTCAAGGATTTATCTTTTGTCAATCAAGCTGGAGACCTGATTTATCTTTCGCGCTATGGCTTGCTTCGTAGTTTTGACAGCGGTGAGACCTGGACGCCGCTCAAATTGGTTTCCCCGCCCAATTCCGTGGATATTGAGGTTTTTTCTTATAATCCCAAAGAGCCTGATGAAATTTACTACACCTTAAATGACGTTTTGTATCACACTATTGATGGCGGCCGCAATTGGCAGACCAAAGTCCTGCCGTCTTCTGGCAAATATAAGGCCAGCGGCATCCTGGTTGACCCCACCGACCCAAATAATTTATACTTAAGTCTGACCCAATAAGCCAACTCTTAGTCGGTTAGCGTCAAGTAGCGTTGTCAAAGGCGTAAAGTGGCGACAAAAACGTTTCCTTCGCGACTGCACGCAATTAGCTACGCAACTCAACGCTGTTTATAAATTAGTAATTAATTATTCCATATGAAAATAGACCAATACCGCGGTGAATTTGATAAAGTGATCGAGCATGTTAAAGTCGATATTGGCGCTCTGCGCACCAATCGCGCCACGCCGAGCATGCTGGAAAACCTCATGGTAGAGGTTTACGGCTCCAAGATGCCCTTGAACCAACTCGGCTCTATTCAGTCACCCGAGCCTCGTATGCTGACAGTCGAGCCTTGGGACAAGAGTGTCCTGAAAAATGTGGAAAAAGCCGTTCAGACTGCCAGTATGGGTTTCAACGTCGCCAACGAAGGCACCTTCCTGCGCATCACCCTCTCGCCCATGACCGAGGAAACCAGGCGTGAATTGGTCAAAGTCTTGAATGACAAATTAGAATCCGGCCGCCGTTCGCTTCGGGGCGTGCGCGACGAAATCAAAGAAAAAGTGGTCACGGCTGAAAAGAATAAAGAAATTACCGAAGACGAACGCTATAAGCTGGTCGAAGACTTGGATAAAACCGTCCGCGAGTACAATGATAAAGTGGAAGAACTCGGCCAGAAGAAAGAAGAAGAAATAAAACTCTAACGAACAATTTTCAAGATACAAGAAACAATTTCCAAATAATGATTCAATTTTTCAATTTTAAAATTAAGTCATTAAAAATTATTTTAAAATTTAGAATTTAAAATTTAAAATTGTTAGTTATGTTACTCACCCTCCTCACATTTTTCATCATTCTCGGCATCTTGGTACTCGTGCACGAGCTCGGCCATTTTGTCACCGCTCGTCTTTTTAAAGTTAAGGCCGATGAATTTGGTTTTGGTTTGCCGCCGAGAATCATTGGTTGGGTGAAAAATCGCGCTGGCCGCTGGCAAAAGGTTTCTGGCAGTGATCCGGCCGAAGGCTATCAAAATACTATCTGGTCACTCAACTGGCTCCCGATCGGCGGCTTTGTCAAAATCAAAGGTGAAGATGACAGCGACGGCGAGGTAGCCAGTGATAGCTTTGCCAGTAAGGAAATTTGGCAGAGATTTATTATGCTTTTTGCCGGGGTGTTCATGAATTTCGCGCTGTGTTTCGTGTTGCTGACTGTCGGCTTTGCCTCAGGCATCCCCACTATGGTCGATGATACGCCGGCCGCCGGCCTTAATTTTAAAAATGAAAAAATTCAGGTTATTTCTGTTTCCGCTGATTCCCCGGCTAGCCGTGCTGGTCTCCAGATCGGCGATATAGTCAAATCCGTCAATCACGAATTAGTCTTCAATATCAAAGATTTGCAAGAAAAAATCCACAGCCAAAAAGATCAACCGACCGAATTTATTTTTCTGCGCGGTGACGAAGAATTCTCCAAAACCATTACCCCCGAAGCGCTAAAAGATGCCGAAGGCCGAGGCGCGATCGGTATTGGTCTAGTCAAAACCGCCATCATCACTTATCCTTTGGATCAGGCCATTCGGGAAGGTGCCAAAAATACCGCTGGTCTGACCGTGGCTATCATCGAAGCTTTTGGCAAAATTATTGGTGACATCTTTGCCCATGGTAAAGTCGCGGCCGAAGTTTCTGGCCCAGTCGGCATCGCGGTTATGACTGGCCAAGTCGTTAAATTAGGTTTTATCTACATTCTCCAGTTTGCCGCTATGCTGTCACTCAATTTGGCTATTGTTAATTTGCTACCCATTCCAGGGCTTGACGGCGGCCGCATATTATTTTTACTGTTTGAAAAAATCAAAGGCCGCCCCCTCAAGCAAAAATATGTCGGCCTGGTGCATCAGTTTGGTTTTTTCTTTTTGATCGCCCTGATTATTCTTGTCACCTTCAAAGATCTGCGCACCTACGGCGCCGGCATCCTTGGCGCGCTCAAGTCAATTTTTTAACAACAATAAACCGCCCCCTCCTCAGTCGAGAAGGGGATTAAGGGGTGGTGTTGGTATATATATCAATAGTTTCAACACCCCTCCCATTACAAAGATAATCAATCTTTGTAATTCCCCTCATCTGAGGGGAGGACAGACCACATTGATATCCTTTACCAAGTAATTCTTCTTTATTCTTATGCTCCAATCACAACTCTTCACCAAAACCAAAAAAGAATTTGCCAAAGATGAAGAATCCATCAATGCCAAGCTTTTAATTAAGGCCGGCTATATTGATAAACTAGCCGCTGGTATTTATAGTTTTCTACCCTTGGGCTTGCGCGTGCTCGTCAAAATAGAAAATATCATCCGTGAAGAAATGAACGCGGTTGGCTGTCAGGAAATCTTGATGCCCGCACTACATCCCAAAGAAAACTGGGAGAAAACCGGACGCTGGGACAGTATTCACGATATTCTCTTCAAACTGGAAGGCGTGCGCGGCAGTGAATTCACCCTGGGCCCGACGCACGAGGAAGTCGTTACCCCCTTGGTCAAACAATTTGTCTTTTCCTACAAGGATCTGCCTTTTGCCGTTTATCAAATTCAAAGTAAATTTAGAAACGAAGCGCGCGCCAAATCAGGCTTGCTCCGCGGCCGGGAGTTTCGTATGAAAGATGTTTATTCCTTTCATACTGATGAAAGAGATTTAAATGAATTTTATGAAAAAATGGCCCAGGCTTATGAGCGCGTTTGGGAAAGATTATCCTTGGGCGCTATCACCTACAAGACTTTTGCTTCTGGTGGCAGTTTCTCCAAATATTCTCATGAGTATCAGACCGTTTGCACATCGGGCGAGGATGAGATTTATCTTTGTGAAAAATGTCGTTTAGCAATTAATAAAGAAATCATTGCCGAGCAGGATTCCTGTCCCCAGTGCGGCAACAAGGAATTAGTCAAAAAGAACGGCATTGAGGTCGGCAATATCTTCCAACTCAAAACCAAATATTCTGAACCGTTCAAATTGATGTATCAGGATGAAAAGGGCGAGAACAAGCTAGTCCAAATGGGTTGCTATGGTATCGGTCCATCGCGCCTCATGGGCACCATTGTCGAAGTTTTTCATGATGAAGATGGCATCATCTGGCCGGAGTCCGTGGCGCCGTTCAAATATCATTTGCTAAATTTATCCAAAGAAGGTAAGGTGAAAAAACAAGCTGACGAGCTTTATGATCACCTCATTAAAAAAGGTGCTGAAGTTCTTTATGACGACCGGACAGAACCCACGCCCGGTGCCAAGCTCAAAGATGCCGACCTTTTGGGCCTGCCGATCCGCTTGGTTGTTTCTGATAAAACAGACGGGAAGGTAGAGGTCAAGACGCGCAACTCGACAGAAACGACATTAAAAGGTATAAAAGAAATTTTTTAAAAGTTCGAACGACGTTAAAATAATGAAATAGAAGCACCAAATTCCAAGCACCAAGCACAAAATAATTTTTAAGAACCCATTTCCAAATATTAGAATTTGCAATTTGAGATTTATTTGGAGCTTGTATCTTGGAGCTTGGAACTTTATTCCATCGCTCTGATTAGAGGTTAACTTTAGTTTATAAATATCCGCATGTTTAAAGGTATTTTCAAAAATATCCGTCCCGATATCGGTATCGATCTCGGCACCAGCAATACCCTCGTTTATATCAAAGGCAAGGGTATTGTTGTCAATGAGCCCTCAGTCGTGGCGATCAATACCAGAACCGATCAGGTCTTAGCGATTGGTGAGGACGCCAAAAGAATGGTTGGTAAAACTCCCGGCCACATTATCACCTCCAAGCCCTTGGTCGAAGGCGTGATTTCTGATTTTGAAGTGGCCGAGCAAATGCTCAAATATTTTATAAATAAATTTCTGGCTGGTAAATTAGGCGTTTTCTCCACCAAACCGCGCATTATCATCGGCATCCCTCTGGACGTCACTGAGGTGGAGAGAAAAGCCGTCGAAGATGCGGCCCTCGGTGCTGGCGCGCGTGAAGTTTTTCTGGTCGAAGAATCCATGGCCGCCGCTATTGGCGCCCGCCTGCTTCGAGGCGGGTAATCGGGCGGCGGAGCTGGCCTTGGCACGCTTATCCGGCGTGTCGGGGCTGGTGCCGTCGGTGGACTGGCTGCTCTATAGCACCGTCCGCAAGGAAGCCCTGCTGACTTCGCAG
>JAKLID010000043.1 GCA_022709795.1 Patescibacteria group bacterium | reverse complement strand
GGAACTTATAATTTGACAACATTTTTATTAAGCGGCGATTTTTGCGCCACTTTTTCTAAAAAAGTGGCAAAAAGAAAAAACACCACCAACTTAATAAATAACCAGGCACGTTAGAGACCGAACCAGCAACCGAATAAAATACTACTTAGTGCTTACTTTAGCTTAAAAAATTCAATCAATACATTTTATCTATCTTTATTTTCCCACTTACCCCAAAAAAAATCAACACAAACCCCATTCTGATATCTTCTCAGAATGGGGTTTTATAATTTCCGCATTGTTCTGTCTAATTCCGCATCAGTTCCGTGTCTTCTATAAGCTCCCTGCCGGTATCTTGGCCAGATTGGCATCAGTAATACCCAAAGCCAACTTCCGGAATAAATCCATCAGATTGGCCCAGGTCACTTCATGGCGATAACCATCTTTGTCCACATACCAGATACGGCCATGGTCTTCTACCGCCAAAAGCATTTTGCCCTTCATTTTGTTTCGAAGAGAGATATTGCTGACATCCTTTGTGCCGCTCACCGGAATCTTGGCTAGATTGGCATTGCTGATTCCCAAAGATAACTTCTGAAAAACATACAAGGCGTTGGCAAAAGTCACCTGATAACGCTTGTACTCCTTGGTATCCACATACCAAATCTCGCCACCTTTTTCTACTCGAAGCAATAGTCTGCCAGCCAATCTCTTGGCCAATTTCATATCTGGGGCTACACCATTACCCAATCCGTCGTCAGGTGTCGTCACACTCGGAGTTTGTACTTCCGGCGTGGTTGGTGTTATTGGTATCTCTGGCGTTGTCGGTGTAATAGGTGCCGCACCCGCAGCCAAAGTGGTAAATGTCTTGTCACTATAATAGCTGGCATTGCCACTGCTATCCTTGGCTTTTACTTGATAGTGATAAGTAGTAGCTGGCAAAAGGCTAGCCAACGTCACCGAATGTGAGGTTTTGTAAACCTCTGTTTTGCTCTCACTTCCATAGCTAGTATTCGCGCCATAAAGCATCCAAGAAATTGACGCTTCGTTGGTCGTCCAAGTGATTGTTGCTCCGGTGTCAGTTGGCGTTGCTACAATATCACTGATTACTGGTGCTGATAAATCGCTGCTGCTTGATCCGCCACCGCCACCGCCACCGCCAGTACCACCATTACCAACATTACCACTGCAGTTACTTCCATCTTCAAAAGTAATTGTTAGTGATTCGGTCGCGGTCGCGACGTAACTTAACCGTGAATTGTCGGCTGTACACGCCGTGGTGGCGCTATCATTAACAAATAATTTTTTGTCAGTTGATTCAAAATAAATCTTTGACCCAGACTCCATACTGACCACCAAGCTAGTAGTATTTACCTGCATTGAAACAACCTCCGAGTCAGCAAAAACAGTAATATTAATCCCGGCCGTGCCCCCAGTGGTCGGTGCCACCCCTGAAATATAGAAAATCGTCCCAGTTTCTAGGGTGGTATCATTATAAGCCCCGTTGACGCCATTCGCTGAAAAGATAAGGACCAAACTCAGAATAACTACTAATAATCTTTTTTTATTCATAATGCTAAGCTTAATTTATGCTCTTTTTTCTGGCGACCTTTGACTTTGATAAAATAAATTTATCAACTCAAACCAGAAAAAATTTATTAGAGCTTATTGCTTAATCCCTACACCTGCCGGCTTCAGCTATTACCCCCGTACCAGCCGCGTTAATATAAACACGGAAAGCTTTGTTCTCGCGCCACAACTCTATACATCCCTGGCCACCATTCTCACCAGCAGCTTTGCCGCCACCGACCATGATTGTCGAAGTCGGCTGTGCCGCTACTGCACCTACCCACACACCGCCAGTGGTAGTCGCTGTGGAAGTCGCCATCGTCGCGCTTCCGATTAGAATCAAATTGCCAGTCAAACTAGTTGCTCCAGTTACTGCCAAAGTACCACCGATAGCTGTGTCACCAGAAGTATCAGCTACAGTAAATTTACTCGTATCCATTGCCAAACCACCATTCAAAACAGTCGCTCCAGTCACAGTTAGGGCGCCACCTATTGTCAGAGCTGTAGCATCTTTATTCAAATCCCCACCACTGATTACCAAGTCTCCGGTAGTAGTTGCGCTGCCACCCAAAAGTAAATCGCCAGCGGCCATATTATTTGCCGGGTTAGTCGTGCCAATCACCAAAAATCCGGAAGAAGTGGCATTACCAGTAAGGGTTGATTTACCAGTGACTGCTAAGGTAGAACTCAAAACAGTCGCTCCAGTCACAGTTAGAGCGCCGCCCATTGTCAGAGCTGTCCCGCCTTTATTCAAATCTCCACCAGAAATTACCAAATCACCAGTAGTCGTCGCACTGCCACCCAAAAGCAAATCACCAGCGGCCATATTATTTGCCGGGCTGGTCGTACCAACCACTAAAAATCCGGAAGATGTGGCATTACCAGTCACTGCCAAAGTAGAACTCAACGTGGTTGCCCCAGTCACACCCAAAGTACCGCCAACTGACGTGTTATTGCCCACCGTTGTCGCTGCTACCGCCACCATCACAATCAAAGCCACGGAGATGACTACGGTTAAGGCAATTGATAAAGTATCTTTAAATAATTTACTAAATATTTTTTTCATAATCTAAAAATTAATTCTTACCTAATTCTTTAACGTGCACCATTAAAAAATTAATATTTTTATTTGACCTTTATAAACGATTTCGTTTCGACCTTTAATTTTTAAACCTAAAAAGAGGTGCCCGAAAACACCTCTTTCGATTATAACTCAAAATAATTAGATTTTACCGTATGATTAAAATCTAGCTTCCTCCCCTTGAGCATGACTGATTAATTGTTAGTTATCCACAGTTAAATTATAACACAAATCCAAGCAAATACCTAATCTCACCTCCTAATCCTGATATCTGATTTCTAGTTTCTAATATCTGCTTATATCCCCCTATCCACCCCAACTGTCGGTGAGAGTTGGCTTGCTTCCTCACTATTGTATTCGCCAACTGCTGTCAAGTCGCTCCCAAAACTATAACTAAACATAAATGCCTCATTAATATCATCTATCTTCTTATTCCAGTCCTCTCCATAAAATTCCTTGGCCATTGCCTCATCTTTTAGTTTTCTCAAAACTCCCCCTCTTCCTACTACATAAACATCAGGACTAATAGAAAATTTGACCATTTTTACTCCTGGCCGGTAAGTCACCAGCCCACCCCAGCCAAACTTGCCCAAATCACTGGAGCCAATCGTCTTTACTAAGCTGAAATCGCTATACCAAGTCTTGTAAGTCTTTTCGTTCGGGAATACGTACAATTTACTGTTTGCGCCTACGTAGTAAACAGTGGTTCCCCCCAAGACTTTGACCAAATCTCCGGGATTAATGCCCGCTATCTTGACCGGTTCCGTCATTCTCATCATGAATTCTGCCTCGCCGCCTGTTGTGCTTTTCAAAGTCAGGCTCAAATCATTCCAGCCGTCAGCGTCGGTATCCACGATCTTTTCTTTACCCGCACTCAAAATTAACTCCTTATCCGGCGCTGATAATTTTATTTTAGTCTCTGTTCCACCTACGCTCAAAACCTCTATTGTTTCCACAATATTGCCGAGCACAAAATGAGTCCTGCTATTTTGGTCCAAGCTCTTCGTCAAACCGTTTGCCGTTATTCTGTCCAAATTCGTCACATCGATCTGCTCGACTACCGGCGTCGTTGGCTCTTCAGCCTCTACCAACTCTTCTACTTCCGGACAATTGCCACCATCGGTTAATGTTATTGTAAAATCAGCCAGTCCAGCATCATTAAACTCATAAGCAAAGCGTGAATATCCGTCAAAACACTCAGTTTCCGGATAACCCGCAGGCACATTGAATATCTTTCTATCAGGCGACTGTAGATAAACCTTTGACCCGCTCCTCATCTGCAAGCGCAGACTAGCTACATCGAGATAGTAATATTCCAAAAAACTATCCTTATAGATATCAAGGCTAATTCCTTTTGTCCCACCATCCACGGGTGCCACTTGCGTAAAATACAAGCGCATAGTATTTGACCATTGCACAGCATTATACACCGCCGAGACAGGGTTGGCTGGCAAAAACAAACTGATTATCGCTAAAAGCGCTAAAATTTTCAGATTTTTCATAAGCTTATTAACTTAATTATTAATTATTTTTTAATGGAATTTAAATATTCAATATACTCGTTGAGCACCTCGGCAAAATCAGGGTGTTCCACCGATACTCCGCTCAGATATTGTGCTGCCTCAGCTATCTTGCCTTCGGATTCCAATATTGAAGCGTAAGACACGTACGGTCTCCAGCTATTCGGGCTAGTCGGTATTGCATTGTCAAGCAATATTCTTTTTGAGGCGTCAATCATATCAATCTTAAAATAATATTCCGCTGCTATCCGATATTCCTCTGAATTAAGGTCTTTAAATTTTTCCAGATAGGCCCTGATTGTTTCATCAACTTTTTGAACTTCGCCCTTTTGAGTGTATAGGTTCATCAAATTCGTATATACCGACTTAACTTCTTTGGTCACCTCATAAGATTTTTCTAAATAATAAATTGCTTTATCATTCTCACCCTTACTATTATACGCCGAAGCGATGACGAAATAAATATTTACTCTACCTGGCGAATCATTGATATTATTAATCAACAAATCAATCGCTTTGTCCAAATAAAAAACATTATATGATGCATACCGCAAATATAGCTGTGCCAATCCCAACCTTACCTGCATGCTCCTCTGGTTTTCTTCTAAATATTGCAATGATTTTTCTTCCGCTTTTTCAAAAACCAATTTCTTAACTGTCATATCAGCTTCTGGAGCATTGATCGCCGTCGTCGCATACTGCAGCAGGGCCATGCACATCTCCCGCTCGCCAAAAGTATGCAGACTAAAAATTTCATCATAGTAATTGATTGCTCTCTGGGGATCAGCTTGTGAATAACGGTAAGCTTTACCCGCCATTAAATTGGCTTTGACTGGTTTAATTATCGTCGCATTAAATAAAACCACCACTCCCAAAACCACCATAATTAATATTGGATAATATATCTTTGATATTGTTGCCCCGAAATCATTTTCTTTACTCGCCTCATCGCCTTGATAATTTTTAGCCCAGGAAATGAAAGCTAAAAGCGCCATTATTACTATCCAGCTATTTATGGTGTCAAAAATAAAAAACAAAGTGAACATCATCGCCGCGAGCATTGCGCCCAATACCTGGCCAAGAGTTGGATTATTCTTCGTTATTTTATAAGCATAATAAAATCCACTAGCAATAAAAAGCAGATAAGCAATCAGCCCCAATATGCCACCAAATAACAAATAATCAAGGACAAAATTATGTGTCCGATCAAACCACTGTTCTGTAATTAACGGGTTGTAATGTTTGTTGACGCCCACCGGTATATTTTCAGGGCCATAGCCCAAAATTGGCCTCTCTAGAAATGCCTGCCAACTACTACCCCAAACTAAAAGCCTATTGCCGGTCGTCGGATCTATCCTAGAAATATGGGCCAATCTATCAATAAATTTTATTTTTGCCGCTATGCCTGAATCCTTATAAGCAACCGCCAATGAACCCAGCATAATCACCAAAAGAATCAAACCGACAAATATAGCTTTCCATAATTTGGAAAAATTTTTGAAACGGAAAGCCCCAAAAATTAAAGCCTCAAGAAACAACCCCAAAATCGGCGCCCTGCTAGCTGCCCCAAACAAAACAAACAAAAAAACTATCCCCAAAATTCCATATAGCCACCGCCACTTACTTTTATCCAGGATAAATACTATTGCCAGAAGTCCCAAATTTAAGAGTAAATAATAGCCCAGAAAAGCACTGTTACCGAGATAGCTCCATTCGTTATTGATAATATTCAGACCTCCCCTGAAAAATCCTGTTACGCAAATTGCTAAGGCTACAGTAACTGACGCGCGCATCAGAAAAATCCAATCCCTTTTTGTAGTAAAAACATTTATTAAAATAAAAAAATAAATTCCCAAGAGCAAGTAACTAAGCAGCCCATCCATCCTTTCCCAGCCACCCCAGAAACTGTTGCTGGGATCAATACCAAAAACTGTTGCCAAAATCAAAACCAATAAAAGCAAAAACCAGCCGTAAAGAGTATAATTCCCTTTACCACGCCATTTATTTTTCTCAAAAAGATAGATCACAAAAATTAACAACAAAATCAAAACAACCCCCCGAAAAAAAATATTCTTTAGAAAAATATAGGGAAAAATAAAATTGATATTGTACACCACCGGTGCCAATAGTACCAAGGCTGAACCAATTTTCAAAATTTTCCGCAATTTTTCGTGTAGCTCCATAATTTATGCTAATTATTTTTTGCCTCAATCAGGCCTTTTAATCTCTCAATTTCTGCTTGGTTTTGTTCACCACTAGTCAACTGGTAATTCCGCTCCATCTCCAAAGCCTTTTCATAATCTTTCACATAATTCTCAAGAAAAAAAGAGTATTCACTAAATATAATCTTTGGGTCATCAGCTTGTTTTATCCCCCACTCATAAATCGCTACCGCCTTAGATAGTTTGTCTTCAGCGGTTGAATATTTGTAATAAAAATCCGCCATCTTGGTATACACGCGACTGTCTTTCGGGAACAAAATAGCGGTTTCATAAAAATTTGCACCCGCCGATTCCAGTTGACTCATCATAATATACAGATCTGCCAAATTTAGATGCGCTTTATAGTTTTCTGGCCACTTTTCCAAAGTCTTCAAATACCATTCTTCTGACTTCTCATAATCACCGAGAATCGAATGAATAGACGCAATATTTAGATAATCATCACTCAAGTCACTAAAATCTGGCATCGAAGGTGTCCCACTCTCTATTGCTTTTAGTGATGTCTCCATCGGTGCCTTGTATCTCTCCACGTAGCTTTCCGGCGGCATCACGTCTGATTTCAATTT
>JAKLID010000042.1 GCA_022709795.1 Patescibacteria group bacterium | reverse complement strand
TCACCAGCGTTGATACTGGCTGGCGCTGATTTCTCAATATTGACATTGTGATCGTATATAATTTCCTTTTTTATAATGGTCGTCGCGCTATCAGCGGCATTTTTATTCTCGCTGGTTATGGTGGCATTATTGATCACCTCTTCGCCGTCAACGGCTTCAGGTGAAGTAGCCACGACCACTCCCAGTGTCCCTAGAGCATTGGGCTGTAAGTCACCCAAATTCCAGACAACCTCTCTGGTTAGAACATTATAAACACCACTGTCAGATGCGGACACAAATGTCACGTTGGCTGGTAAAATATCTTTGACCACCACGTTCGTAGCGACTTTATTGCCCGGAACTGAATAAGTCAAAGAATAATCTATATTATCACCAGCATTGACTTCTGCTGGAGCAGTTTTATCAATCGTGACTATATAATCGTAACGACCAAGTATCGTGGTTGACGCGCTATCGTCAGCGTTTTTATTGCCGCTGGTAATGGTCACATTATTGACCAAGACATCGCCGTCAACCGCTGAATTGCTGATCTTCACCAATAATTCAATGGTGCCATTGGCTGGGGCCATTTTATCACCCAATACAAAAGTATAGGTATTGCCCATCGAGCTATAGCTACCAGAGATGCCACTCACGCTCAACAGGTTCACACCTGCTGGCAGGGTGTCAGTAATGGTTACGTTTGGAGCCAGCGCGTTGCCGCTCACTGACCAGTCTATTGTATAAGTGATCTCATCGCCCGCGTAGGCACTAGCCGGGGCGCTTTTTTCGATCCCCACGTTATAGCTAGGAATAACAGTGACCATCGTTTCCGCGCTGTCATCATCGTGTTTGTTGCCACTGTCAATAGCGGCAGTGTTGATGATGATATTGCCCGTGGTCGGTAAACTGTCGATCTTGGTGGTTATTTCCAAGCTGTATTTCGCGAATTTTTTAGGCAAAGAGTCAATAATGCCAACATCATATTTAAGAATGATTTGAACATCGGCATCACTTATCTGCCCGTCATCGTTGACATCGGCATTGGCAAAATTTGAAATACACCCACAGTTGTTATTATTTAGATATGCTTGAATGCGCAACGCATCGGTCGAATCAACTAAGCCGTCATTGTCAACATCGCCACCAGTGGTAAAACTGGGCTGTAAATCACCCAGATTCCAAGTCAATGTTTGACCTGATACACTGGGGTTGCCAGTAGCTGATACCAGGCTGACTTCACTCGGCAAGGTATCAGTTATAATTACGTCCGAAGCCACTGTATTGCCTGTCACTGCATAGTTCAAAGTATAGATGAGTTCATCACCGACATACGCCGTTGCTTTATTTACCGTCTTATCAATCTCTACCTCGTAAGCTGGTATTTCTGTGATCAAGGTTGTCGCCTTAGCCGTAGCCGACTTCTGCCCGCTAGTGATAGTCACGGTGTTGACCAGGTTGGTGCCTGGGGCAACGCTACTATCAATCTTCACGACTACTGTCATTGAACCAGAGGCTGTTGGGGTCAGATCACCCAGATTCCAGGTGATTTGATTACCATTTACGGTATAATCATTACTGGCAGAGACAAAGGTTACGCCAGCTGGCAAGGTATCTTTGACCACGACGTTTTGAGCCAAGGCATTACCAGTTACTGTGTAATTAATATTGTAAGTTATCTCATCGCCAGCATGGGCGGTCGCTGGAGCAGATTTGCTGATTGCCACCTCATAAGTCGGTGGTACAGTCACTGTGGTTTCCACTGAGGATTCGGCATGCTTATTGCCACTGTCAATCACACTGTGATTGACAATCTTGTCACCCACGCTTGGCAAACTGTTGATTTTGACAGTTATTACCATCGTGCCATGGGCTTCGGCTTGCAAATCTCCCAGGTTCCAAGTGAGGACTCTGCCATTTTGGACATAACCACTGGTGGCTGAGACCAGGCTGACTTCTGCTGGTAAGGTATCAGCGACTACCACGTTCGGGGCCAGCATATTGCCGGTCACGCTCCAACTTAGAGTATAAGTCAGGTTGTCACCTACGTTCACCGTATTTTTGTTTGCTGTTTTATTGATGGAAATTTCATAGGATGGTGCGACTACTATTGTCGTCACCTCTGTGTCATTTTTATGTTTAGCACCGCTGATAATGTCAGCAGTATTATAGATATCTGTCCCGGCCTGAAGTCCGCTGGCTATCTTTACTTTTATTGTTTGAGAGCCGCTGATTTCTGGCGTGACATTGCCCAGATTCCA
This sequence comes from Patescibacteria group bacterium, assembly GCA_022709795.1. Lineage (GTDB taxonomy): Bacteria > Patescibacteriota > Patescibacteriia > UBA2196 > GWA2-42-15 > JAAZMX01. The sequence goes on along the minus strand of JAKLID010000042.1, from coordinate 4,798 downwards.
AGTAATCTTTCTGTTTATTGAGTTATAAGTATAATTGCCGCTGGCGGAAACAAAGGTGACTTCCGCTGGCAAAGTATCGCTTACGACCACACTATTGGCTACTGAGCTGCCGGTCACTCTCCAGTTGAGAGTATAAGTAATTTCATCTCCGGCATGAGCTTGCGCTGGAGCGATTTTATCGATCGCTATATCATAGCAAGCGCCATTGCTATTGGCTTCTACGATTGTCTCTTCACCGTCAATATCCTCGTCGTTTGTTGTCTCTATGGCGGCCAAATTATAGACGATCGTCCCTGCCGTCAGGCATGGATTAAACCGGACTACCACTTCTACACTGCCCCTAGCTTCTGGGGTTATTGTTCCCAAATTCCAGGTCAGTTTGTGTTCTACTGAGTTGTATTGGTAGTCGCCGGTCGCTGACACAAAACTCACTTCTTTTGGCAAGCTATCGGTCAAAACCACGTTTTGAGCTATGGTATTTCCCAATACTCCCCAATTTAAACGGTAAGTCGCGTTCTCACCAGCCGGCACCTTGCTCGGCGCTATTTTATCAACGAACAAATCTGAATAAATTACTCTCGTTTCGGCAATCGCTTCACTGTTTTTATTGGAACTTACGATTGTCGCTTTATTTTTGATTAGATCTCCGACCAATGGCTTTTCATTGACCGCGACGGTCACTGTCATTGAGCCGGAAGCATTAGCTTGGATGCTACCTAGATTCCAGATAATCTGATTGCCACTCCGGGTATAATCGCCAGATGCTGAAATTAAATTCACTTCTGCTGGCAGCACGTCAGTCACCACCACGTTTGGGGCGACCGCTTCGCCAGTCACTGACCAATTGATAGTGTAGGTCATCCGTTCTCCCAAACGAATTTCGCTTGGGGCGGTCTTGTTTATCACCAGCTGATATTCTGGTGTCACTATCTCTACCGGTATCAACGTTAGAGCAGTTATATATACGCTTTGACCCATCATCTGTCCGCTTGGTGATCTTTGAGCTGTCCAATAAGATTCATCGCCGGACACTAAAGAATAATGGTTTAAATAAATTTCGTTAAGGCCTTCATTAAAATTAAAAACACCAGCATCTCGAACTTCTGTTCCAGGATTCACCCCATTATCCAAAACGGCACTGCCGTCTTGACCATTTACACTTAGATAATAACTCTCATCCAATTGGTATTGAGCGTTATCGCTATTGTATAGGGTTGTGGCCATGATTCTATACTGGCCACCCTGGTCAGCTCCCAAATTCACAGTCCCAGCCAATATGCTTGAAGGATATCTGCTAGGATTATTTTGGTGCGGTCCCCAATATTGCTGTACAACAAATACTTCGCCGCTAGCCATTTGAGCTGAAACTTCACCCAAGGTATCGTTTGCTGCCATTACTGGTGTTGCGAGTGAAATCATACCGACCATTGCTACCATCCCGATTAAAAGCGCAACTATATTCTGCCACTTAACGTTGAAAAACCTTTTCAAATTTTTCAACATATAAGTTTGATAAATTACTAAAAAACAAAAAAACGTCTTAATCAAAAAGCGTTTTTATGTTGGTTTTTGTATTCTTTTTTGTTTGAGATTAAAGAACTGTCTTTATTTTTCTAAAGCTTAGCCCGTCTCTTCCTCCTTTACGGGCGTTTTTAAACTTTCAGCCTATATATTTATATTTATTATATTTTTATTTAATTATAAAATACTACCATAAATACAAAAAAAAGTCAATACTGGACCCCCTAAATAAGCCAATAATTAAACTAGGCTTATTTTAGCCAATAAACCTCAAATAAACAAATCTTCCCCAAATGTCGCAAAATAGCAGCCAATAAGCACAAATAAAGCCAAGCCAAAATACCGTTTATATACCAAATATGTCAACGCTAGCCTTGTCATTTTTTCAAAAAATCAACAAAAATTACCACCCAGTTAGGTGGTAATTTATTAGTCAAATTTTACTAAGTTTTGTTCCTACAATTCCTCAGCTTTTTCTACCTCCAGCTTTATCCCCTTTCTTAATATTACTTTATCTCTCCTCTTCAATTTGTTCTCCAAAAATAATTTGGCCAGTGCGTCTTCTATCTTGTCTTGTACCACCCGTCTCAGGGGTCTTGCCCCCATCGTCGGATCAAATCCCAGCTTGGCCAACTCCTCCACTGCTTCTTCCTCAAACCCAAATTCAATCCCCTTCTCTTCCAGTCTCTCTGCCAGCTGGCGCAAAAACATTCTGGCAATTTCTACCACATCTTTCATCTCCAAAGGTGAGAATACCACTATGCCGTCAAAACGATTGATCAACTCCGGCCGAAAATATTCTTTTAGATAATTGTCAATCAGTACCTCGCGAATCACAGCCATATTTTTACCCTCCCGGATGCTCTCCTGAATAAAACCAGTCCCGGCGTTTGAGGTTCCGATGATTATTGTATTGGTGAAATCCACCGTTTTGCCACTGGCGTCAGTCAGTCGGCCATCATCCAAAACTTGCAAAAACAAATCCAAGATCCTGGGATTGGCTTTTTCCACCTCGTCCAAAAGTATCAAACTGAATGGATATCTTCTTATTTTTTCTGTCAGATAACCACCCTTGCCGGTTCGCGCGTCGCCGATCATTTTGGCCAGAGCATCATCTGACTGATATTCAGACATATCTAGGCGAACCATATTTGTTTCTGAACCATAATAAACCTCGGCCAAAGTTTTGGTCACCTGCGTTTTGCCCACACCGGTTGGACCCATAAATAAGAAAGAAGCAATCGGACGATTTGTGCCGCGCATCTCTGTTCTTGCCCGGCGCAGTGCACTCCCGATCATATTTATCGCCTCACTCTGGCCGACCACTTTCTCCTGCATCATCTTTTCCAGATTCAAAAGCTTTTTCCCCTCCTCCATGGTAATTTTGGTCACCGGAATATTGGTCAATTCAGCGATCACCTCAGCCACATCGTTTGACCCCACGATCGCCCGCTCGCCTTTTTTGGTCTTGACTACGAGCGTCGCCTCCTCTAATAATTTTATGGCTTTCTCTGGCAAATATTCATCATGCAAATATTGTCCGGCCAGCTTGACTGCTGCTTGCAGCGCTTGATAAGAAAAATAAACCCTGTGCTGCCCCTCAAATTGCAAAGCCTTGGCCTCCAAAATGCGGACTGCCTCATCATTATTTGGTTCATTGACCGGGACTTTTTGCAAAATTTTGAGCAAACTGGAAGTCTCTACTTTTTCTTTGCTCATTTCCGGCGTTGTTGTCGCGATCACCAGAAAATTATAGGCCTGCATTTGCTCGGCCAACACCTCGGCCAGATCCATTGCCTCTCCGCCAGTTGCCACTCCGACCAAATGATGAATATCTTCTATCACCAAAACAATATTTTTTGCTTTGCCGATCTCCCGCATTACTGACAAAACATTGGCCTCCATTGCTCCGAATTGCCCGGCTCCGGCGATCAATCCCGATACTGACAAGGAAACCAACCTCTTATCTTTCAAAATATCCGGCACCTCTTCTTTGACCATGAGCTCGGCAATACCTTCTAAAATAGTCCCCTTGCCTACACCTCGATAACCCACCAACAGCGCTCCGGCCTTGTCCACTTCCAAAACCCTGAATATCTCAGCGATTTCTTTTTCTCTACCAATACACGGCGCGTACGCTCCAGCTCTGGCCCACAGAGTCATATCCCTGGAAATATTATCCAAATGCGGCGTAGCCACCGCCGTATAAGCTCGATTCATCGTTCCTTTAGGTTTCAATCTGGACAAATATTTAAATTCCTGCCACCGCCTGATCAGATAACTCTGCAAATCCACCCAAGCCGCCGCGTGTTCTATTTCCTTATCAGTAATCTCCAGATCATACAAGATTTCCCTAGCCAGGCCCTCCTGACTAGTGACCGCCATCAAAATATCTGTGGCGTTTACCCTGTTTTTCCTCTTTTCGTGAGCTAGACAATAAGCCAGAAGCATTGTCACTTTGGCTTCTCTACCCGCCCTTGTCCGCTTGCTTTCACTCGTTATTTTACCCAGTCCGTGTTTGACTTTATCGATCAATATTTGATAATTCACCGACAACCTGGCAAACACCAAATTCGCTTGCGTGTTGCTGAGAAAACTGGTCAATAGATGTATATTACCGAGATAACCATGCCCAAATTTATCGGCCAAAAGCCAGGCTTCTTCAATCGCTTGCCTGCTTCTTTGGTCAAAACTGGAAAAAATTTCTTTCTTCTTGTGTTTCTTTAATAAATCCCAGTGAAAATCACCTTCCGCCTTATTTTGATTGATAAATCTGCGCCAGATCGAATTTGGTTTTAACAATGACTTTGTTTTTGACTCTTTATTTATCCGATAGACCAGATAAAAATCAGCCACTACTGACACCCAAAAGATAAAGGTATATTCATTGCGCAAATAAATAAAATTTTGCCAGCCCACTCCGACTCTGGCCAGCTCATAAATCACATAAAACAAAAATACCAAGCCAGTCACCCCGAACAATAAAACCAGAGAATTGATGAGCGACCGCAAACGTCTGGCATATCTCTCGCCAGCGATTATCAGCCGGTTCAGTTTGTGGCCAAAATAGAGGACCTCGCCATCCAAAAATAAAACCGCGCCTACTCCCTCACAAGCACGACAAACATTACCAGCGATTTCTCCTTCTCCCTGGCACTCCGGACAGATATAAATTGGCTTATTTTCTTTCTCTTCTGACATACTTTAATGCATTTGTGTCCTCCCCTTGCCAAGGGGAGGTGGCGACCCCGCGCTGAATTTTGCGGGGGAGCCAGAG